>NZ_JBKDTZ010000143.1:0-26586 GCF_046339755.1 Acidovorax sp. | reverse complement strand
GCTCTGATGCCGCGGCAGCTGATGCCGTGGCACGCTACTTTGAAGGCCAGGCACCGCTCTTCGAACAGATGCGGGCTTTCTCGGGGCCGCTGATGCGGCGCGAGTTGGCTGAGTTGTCAGCCTTGGCGATGGCCTTGAGCGGCAGCCCTTTGGCGAAGGCTGACGATTGGGCCGAAGCCCGTCGCCTGGCCCACAGCATGAAGACCGTGCTGGCCATGATGGGGTTTCCAACGGCATCGCAAGAAGCCCGCCAGGCCGAACTCTGTGCAGAGTTGCAGCGCGCGGCGGGCCTGGTGGACGCTTGTTCGGCGTTGACAAAAGCCGCCGGGCGCTGGCCGCCGGCGGCCTGAGCATTACTTCTTGGCGGCCGGTGCGGCAGCCGCGGCTGGCGGCGACACATACTCCGACTGCACCCCCCCCCGGGCATCCTTCAGCCTCGCCCGGCGCGAGGCGTTGCGGCCCAGGCACTTGGTCGGGCCGAAGCTGGACTGCGCCGAACCGACTATGTCGGTCGGGAAGGTCATGCTGTCCATCGCCTTGATGAAGCTGTCGGTGGTCAGGTTTTGGCCAGCCTTCGATGCACCCAGGATGAAGTGGTCGATGATGGTGTAGCCATACACCGAGAACACCGTCGGGTCTTCGTTGAACTTGGTCTTGTATTTGTTGGCCCAGAACGCGACTTGCTGGGAGTTGGCGTCCAGGTAGGGGTTTGCCACGGTGTGGGTGGCGTAGAAACCGTCCATCGCGCGGCCACCCAGCTTGTGGATCAGGTCGGTGTAGGCGGCGCTGGAGCCCAGGAAGGTGGGGCTGAACTGCGTCTTGCGGCTCTCGGCGATGGCGCCGATGGTTTCGCGGATGATGGTGCCCAGCACGACGAAGTCGCAGTTGGCCGCCTTCATGCGCGCCACCTGGCTGGAGAAATCGGTGGCCCCGCGCTTGTAGCTCGTCTTCTCGGCAATTTCCACGCCGATGGACTTCAGGCCGGCTTCGGCACCACGCACCACTTCCAGGCCGAATTCATCGTCCTGGTACATCGTGCAGGCCTTCTTGGCGTTCTTTTCCTTGTACAGCTTCGGGGCTGCGACCAGCATCTGGTCGTAGTAGGTGGCCGCAAAGCTGTACTTCAGCCGGTGGAAGGGCTCGTACATTTCGCGGGCTGCCGTGACCGGGTAGAAGTTGATCACGTTCTTCTCGAACTGCACCGGCATGGCGGCCATGTTCTGTGCCGTGCCGATGTGGCCGACCATCGCGAAGATCTTGTCCTGGTTGACCAGCTTCTGCGCGGCCAGCACGGCCTTCTGCGGGGCGTAGGCCGAGTCTTCAACGATCAGGCGGAGCTTGCGGCCGTTGATGCCGCCTTGTTCGTTGATCTCGTCCACGCGCAGCAGCATGCCCAGTCGCACCTGCTTGCCGAAACCGGCGATCGGACCTGACAGGTCCTGGATGGAGCCCAGGACGATCTCGTTCTTGCTGACACCTTGGTTGGCGTGCGCGGTACTCGCGACGCCGGCAACGCCAGCCACGACCATGCAGGCCGCGATGATGGATTTCAGTTTCATCGGTCAATCTCCTTGTGGGACAGGATTCAGGGACAGTGGGTCTTGGCTGGTTAACGCCGCAGCGCCACACGCGGCATCAGGCAGAACCCTTGTACATGCCTTCGATCAGGGCAGCGTATTTCTTCTGCACCAGATTGCGCTTGAGCTTCATCGTGGCCGTGAGTTCCTCGTCTTCAGCCGTCAGTTGCGTTTCCAGCAAGCGGAAGGCCTTGACCTGCTCGACACGCGCAAACTTGGCGTTCACGCGGTCAATCTCGAGCTGGATCAAATCCTGCACCTCACGGGCACGGGTCAGGCTGGTGAAGTTGGAGAACGGGATATCGTTGTCCTGCGCAAACTTCTCGACGTTTTCCTGGTCGATCATGATCAGCGCGGTGAGGTAGGGGCGCTTGTCGCCGATGACCACGGCATCTGACACGTAGGGCGAGAACTTCAATTCGTTCTCGAACTCGCTGGGCGTGATGTTCTTGCCGCCGGCCGTGATGATGATGTCCTTCATCCGGTCGGTGATGCGGAAGTAGCCCTGTTCTTCTACAAGCCCGACGTCGCCCGTGTGCAGCCAGCCGTCAGCGTCGATGGTCTCCGCGGTCTTTTCGGGCAGGTTCAGGTAACCCGCAAAGATGCTCTGCCCACGCGCGAGGATCTCGCCCGTGGCGGGGTCGATGCGCATCTCAAGGCCTTCCACCGGCGTGCCAATGGTGCCCAGGCGCATGGCGTTGGGCCGGTTCAGCGAGCCGAGCGCGCAGGTTTCCGTCATGCCCCAGGCTTCCAGCATCGGGATGCCCAGCGACAGGTACCAGCGGATGAGGTCGGGCGAGATGGGCGCAGCGGCGGTGATGACAAGCCTCGCGCGGTGGATGCCGATCAGCTTGCGCACGTTGTCCAGCACCAGAAAGCGCGCCAGCCTGAACTTCAGCTTCAGCAGCCCCGGCACCGACTGCCCGGCCAGCACGGCGTCGACCACCTGCCCACCCACGCCGATGGACCAGGCGTAGATCAGCTGCTGCAGCCGGGTGGATTCACGGACGCCGATGATCACGCCCGAGTAGAACTTCTCCCAGACGCGGGGCACCGCGGCAAACACCGTCGGCGAGATCTCGCGGATGTTCTCTGCCACGGTGTCGGGGTTTTCGACAAAGTTCAGCCGAGACCCCGCATACAGCGACACATACGCACCGGCCATGCGCTCGAAGATGTGGCACAGCGGCAGGAAGCACATGCGCTCGTCGACGCCCGATTGCGGCAGAGACGCTGCGCTGCGCTGCATCGCAAACACCAGCCCCTTGTGCAGGTGCATCGCACCCTTGGGCTTGCCGGTGGTGCCGGAGGTATAGACCAGCACCGCCAGGTCTTCCGGCGTGCGGCAGCGGCTGCGTTCCTCGAAGAGCCCAGGGTGTGCCTTGTCGTGGGCCCGGCCTTTCTCACGCAGGGCTTCCAGGCTGATGACCTGGGGGTCCTTCAGGCCCTGCAGCCCTTCGGTGTCAAACACCACAATCCACTGCAGCAGCGGCAGTCGCTCGCGCACGGACAGCACCTTGTCGAGCTGTTCATCATCTTCGACAAAGATGATGCGGGTCTCGGAGTCGGTGCACAGGTATTCGACCTGGCCTTGGCTGTCCGTCGGGTAGATGCCGTTGGTGACACCACCCGCACACAGGGTGCCGAGGTCAGCCACCACCCATTCGACCATGGTATTGGCCAGTACCGATGCGCAGTGGCCGGGTTCAAAACCCAGCGCAGCCAGGCCCATCGAGACCTCGCGCACCTGCTCGCCGACACGGCGCCATGTCCATTCGCGCCAGATGCCGAGCTTTTTCTCGCGCATCCAGACCTGATCACCCCGGGCCTTGACGGCGTTCAGGAAGATTTCCGGGACGGTGTTGCCAGGCGTCATGACGCCCGTGCCGGTCTCGTAGTGGGCCAGTTCCCACAAGCCGCTCATGCGAAGTGCTCCTTCATCGCCAGGTCTTCTTCTTTTTCCAGCGCCGTTCACCGCGGGCACCGGCTTCCTGCATGCCCAGGTAGAACTCCTTGATGTCCTCCTTGTCACGCAGGCGTTCGCAGGTGTCCTCCATCACGATGCGGCCGTTCTCGAGCACATAACCGTAGTCGGCCGCGTTCAGCGCCATGTTGGCGTTCTGTTCCACCAGCAGCATCGTGGTGCCGCGCTCGCGGTTGATGCGCACCACGATCTCGAAGATCTCCTTGGTGAGCTTGGGCGACAGGCCCAGGCTGGGCTCGTCGAGCAGAATCAGCTCGGGGGCGGCCATGAGCGCGCGCGAGATCGCCAGCATCTGCTGCTGACCGCCCGAGAGCAGGCCCGCGTCCTGCGCCGCGCGCTCCTTGAGGAGGGGGAAGTAGCCGTACACCGCCTCCAGGTCGCGTGCCACGGCATCGGCATCGCTGCGCGTGTAGGCTCCCATGAGCAGGTTGGCGCGCACCGAGAGCAGCGCGAACACCTCGCGCCCCTCGGGCACGTGCACCAGGCCCCGGCGCACGATGGCAGCCGGGTCGTTGGCCGTGATGTTGGCACCCTGGAACTCGATGGAGCCGCGGCGCGGGTCGATGATGCCCGAGATGGTCTTGAGGATGGTGGTCTTGCCCGCGCCATTGCTGCCCAGCACGGCCGCGATCTCGCCACGCTGCACCTGCAGGCTCACGCCGCGGATGGCCTTGATGGGGCCATAGGCGCTTTCCACGTTCTGCAGGCGCAGCAGCGGCGTGTCCTCTGCGGTGCCAGTGCCAGGTTGTCCGGGAAACGGAATGACGGTCATCGTGCCACCCTTGCCGGTGCGCTGCCCGCCGGGCGGCGCAGGTTGCTCACGTCGTCGATGGTGCCCAGATAGGCCTCGATCACGCCGGGGTGCGATTGCACCTCGCGCGGCGTGCCCATGGCCACCACCTCGCCCTGGTTCATGGCCAGCACGCGGTCGGACACCTTGGACACCAGCGACATGTCGTGCTCCACCATCAGCACGGTGATGCCCAGTTCGTGCTGGATGTCCTGGATCCAGAAGGCCATGTCGTCGGTCTCCTCCACGTTGAGGCCCGAGGAGGGCTCGTCCAGCAGCAGCAGGCGCGGTTCGGTGCACAGCGCCCGGGCCAGCTCCACCACCTTGCGCACGCCGTAGGGCAGGCCGGCCACCAGCGTGTCGCGGTAGTGCTGCAGGTCCAGGAAGTCGATGATCTCCTCGGCCTTCTCGCGCGCCCGCACCTCGGCATCGCGCACGCGGCGGGTGAACAGCATGTCGGCCCACAGCCCGGTCTCGCGCCGCGTGTGGCGGCCGATCAAGAGGTTGTGCAGCACGCTGGCGTGTTCGAACAGCTCGATGTTCTGGAAGGTGCGCGCAATGCCCAGGCCCGCCACCTTGTGCGGCGGCTGGTCGGTCAGCGGCAGCATGCCGTTTGGCCCAGCGTAGGCGATGGTGCCGGTGGTGGGGGTGTAGATGCGGCTGATGAGGTTGAACACCGTTGTCTTGCCCGCACCGTTGGGGCCGATCAGGGTGAACACCTCGCCGCGGCGTACCTCGAAGCCCACGTTGTTCACCGCCAGCACGCCGCCGAAGCGCACGCTGAGGTTCTGGGCGCTGAGCAGGATGTCGTCAGTCATTTCAGCCTGTCCGATTTCTGAAAGGACTTCTGCCGCTTGAACAGGCCCTTGCGGTAGAACGGGAACAACTGCAGCCAGGTGCGCACCTTGAGCCAGCGACCGTACAGGCCCATGGGTTCGAACAGCACGAACAGGATCAGCACGGCGCCATAGACCACGGCCTGCAGCCCGGGCGCCTGGCCGATGGTGGCGGGAAGCCAGTCCTTGCCCAGCGAGATGAGCTGCGGCATGGAGATCAGGAAGATCGCGCCCAGGAAGGCCCCGTGCACCGAACCCAGCCCGCCGATCACGATCATGAGCAAGAGGTCGATGGACTGCAGGATGTTGAACTGGTCGGGCGAGATGAACTGCAGCTTGTGTGCATACAGCGCGCCGCCGATGCCGGCCAGCGCGGCCGAGAGCGAGAACGACAGCGTCTTGTAGCGCGCCAGGTGGATGCCCATGCTCTGCGCCGAGATTTCCGAATCGCGGATGGCCACGAAGGCCCGGCCCGTGGGCGAGCGCAGCAGGTTCAGGATGGCCAGGGTGCTGACCACGGCAACACCCAAGCACAGGAAGTAGAACGATTCGGTGGATTCGAACTTGAAACCCCAGATCTCGGGTGGCACCAGGTGCTTGCCCGAGTTGCCGCCCGTGACCGATTCCCAGCGCGCGAACACTTCCTCGACGATGAAGCCGAACGACAAGGTGGCCATGCCCAGGTAGATGCCCTTCACGCGCAGCGCCGGCAGGCCCACGATCACCCCCACCGCGGCGGACAGGCCCGCCGCGCAGGCCAGCGACAGCGCGAACGGCCAGCCCATGCCCGTGAGCACCGCCTGCGTGTAGGCCCCGACGCCCAGGAAGGCCGCATGCCCGAGCGAGAACAGCCCCGTGAAGCCCGCCAGCAGCATCAGCCCCAGGCCGACGATGGCGTAGATGAGCACGAAGGTCAGCTGCGCCAGCCAGTACTCGGGTGCCACCCAGGGCGCTACCACCAGGGCCAGGCCCAGCAGCCCGTACCAGAACACATGCCCGCCGTGCTTGGCCAGCCGCAGATCCTGCTCGTAGGAGGTCTTGAAAAGAAAGCGCATGGGTCAGACTTTCTTTCTGAGTTTCTCGCCGAACAGGCCGTTGGGCCGCACCATCAGCATGATGAGCACCACGATGTAGGCCGCGGTGTCCTTGAATCCGTCGGGCAGGTAAAAGCCCGAGAACGATTCCACGATGCCGATCACCAGGCCGCCCACGATGGCGCCCGGCAAGCTGCCGAAGCCGCCCACCACGGCGGCCGGAAAGGCCTTGAGCCCGATCAGCCCCATATTGGCGTGCACGAAGGTGATGGGCGCCAGCAGCAGCCCGGCCACGGCCGCCACGGCGGCGGCCAGGCCCCAGGCCAGGCCGTTCAGGCGCTGCACGGGAATGCCCAGGTAGTAGGCCGCCAACTGGTTCTGCGACGAGGCCTGCATCGCAATGCCCAGCTTGCTGTAGCGGAACAGCGCGAACAGCAGCGCGCACAGCACGCCGGTGGCCGCGATCACGGCCAGTTGCTCGGCGTTGAGCACCAGCGCGCCGAGCTTGAACGCCAGGTCCTTGTAGGGCACGGGCAGGGTGTGCGTTTCGGTGCCGATGGCGGGGATCATGGTCACCAGGCCGCGTAGCACATAGCCGATGCCGATGGTGAGCATGACGATGGAGAAAGCGGGTTGTCCCAGGATGGGGCGGATCACCACGCGTTCGAGCACGGTGCCGAACAGGCCCATGGCCGCGATGCTGGCCAGCACCGCCACCCAGAAGGGAAAGCCGAGCACCGTCATCAGCGCCAGGCCGCAGAAGGCGCCCAGCATCATGAGTTCGCCCTGGGCGAAGCTCACGGTTTCCGTGGCCTTGTAGATGAGCACGAAGCCGAGCGCGATCAGGCCGTAGATGCACCCCTGGGCGACTCCGCTGATCAACAGTTGCACAAATTGCACACTGGCCCTCCGGAATATTTATACAAAGCAATTGCTTTGCATAAATAATGGTGCCTGCGCGCAGCCCCTGCTGCACTCGGGGCTAACCCTGAGTGCGGGCACCGCCAAGGCACCGCGCATGTTGTCCCTTTGCCAAGGGGCGCGCAATAAGGGTTGCGTCCTATGCGGCGCGTGGAGGAGTCCATGTCCATCGAGGTAGACAAGCAAGGCCGTGTCACGCTGGTGACACTGCGCCGGCCGCAAGTGCGCAACGCGGTCGATGCCGCCACGGCGCGTGCGCTGCATGCGGCCTTTCTCGCGTTCGAGCGTGACGGCACGGCCGACGTGGCCGTGTTCCATGGCGCGGGCGGCCACTTCTGCGCGGGCTGGGATCTGCAGTCGGGCGCGCGGCTGCAGGCCGAGGGCACGTCGCCCGAGGCCTTGGCCGAGGCGCTCGACTATGCGGCCGCTACACCGGACCCTGCCGGTCCCATGGGCCCGAGCCGGCTGCAGCTGTCCAAACCCGTGGTGGCGGCTGTCACCGGTGCCGCCGTGGCCGGCGGCATGGAGCTGGCCCTGTGGTGCGACCTGCGCGTCATGGAAGAGGACGCCTACTTCGGCGTGTACTGCCGGCGCTTCGGCGTGCCGCTGATCGACGGCGGCACGGTGCGGCTGCCGCGCCTGGTGGGTCTGTCGCGCGCGCTGGACCTGATCCTCACGGGCCGCAAGGTGGAGGCGCAGGAAGCCCTGCAGATGGGCCTGTGCAACCGCGTGGTGCCATCCGGCCAGGCGCTGGCGGCTGCCCTGGCACTGGCGCATGAAATCGCCGCGTTTCCGCAGGCCACATTGCGTGCGGACCGGGCCAGCGCCATCGCCCAGGAGGGCCTGCCATTGGCCGATGCGCTACTGCAGGAATGGCAGGGCGGACGCGCCTGCCTGGCCGAAGCGCTCCAGGGCGCAGCGCGCTTCACCGCGGGCCAGGGCGGCACGGAAAGTTTTGATTGAAAATGACCGGGAACGCTTTCCGTGGTGGCATGGCCTGCTATCCATTGAAGAGCGCACGGAGACACCGCACAGGAACACCATGAGCAAGACCAGCACCGCAGTGCCGCAGGAATTCGAGCCCGAATTCGTGGCCGGCCTGAAATCCATCTTCGAGGAAAAGATCGTCTTCAACCAGGTGCTGGGCCTGAAGATCACCGGCCTGCACCCCGAGCGGGTGGAAGGGCGCATCGACATGAAGCCCGAGCTGGTGGGCCACTATGCCTACAACCGGGTGCATGGCGGCGTGATCAGCGCCGGGCTCGATGCCATGGGCGGCCTGGCCGTGATGGCGGCCATCGGCGGGCGCCACATGGACGAAGCGCCCGAGCAGCGCCTGCACCGCTTTGCCAAGCTCGGTACCATCGATCTGCGCATCGACTACCTGCGCCCCGGCATCGGCAGCCACTTCACGCTGCATGCCGAGGTGCTGCGCCTGGGCTCGCGCGTGGCCACCACACGCATGGAGTTCAAGGGGCCGAACGGAGAGATCATGTCCGCGGGGGCGGCGGCCTACATCGTGTCCTGACCCGAGGCCGAGACAGAAGGCATCCCTTTGAAATATGTAACTCACTGGATGTGAGTGCCCGCAAACATTGCAAGCGCATGCTACGGGTGAACCGTTTGGTTACGGTTCTTGCGCAATGCACGCATCCGTCGCGTAGGTGCACTCCTACGATGAAAGCTCTTTTCAAGGAGTACCGATGGCCGTGCAAAACCCCTTCTTTGGCAAGCGTGAACCCGAGTCGTTTCAGCCCCGCCACAGTCCTTCCAGCTCCACCGGCCTGAACAGCCCGCTGACCAGTTCTTCCGCCGCCGCCACCACCGCTCCCTCGTCGGCGCCGGTCAGCCCGGCCCTGGCCAAACCTTCGGCGGCCGCGGATTCCACGGGCAGCAAGCTCACGGTGGGGCCCAACATCAAGCTCAAGGGCGTGGAGATCACCGATTGCGACACGCTGGTGGTCGAGGGCACGGTGGAGGCCACCATGGACTCGCGCGTGATCCAGATTTCCGAGCACGGAGCCTTCCGCGGCTCGGCCGAGATCGATATTGCCGAAATCCATGGCGAGTTCAATGGCACGCTCACCGTGCGCCAGAAGCTCGTTATCTACAGCAGCGGCAAGGTCAACGGCAAGATCCGCTACGGCAAGCTGGTGGTGGAAGAGGGCGGCCAGTTGGCTGGCGAGATCGAATCGGGCATCGGCTCGGGCCATTCGTCGTCTGCCTTGCGCAGCACCGCGCAACCCGTGCGCGCCGAGCCCTCGGCAATGGCGGTGGCTGCCTGATCGCCCGCAGGCCAGGACAAGCAGGTCCGTCAAGGAGCCCGGCTCATGCCCCGGGCTTTGCGCGCTCACCCGCAGGGCGCGGAACCGGTCGTGGACGGCCTTCGTCATCGATGGCCACATAGGTCAGGCGCGCTTCGGTCACCTTGACGTAGCGCCCCTGGTCGGCAAAGCGCTCGGCATACACCTCCACCTGCACGGTGACCGAGGTGTTGCCCACGCGTGTGATCGACGAGAAGAACGACAGGATGTCGCCCACACGCACCGGCTGCTTGAAGATGAACTCATTGACCGCCACGGTGGCCATGCGGCCCTGCATGTAGCGTGCCGGCAGCACGGAGCCGGCCAGATCGACCTGCGCCATGACCCAGCCGCCGAAGATGTCGCCATTGCCATTGGTGTCCGCGGGCATGGGGATCACCTTGAGCACCAGTTCCTTGTCGGTGGGCAATTGGGCGGCGGGTGGGCTGAAATTCTCGGACATGGGCACAATCTCGGTTGGGGCTGGCGCGGATGCGGGGGACACCACGGGTGGACTCCGGGGCCGGCCCCGGTAACAACCACACAGGCGCCAGCCGGGTCGGTAAAAACAACAACCGGAATTGTCCCCCATGCGCCCTGTCGGCGAACCCCACCCCGCCCAGGCACCGGCTTTGGCCGCTGCCCCCCCTCCTTCCGACTGGGCCACCATCGGCCGCCTGCTGCCCTACCTGTGGCAGTACAAATGGCGCGTGGTCGCGGCCATCGTCTTCATGGTGGGCGCCAAAATGGCCAACGTGGGCGTGCCCGTGCTGCTCAAGACCCTGGTCGATGCCATGGACGTCAAGCTGGGCGAGCCTGCGGCCCTGCTTGTGGTGCCCGTGGGGCTGCTGCTGGCCTATGGCGCGCTGCGCCTGTCCACCTCCATCTTCAGTGAGCTGCGCGAACTGGTGTTCGCCAAGGCCACACAGGGTGCGGCGCGTTCCATCGCGCTGCAGACCTTCGAGCACCTGCACGCGTTGAGCCTGCGCTTCCACCTGGAGCGCCAGACCGGCGGCATGACGCGCGACATCGAGCGCGGCGTGCGCGGCATCGAGTCGCTGATCTCCTTCACCCTGTTCAACGTGGTCGCCACCCTGGTCGAGGTGGTGCTGGTGCTCACCGTGCTGGCCGTCAAGTTCGATGCCTGGTTTGCCTGGATCACGCTGGCGGCCCTGGGTGTCTACATCCTGTTCACGGTACTGGTGACCGAATGGCGCACCCAGTTCCGGCGCGAGGCCAACGAGTTCGACTCGGCCGCGCACACCAAGGCCGTGGATTCGCTGCTCAACTACGAGACCGTCAAGTACTTCAACAACGAAGGCTTCGAGGCGCAGCGCTACGATGAGAGCCTGGAGCGGCTGCGCCGCGCGCGCCTCAAGAGCCAGACCACGCTGTCCATGCTCAACGCCGGCCAGCAGCTGATCATCGCCATCGGCCTGGTGGCCATGCTCTGGCGCGCCACGCAAGGGGTAGTCGATGGCCGCATGACATTGGGCGACCTGGTCATGGTCAACGCCTTCATGATCCAGCTGTACATACCGCTCAACTTTCTGGGCGTGATCTACCGCGAGATCAAGCAAAGCCTGACCGACCTGGACAAGATGTTCGTGCTGATGGACAAGGAGCGCGAGGTGGCCGATGCCCCCGGAGCCCAGCCGCTCACGGGCCTGGACCGGCCCACCGTGCGCTTCGAGAGCGTGCACTTTGCCTACGATGCCTCGCGCAGTGCCGAGGGCGTTCCCAACGGCCGGCCCATCCTGCAGGGTGTGAGCTTCGAGATCCCGGCGGGCAAGACGGTGGCCGTGGTCGGGCCCTCGGGTTCGGGCAAGTCCACCCTGGCGCGGCTGCTCTACCGCTTCTACGACATCCAGCAGGGGCGCATCACCATCGCCGGGCAGGAGATCCGCGCGGTCACGCGGGCCAGCGTGCGCCAGGCGATCGGCATCGTGCCGCAGGACACCGTGCTCTTCAACGACACCATCGCCTACAACATCGCCTATGGCCGCACCGGCGCCAGCCAGGCCGAGGTGGAGGCTGCCGCCCGCTCGGCGCGCATCCATGACTTCATCGCCAGCACACCTGCCGGCTACGGGGCCATGGTGGGTGAGCGCGGGCTCAAGCTCTCGGGCGGCGAAAAGCAGCGCGTGGCGATTGCCCGCACCCTGCTCAAGAACCCGCCCATCCTGATCTTCGACGAGGCCACCTCGGCGCTCGACTCGGCCAACGAGCGCGCCATCCAGTCCGAGCTGCAGAGCGCCGCCCAGAACAAGACCACGCTGCTGATCGCGCACCGGCTGTCCACGGTGGTCGATGCGCACGAGATCCTGGTCATGGACGCCGGCCGCATCGTCGAACGCGGCACGCATGCCGAGTTGCTTGCCCAGCGCGGGCGCTACGCCAGCATGTGGGCGCTGCAGCAAAGCGATGGCGCGGCATGAAGCCGGCCTCCATTCATCGGAACCGCTTTTGATTTCCCTTTGATTCCACTGCCATGAAACCTGTCCTGCTTGCCCTGTCTTTCCTGTCGGAAGAGCACTGCGCCCAATTGTCGGAAACCTTCGATCTGGTGTATGCGCCCGATGCCCCGCAGCACCAGGCCGCCATCGCCGAGCACGGCAGTCGCGTGCGCGTGGTGCTCACCATCGGCTCGGTGGGCCTCACCGCCGCGCAGATCGATGCGCTGCCAGCCCTCACCCTGGTCTGCGCGCTGGGCGCGGGCTACGAGAACATCGCGGTGGCGCATGCCAAGGCGCGCGGCATCGTGGTGGCCAATGGCGCCGGCACCAACGACGACTGCGTGGCCGACCATGCCGTCGGCCTGCTGATCGCCGCCGTGCGCGGCATTCCCAAGCTGGATGCTGCCACCCGTGCAGGCGTGTGGCGCACGTCACTGCCGCTGCCACCGAATGTTTCGCACAAGCGCATCGGCATCGTCGGCCTGGGCACCATCGGCAAGAAGATCGCCCAGCGCGCGCTGGGTTTCGACCTGCAGGTGGGCTACCACAACCGCAGCGAGCGCACGGACGTGCCCTACCGCTACTTCGGCGATGTGAAGTCGCTGGCCGAGTGGGCCGATTTCCTGGTGGTGGCCACGCCCGGCGGCCCGGGCACCCAGCACCTGGTCAATGCCCAGGTGCTCGACGCGCTGGGGCCGCGCGGCTATGTGGTCAACATTGCGCGCGGCACCGTGATCGACACTGCCGCGCTGGCCAGCGCTTTGCGCGAGGGGCGCGTGGCGGGCGCGGGTCTGGACGTCTACGAGAGCGAGCCCGCGCCTCCGGCAGAACTGCAAGACCTGGACACGGTGGTGCTCACTCCCCACGTGGGCGGCTGGTCGCCCGAAGCCGTGCAGGCCTCGGTGGACCGCTTCGTCGAGAACGCGCGCCGGCACCTGGCGGGCGAGGCGCCGGTATCGCCCGTGTGATGGTCTGGGGGCTCAGCCCCCGCCCGGTAATAACCATGTCGCCGGGGGCTCAGCCCCCGCCGAGTACCTTGTACAAGGTGATGCGGTTGGTCTGCTCGGCCAGCTGCAGGCTCAGCAGGGTCTGCTGCGCCGCATACAGCGTGCGCTGCGCGTCCAGCACCGTGAGGTAGTTGTCGGCACCGGCCTTGAAGCGCGCTTCCGACAGGGCATAGACCCGTTCGGTGGCGGCCAGCAGCGAGGTCTGCGCCGTGATGCGGTCCGTCAGCGTGGCGCGCTCGGCCAGGGCGTCGGCGGCCTCGCGGAACGCGGTCTGGATGACCTTTTCGTACTGCGTGAGCGCAATGCGCTGATTGGCCTGGGCCACCTCCAGGTTGGCCTGGTTGCGGCCGCCATCGAAGATCGGCAGGCGGATCTGCGGCACGAAGCTCCACAGCAGGTTGCCGCTGCCGAACAGGCCCGAGAGCTCCGTGCTCGCCGTGCCCACGCTGGCCGTGAGCGAGATGCTGGGGAAGAAGGCCGCGCGTGCCGCGCCGATATTGGCGTAGGTGGCCTGCAGGCTGCGCTCGGCCGCCATCACGTCGGGGCGTGCCAGCAGCACGCTCGAGGGGATCTGTGCAGGCACGGCCAGGAGCTGCAGGGCATTTTCACGCAGCATGGGCGCAGGTGCTGCGGCCTGGGTCACACGCTCGCTGCGCCGTTCGTCTGGTACCTGGGCCGCGGCCGGCACCGGGGGCACGGGTTGCACCACGGGCAGCAGGGCCGCCGGTACGGGCGAGCCCACCAGCAATTGCAGCGCATTGCGGTCGCGCGCCACCTGGCTGGTGAAGGCGGCGACGTCGGCGCGTGCGCTGTCCACCGTGGTCTGGTTCTGCGCCAGCACCAGGCCCGAGGTGCCACCCAGGCGGTGCGTGCGCTCAGTCAGGGAATACGAGGCCTCGCGCGAGCGCAGGGTTTCCCTGGCCAGCTCCAGGCGCGCCTGGTCGGCGGCCAGGTTGAGCCAGGCGCTGGTGACCTCGGCCACCAGGCTCAGCTGCACGCTGCGCTGGCTGTCGGTGGTGCGCAGCACCTCCTGCAGTGCGGCCTCGTTGAGGTTGCGCACGCGGCCGAAGAAGTCGAGCTCGTAGCTCGTGATGCCCAGTTGCGCGCTGTACTGCTCGCTGATCTGCGAGCGCCCGGCGGTGGTCAGGTCCGCGGCAGTGCGGGTGCGGTTGCCCTGGGCCGTGCCGTTCACGCTGGGCAGGCGATCGGCACGGCTCACGCCGTACTGGGCCTGGGCGCGCTCGATGGCCAGGGCCGCGGAGCGCAGGTCGCGGTTGTTCTGCAGCGCCAGGGTGATGACCTCGCGCAACTGCCCGGACTGCACCACGGCATCCCAGCCCAGCGGGACGTAGGCGGCCGCGCCAGCGCCCGGCTGGGTGGCGGCATTGTCCAGCGCCGCGGGCACAGGCGCAGCGGGGCGCTCGTAGCTGGGGGCCAGGTTGGTGCAGCCTGCCAGAATCAGCAGGGCGCACAGGGGTGTCAAAAGCGCTTTGGGCATGCGAAAAGGGGCAACCGGGCGCGAAGAGGGCGTGCAGGGCGTCGTCATGCCTGGGCCTCCGCCACCTCGCCCGCAGGCTGGTGCGGGGCCGGCTTCTTGCGCGCGCTGAACCACGAACGCACCAGCAGGAAGAACACGGGTACGAAGAACAGCCCGAGGACGGTGGACGCCACCATGCCGCCCAGCACGCCCGTGCCGATGGCCTGGCGGCCGCCCGCACCCGCGCCCGTGCCGATGGCCAGGGGCAGCACGCCGAAGCCGAAGGCCAGCGAGGTCATGAGGATGGGCCGCAGGCGCATGCGCACGGCCTCCACCGTGGCGTCGTACAGGTTCTTGCCCTGTTCCTGCAGCTGTACCGCGAACTCCACGATCAGGATGGCGTTCTTGGACGCCAGCCCCACGGTAGTGAGCAGCCCCACCTGGAAGTACACGTCGTTGGTCATGCCGCGCGTGTAGGTGGCCAGCAGGGCGCCGATCACGCCCAGTGGCACGGCCAGCATCACCGAGAAGGGCACGCTCCAGCTTTCGTACAGGGCCGCCAGGCACAGGAACACGAAGAGGATGGAGACGGCGTAGAGCAAGGGGGCCTGCGAGCCCGAGCGGCGCTCCTGCAGCGATGCGCCCGTCCACTCCATGCCGATGCCGGGCGGCAGCTTCTTCATGATTTCCTCGATGGCCACCATGGCGTCGCCCGAGCTCGCGCCGGGCGCCGTTTCGGCCTGCATTTCAAGTGCAGGGCTGCCGTTGTAGCGCATGAGTTGCGGCGGGCCATTGGTCCACGACGTGGTGGCAAAGGTCGAGAAGGGCACCATTTCGCCGTTGCGGTTGCGCACGCTCCAGTGGCCGATGTCCTGCGGCAGCATGCGGTAGGGCGCATCGCCCTGCACATACACGCGCTTGACGCGGCCCTGGTGCACGAAGTCGTTCACGTAGGTGCCGCCCATGGCGCTGGAGAGCACGCCGTTGATGTCCGCGGTGGTCAACCCCTGGGCGGCGGCCTTGCGGTCGTCGATGGTGACCTTGAGCTCCGAGGTGTTGTCAAAGTTGGTGGTTCGCACATTGGTGAGGATCGGGTTCTGGCGGGTCAGTTCGATCAGCTGGTCCTTGGCGGCGACGAGAGCTTCCTGCCCCAGCCCGTTGAGGTCCTTGATCATGAAGTTGATGCCCGCGCTCGACCCCAGGCCGCGCACGGCGGGCGGCAGGGTCACGAAGATGCGGGCATCGCGGATCTTGGCAAGGTCCTTGGTGGCCTGGCTCGCGATGATCTCGGCGGACTGGCTGCGCAGCGGACGCTCCGCCCAGGGCTTGAGCCGGATGAACATGTTGCCCGAGTTCTGGTTGCCGTTGTTGCCGGCAATCGAGTTCACGCGCAACACTTCGGGCTTGGCCAGGAAGTAGTCCTTGCTCTCATCGAGAACCACACCCAGGCGTTCGTCGGTGGCACCCGAGGGCAGCGTGATGGTCGCCGAGACGAAGCCCTGGTCCTCATTGGGCAGGAAGGACGTTGGCAACTTCTTGAACAGGAAGGCCACGGCGAGCAGGATCACCAGGTAGATGACCACCATGCGCAGGCTGCGCCTGAGCAGCCCGCCCACGGCGCGCTGGTAGCGGTTGGCCGTGCTGTCGAAGCTGCGGTTGAACCAGGCGAAGAAGCGGTCGCTCAGGCCCAGCAGGCCGCGCCGCGGCGGGCCGTCGTGCGCCGCGTGGTGACCCTTCTCGATGGGCTTGAGCAGGGTTGCGCACAATGCCGGCGTGAGCGTCAGCGCCACGAACACCGACAGCGCCATGGCCGAGACGATGGTGATCGAGAACTGGCGGTAGATCACGCCGGTCGATCCGGTGAAGAACGCCATGGGGATGAACACCGCCGACAGCGTGAGGCCGATGCCCACCAGCGCGGGCGTGATTTCCTTCATCGACTTGCGCGTGGCCTCCTTGGGCGGCAGGCCTTCCTCGCTCATCACGCGCTCCACGTTCTCCACCACCACGATGGCATCGTCCACCAGCAGGCCGATGGCCAGCACCATGGCGAACATGGTCAGCATGTTGATCGAGTAGCCCAGGGCCGAGAGCACGCCGAAGGTGCCCAGCAGCACCACCGGCACGGCAATCGCCGGGATCATCGTCGCGCGGAAGTTCTGCAGGAAGATGAACATCACGATCACCACAAGCAGCATGGCCTCGGCCAGCGTCTTGACCACTTCCTCGATGGAGGCGCGCACAAAGGGCGTGGAGTCGGAGCTGACAACGCCGTTGATGCCGTCCGGGAAGAAGGGCTCGAGCTCCTTCATCTTGCGCGCCACGGCGTCGGCCACGTCCATTGCGTTGGCACCGTCGGCCAGCACGATGCCGATACCGGCGCCCGGTTGCCCGTTCAGGCGCGACTTGACCGTAAGGTTGTCCGCCTCCAGCGCCACGCGTGCCACGTCGGCCATTGTTACCACCGAGCCATCGGTGCCGGACTTCAGGACGATGCGCTCGAACTCCTCCACCGTCTGCAGCTTGGTGCGTGCAGTGATCGTGGCGTTGAGCATCTGTCCTGCCGGTGCGGGCTGCTGGCCGAGCTGGCCGGCCGAGACCTGGGCGTTCTGGGCATTGAGCGCGGTGATCAGGTCCGACGGCATGAGCGCGAACTTCTCCATCTTCGCCGGGTCGATCCAGATGCGCATGGCATAGGAGGTGCCGAACACGGTCACGTCGCCCACGCCGTCCAGTCGGGCGATAACGTCCACCACGTTGCTGGAGATGTAGTCACCAATGGCCACCTGGGTCACGGTCGGGTCGGGCGAGGTGAACACATAGGTCACCAGGAAGTCCTGGCCGCCCTTGTTCACGAACACGCCGCGGCTCTTGACGGCCTCGGGCAGGCGGTTCATGGCCGCCTGCAGCTTGTTCTGCACCTGCACCTGGGCCACGTCGATGTTGGCGCCGGGGGCGAAGGTCAGGGTGGTGCGCGAGCGGCCGGCCGAGTCGCTGGTCGATCCCATGTACAGCAGGCTGTCGATGCCCTTGAGCTGCTGCTCTATCACCTGGGTCACCGAGTTGTCGACCGTGCCCGCCGAGGCACCCGTGTAGGTGGTGTTGATGGTCACGCGCGGTGGCGCGATGTCAGGGTACTGCTCCAGCGGCAGCGTGAAGATGGACATCGCACCCGCCAGCATGATGACGATGGACAGCACCCAGGCGAAGACCGGGCGGTTGATGAAGAACTGGGCCATGGATCAGCGTAGGGGTGGTGGGGTCGCAGGTCGGGCGGGGCGGTGCGCGCATCGCGCCTCAGGAACTGGCTGCGGCCGAAGAGGCCGTGGCCGCCGCGGGTGCGGTCTTGTCGCGTGGCTTGACCACCGTGGGCTTGACCGTCTGGCCCACGCGGGCTTTCTGGAAGCCGTCCACCATCACCTTTTCCCCGGCCTTGACGCCCGAGATCACCAGCCAGCGGTTGCCCACGGCCTGGCCGAGTTCCACCGGGCGCTTGGTGAGCTTGTTGTCCTCGCCCACCACCTGCACGCTGGGCTCGCCGGCGGGGTTGCGGATCACGGCCTCCTGGGGCAGGAGCAGCGCCTGCGGTGCGACGCTGGTGGCCAGCTGGGAGCGCACGTACATGCCGGGCATCAGGAAGTGATCAGGGTTGGGGAAGGTCGCCCGCAGGGTGATCGCACCCGACGTCGGGTTCACGGCGGTGCCGGTGAACTGCAAGGTGCCTTCCTTTTCGTAGGTGGACCCGTCTTCCAGAATGAGCTTCACCTTGGCCTGGTTGGAATCCACGCGCGTGAACTTGCCCTCTTGCCACTGTCTGCGCAACTGCAGCAGGTCCGAGCTGGATTGCGTGATGTCCACCTGGATCGGGTCGAGCTGCTGGATGGTGGCCAGTGCCGTGGCCTGGTTCGCCGTGACCAGGGCACCGGCGGTGACGCTCGACAGCCCGATGCGCCCGGACCTGGGCGCCAGGCTGCGCGTGGAGCGCATATTGATGCGCGCCGCATCCAGCGCGGCCTGCGCCACGCCCACGTCGGCCTGGGTCTGCTGTACTGCCGCCTGGCTTTCGTCGAAGACCTGGCGGCTGATGGCGTCGATTTCCACCAGCTCGGCGTTGCGCTTGGCATTGACCTGGGCGGTCCGGGCCGTGGCCTGGGCCTTGGCGAGCGCGGCCTGCGCGCTGGCCTGGGCGGCCTCGTAGGTGGCCGGGTCCACCTGGTACAGCGGCTGGCCGGCCTTGACCAGTGCGCCCTCGGTGAACAGCCGCTTCTGGATGATGCCGTTGACCTGCGGGCGGATATCGGCGTTCTGGAACGCCGCCGTGCGGCCCGGCAGCTCCGTGCTCAGCGTCTGGCTTTCGGTGGCCAGCACCACCACGCCCACCGTCGGCTCGCCCGCGGGCTTGCCGCCCGCACCGGCCTGGGGGGGCTGGTCCTTGCCGGAGCAGGCCACCAGGCCGCCGATGCACAGGACCGCCAGGCAGGTTCGCACCCATGCCGGGCTCGGCCGGGGCAGGGGGCGGGCAGGGCGGGCGAAGGAGGCGGCCGGCGTCAGCGAGCCCGTGGCAGCCGGACGGACGGCATTCAGAAGGAACGGCATGGGAGACGGTGAGTCAGAGTTGGAGGCATTGTGGGGCGCATATGTGAACGCTCGATAAAGTTGGCAAAACCGGAGCCTGCTGGCGGGACTTTGTCAGGCGGACGCACATTCCCTGCACCGCAGCGGCGCTTGCAAGCATCGGGCCAGCACCCCTTGCCCACGAAAAAGGCGCACCCTTGTCACGGGGAGCGCCTCGGATTGTGCGGCAGCGGGTCCACGCGCTGGCCGCCCTGACAACCTGCTTATGATCTCGCAGGGGATCGCGTTGGGGCGCAATCGGGATGGGTGGATGCTTCGGATGTGCCGCATGGGCCCATGCCCATGCAAGCAGCCGGGGCGTCCAATCGCCCGATTTCGGCCCAACCCTTCGGGCAGTGGCCTTGGCGGGCGGTCTGCGGCGTTGCGGCGCTTGTTGATAGCCGAGATATCAACTGCGCACCGCGCCTTGCACCCCGCCCGCCAAGTCCGCTGCGCGACCCCTGGGAGAGCGCAAACAGAGTCTTATCGGTTGCCAGCATGTGCTTATGCGCTGATTTGCTTATTGCTTGCGCGCGGCAATCGCCTTTTCGGCCTGGTTCACCAGGTCGGCACCGATCTGGCCCTTCCACTTCTCGAACACAGGGCGCGTGGCCTTCACAAACGCTTCGCGCTCGGCGGGGGACAGTTGGGTCACGGTCACGCCATTGGCGGCGATGTCCTTGAGCAGGGGCTTGTCGGCCTCGACCATGCCTTTGCGCGCGATGGCGATCTCTTCCTTGCCGGCGTCGATGGCGGCCTGCTTGACGATCTCGCGGTCGGCCGGCGTCCAGGAGTTCCAGATGTCCTTGTTGACCACGAAGATCAGCGGGTCATTGATATAGCCCCACATGGTCACGTGCTTCTGCGCCACGGTGTGCAGCTTGGCCGCCATGTAGACGGCAATCGGGTTCTCCTGGCCGTCCACGGCACCGCTGGCCATGGCGGGCTGGGCGTCGGCCCAGCTCATCTGAGTGGGGTTGGCACCCAAGGCAGTGAAGGTGTCAAGGAACAGGGGCGAGCCCACCACGCGGATCTTCAGGCCCTTCAAGTCCTCGGGCGTCTTGATGGCCTTCTTGGAGTTGGAGATCTCGCGGTAGCCGTTCTCGCCCCAGGCGAGCGGCACCACGCCGGCCTTGTCCAGCGTGGCAAAGATGCTCTTGCCCACCTCGCCCTGGGTCAGAGCGTCCACGGCGGCATAGTCGGGCATCAGGAAGGGCAGGGAGAACAGGTTGAGCTGCTTGACCTGGGGCGACCAGTTGATGGTGGAGCCCACGGCCATGTCGATCACGCCCTGGCGCAGCGCCGAGAACTCGCGTGTCTGGTCGCCCTGGATCAATGAGACGCCGGGGTAGAGCTTGATGTTGATGCGGCCCTGCGTGCGCTCGCGCACCTTGTTGGCCCACAGCTCGCCGCCCTTGCCCCAGGGGAAGGCGGTGCCCAGCACTAGGGACATGCGGTATTCGCTCTTGTAGGCGGTCTGGGCGAGTGCGTCCGGGGCGGTGAAGGCCAGTGCCGCGGCGGCGGCCACGGCGGACGTGAGGAAGGTGCGCAGTTTCATGTTGTCAGTCTCCTGGGATCAATTTTGGCGTTTCAAAGACAAATCGGTGTAGTGGTTGTTACTACCCATCAGTAACCGAGGCGTGCCGGCAGCCACAGCGCCAGCGGCGGGAAGGCGATCACCAGCACCATCACGAGGAACATGGCGAACAGCATCCAGCCGACCCAGCGCACGGTCGATTCCATGCGCACGCCGGCAATGCGGCACGAGACCATGAGGTTCACGGCCAGCGGCGGGGTGAACTGGCCCAGCGCCACCTTGAGCGTCAGGATCACGCCGAACCAGACCGGGTCCCACTGGTAGTGCTGCATGATGGGCAGGAGCAGCGGCACGAAGATCAGGAAGATGGAGATGCCGTCGAGGAACATGCCCACGGTGATCAGCAGCACGATCAGCAGGGCCAGCACGCCGTATTCGCCCAGGCCCGAGTTCACGATGGCCTTGGCCACCGGGTCGATCACGCCCAGGGTGGACAGCGAATAGGCAAAGATGCCCGCGAGCGACACCACGATCAGGATCACGGCCGAGAGCTCGCCCGATTCGCGCAGGATGGGGAACAGATCGCGCACCTTGATCGTGCGGTGAATCACCATGCCAACGAACAGGCCGTAGAACACGGCCACCACGGCCGCCTCGGTGGGGGTGAACCAGCCGGCGCGCATGCCGCCCAGGATCAGCACCGGTGCGGCCAGGCCCCACAGGGCTTCGCGCAGGCTCTTCCAGAACGGCGGGCGCGGCATGGTGGATTCGAGCGCGCCCATCTTGTGCCTGCGGGCCATCCACACGGCAGGCACGATCAGCGCAATGCCGGCCAGGATGCCGGGGATCATGCCGGCAGCGAACAGCGCCGGCACCGAGGCCCCGGGCACCAGCACCGAGTAGATGATGAAGGCCACCGAGGGCGGTATCAGGATGTCGGTGGCTGCAGCCGCGCCCACCACGCTGGCCGAGAACGAGGGCGGGTAGCCCGCGCGCGACATGGCCGCGATCATCACGCCGCCCACGGCCGCGGCGTTGGCCGGGCCCGAGCCCGAGATGCCGCCCAGGAACATGGCCACGGCAATCGCCACCAGCGGCAGCATGCCCGGGCCGCGCCCGACAATGGCCACGGCGAAGTTCACCAGCCGCAGCGCCACGCCCGAGCGGTCGAAGATGGAGCCGACCAGCACGAACATCGGAATCGCCAGCAGCGGGTACTTGCCCAGCCCAGCATAGAAGTTCTGCGGCACGGCCAGGAGGCCGAACCACTGGCTGTCGGCATTGGCCAGCGCGATGGCGGCAGCGCCAGCCAAGCCGAGGGCGGCGCCGATGGGCACGCCCACGAACATCAGGCCCAGAAAGGCCACGAACAGCAGCGTGGCAATCATCGCTGGGCATCCTTGGCGGTGTTGTCCGCCTGGGCCGGTTCACGGCTGCGGCGCAACAGCAGGCCGACGGCCCGGGCGGCGATCAGCGCCGAGATGATGGGCAGCCAGATGGAATACCACCATTGCGGCACGCCGATGCCGGGCGAGGTTTCGCCAAAGCGGTAGTCGTCCCAGACCACGCGCACGCTGAGCACGGCGATGAGTCCGAACAGCAAGGCCACGGCCACGGCACCCAGTTGCGCCAGGCGCTTGCGGCGGGCGGCCGAGCCGCCTTCGGCGTAGTACTCGATGCGGATGTGCCGGTCGCGCGACACGGCGGCCGAACCTGCCACCAGCGCCAGCACGATCATCAGGAAGACGGAGATCTCCTCCGTCCAGGCGAAGGAGGAACTGGTGAAATAGCGCACCAGCACGTTGGCGAAGGTGATCAGGGCCAGAGCTGCCATCACGATGACGGTGAGCCAGTCCTCGATGCGCAGGGAGCGGGGTTCGTCGGAGTCAGGGGCGGCGACGGGCACGGAGGCGTCGGTCACCGGCCCTTGGGGAGGGGTGGAGGACATCGGAGCGGCGGTACAGGAGAACAAACGGGACGGGTCCGGTCGCTCTGCCCGCCGGTGTTGTGCACCCGGGGCCGTGACGCGGCAGCGCGCTTTGGACGCAGCTTTCCCTATTATGCGGTGCGTTGCTATGTGTGCACACCAATGGTGCGCTATGGATAAACCCTTGTACAGGCTTTCCATGAGGCGGCGGGCGTGCTGCAGGGGCCGCGCCGATAATGCTTTCCTATGGAAACCAAATGGCTTGAGGATTTCGTCAGTCTTGCGGAAACGCGCAGCTTCAGCCGGTCTGCCCAGTTGCGGCATGTGACGCAGCCTGCCTTCTCGCGGCGCATCCAGGCGCTGGAGGCCTGGGCCGGCACCGATCTGGTGGATCGCAGCTCCTATCCCACGCGCCTGACCCCGGCCGGCAAGACCCTGTACGACCAGGCGCTGGAGATGCTGCAATCGCTGCAGAACACCCGGGCCATGTTGCGTGCGCACACCAGTGCGGGCAAGGACATGATCGAGTTCGCGGTGCCGCACACCCTGGCGTTCACTTTTTTCCCGGCCTGGGTGTCGAGCCTGCACGACAAGTTCGGTCCCTTCAAGAGCCGATTGATCGCCCTGAACGTGCACGATGCCGTGATGCGCCTGGTGGAGGGTGGCTGCGACCTGCTCATCGCCTACCACCACCCCTCGCAGCCTTTCCAGCTCGACGCTGATCGCTATGAGATGGTGAGCCTGGGCCAGGAAGTGCTGTCACCGTACTCCAAGGCCGACGCCGATGGCCAGCCCCTGTTCCGGCTGCCGGGCCGCGTGGGCCAGCCCCTGCCCTACCTGGGTTACGCGCCCGGCGCCTACCTGGGGCGGGTGACGGAGCTGATCCTCAAGGAGTCGGGCACACCCATCCACCTGGACCGGGTGTACGAGACCGACATGGCCGAGGGTCTCAAGGCCATGGCGCTCGAAGGGCATGGAGTCGCCTTCCTCCCCCACAGCGCGGTCAAGAAGGAGTTGCGCACGCGCAGGCTGGTCAGTGCCGCTCCTTCGGATGCGGAAGGCCTGCAGCTGACCATGGACGTGCGGGCCTACCGCGAAAAGCCTTCGGGCAAGGAAGCGCCCAAGGGCACGGCCCAGGCGCTGTGGACCTACTTGCAGGCGCAGGCCGCATGAGTCTCAGGGTTTTTCATGCCTAGGGTAAATACGGATATAAACAGTTTGCATAGTTGTCCGCGCAAACGGCATTGGAGTTTCATGGTAACGACACGTACAGTCGGCCCCATTGCTGGATCAGCGATAGCGATGTAGTCTCTTCTTGGGCCCGAGGTGGCACGAAGATTGCAATTCTGATTCCACTTCCTATTTATCGAGACACCGCATGAAAGTTCTGCATTGGGGATTGGCATGGGGCTTTGCGGCCCTGTGCTGCGCATCCGCGGCGTCCGCACAAGGGGTGCTCGAGCGCGTCAGCGGCGGTGGCAAGCTGGTAATTGCGCACCGTGAGTCTTCGGTGCCGTTTTCCTACATCGACACCCAGAGCGGCAAGCCGGTCGGTTATGCCGTGGACCTGTGCCTGCGCCTGGCCGAGGTGGTCAGGAAGAAGACCGGCAAGAAGGACATGCAGGTCGAGTTCCTGGCCGTCACGCCGGCCAACCGCATTGCCGTGATCGAGCAGGGCAAGGCCGACATGGAATGCGGTTCCACCACCAACAATGCCGAGCGGCGCCAGAAGGTGGCCTTCACGGTGCCGCATTTCATCACCGGCGCCCGCCTGCTCGTGAAATCGGGCAGCACCATCGACAAGGTGGAAGACCTCAACGGCAAAAAGCTGGTGTCCACCAAGGGCACGACGCCGCTCAAGGCGGCCGACCAGGCCAATCGCGAGCGCCTGATGGGCATCACCATCCTGGAGGCGCCCGACCATGCCAAGGCCGTGGAGATGGTGGAGAAGGGCGAGGCCGATGCCTTCGTGATGGACGACGTGCTGCTGTACGGGCTGGCCGCGGGCCGGCCGGACCCCAAGGCGCTCAAGGTGGTGGGCCGGTTCATGACCACCGAGCCGCTGGCCATCATGCTGCCCAAGAACGATCCCGAATTCAAGAAGCTGGTGGACGAGGAGATGCGCCGCCTCATCAACAGCCGGGATATCTATCCCATTTATGAGAAGTGGTTCGCCAAACCGATTCCCCCCAGCAACACGGTTCTGAACCTCCCGGTCAGTTACCTGTTGCGGGACTTCTGGAAATACCCTACCGACCAGGTCCCGTTCTGACTAATATCGCTGGTTGCGTGGTTTCCCTTTTTGGTTTTTTGCCCGCCCGTACATCCGGCCGGGTAAATCTCTAAAATCCCCCCCCTTTTTTCGCTTCACACACAAGGAGATCCCAATGAAGAAGCATTTGCTCGCGGTTGCCGTGACCGCTCTGGCTGCAGGCAGCGCATTCGCCCAAGCCAACGACACCCTGGCCAAAATCAAGGCCTCGGGCAGCGTGACGCTGGGTGTTCGGGAGTCTTCGGGTCTGTCCTATACAGTGGGCAATGGCAAGTACGTCGGTTTCCACACCGAAATGGGTGAAATCATCCTGGCCGACATCCAGAAGCAACTGGGCCTGGCCAAGCTGGAAACCAAGTACCAGCCCGTGACCTCGCAAAACCGCATCCCCCTGGTGACCAACGGTACGGTGGACCTGGAGTGCGGCTCCACCACCAACAACGCCGCACGCCAGAAGGACGTGGCCTTTGCCGTGACCACCTACGTGGAAGAAGTGCGCACCGTGGTGAAGGCCAACTCCGGCATCACCTCCATCAAGGACCTGAACGGCAAGACCGTGGCCACGACCACGGGCACCACCTCGGTGCAGACCCTGCGCAAGCACGAGCGCGCTGGCGGCATCGACTTCAAGGAAGTCTTCGGCAAGGACCACGCCGACAGCTTCCTGATGCTGGAAACCGGCCGTGCCGACGCCTTCGTGATGGATGGCTCGATCCTGGCTGCCAACATCTCCAAGTCCAAGAGCCCTGCCGACTACAAGATCGTCGGCGAAGTGCTGTCGGTGGAGCCTATCGCCTGCATGCTGCGCAAGGATGACCCAGCCTTCAAGAAGGCCGTGGACGACAGCATCAAGCGCCAGATCGCCGATGGTTCGCTGGCCAAGCTGTACGACAAGTGGTTCATGCAGCCCGTGCCTCCAACCAACACCAAGATCGGCCTGCCCATGTCCGACGCCACCAAGGCTGCCTGGGCTGCTCCGAACGACAAGCCGATGGAAGACTACGCCAAGAAGTAATCTTCGGGATGCTTGCGCCCCTTCGGCCGCCACGGTTTGAAGGGGCTTTTTTGTTGGGTCCGCAAAGGATTGCGCCCAATGCAATACCAAGACAAATAAAGGGGTGATCCTATGAGTTGGGATTGGCAGGTGTTCTGCCAGGACACCATGGACAAGGAAGTCGTGCAAAGCTGCTTTGGCAAAGGCGGCGACATCACGTACTTGGACTGGATGCTGTCGGCCTGGTGCTGGACGGTGTCTGTTTCGTTGCTGGCCCTGGTGCTGGCGCTCGTATTGGTCTCCGTGATCGGCACGCTGCGTACCTTGCAGGACCGGCCGATGATCGTGCGCCTGGGCAATGCCTGGGTGGAGCTGTTCCGCAATATTCCGCTGCTGGTCCAGATTTTCCTGTGGTACCACGTCCTGCCCAGCCTCTTTCCGGTCCTGAAGGGCTTTCCCGGCTTTGCACTGGTGGTGCTGGCGCTGGGCTTCTTCACGTCGGCGCGGATTGCCGAGCAGGTGCGTTCGGGCATCAACACCCTGCCTCGCGGCCAGCGCTATGCAGGTATGGCGGTGGGCTTCACCACCTTCCAGACCTACCGCTACGTGCTGTTGCCCATGGCGTTTCGCATCATCATCCCGCCGCTGACCAGCGAGACGATGAACATCTTCAAGAACTCTTCCGTGGCGTTTGCCGTGTCGGTGGCCGAACTCACGATGTTCGCCATGCAGGCGCAGGAGGAAACCTCGCGCGGCATCGAGATCTACCTGGCGGTGACGGGCCTGTACTTCGTCTCGGCGTTCGCGGTGAACCGCGTGATGCTGTTCATCGAGGAACGCATCCGCGTCCCCGGCAC
>NZ_JBKDTZ010000142.1:0-20062 GCF_046339755.1 Acidovorax sp. | reverse complement strand
GCCTCGCCCCCCGCGGCGCGGATCTGGTCGACGAGGGGCTGCAGCTTGTCCGCGCTGCGCCGGGTCACGCAGGCGATATAGCCCTCGCGGGCGAAGCGCTGGGCAATGGCGCCGCCCGTGGCGTCGCCCGCGCCGATGACCAATATTGCTTTCTTCTTTCCGTCTGCCATGGGGTCTCCTGAGGTTGCAATGGAACGGGGACGGGCGCTGCGCCCAAGCTTTCAAAGTTCTATTTTTGAACTGACTGCACGATAAGTTTGAAAATTGAACCCGTCAAGGGTAGAGTTGCGGACATGAAGTGGAACGACCTGGAACAGGAAGCTTGCTCGGTGGCCCGCACCGTCTCCGTGATCGGCGACCGCTGGACCCTGCTGGTGTTGCGCGACTGCTTTCTCGGCGTGCGCCGGTTCGACGAGTTCCAGCAGCGCCTGGGCATCTCCCGCCCCATGCTGGCGGACCGCCTGGCCAAGCTGGTGGAGGCTGGCGTGCTGCGCAAGGCCGCCTACCAGGAGTCGCCCGCCCGCTACGAGTACCGCCTGACCCCGAAGGGCCTGGACCTGCACCCCGTCATCATGGCCATCGTGCACTGGGGCGATGTGCACATGGCGGGCAAGGCCGGCCGCCCCCTGCTGCACCGGCACACCGGCTGCGGCCACCTGTTCGACCCGGTCACCACCTGCTCGGAATGCCAGGCGGAGCTGCGTGCCAAGGATGTGTCGGTGGAGAGAGGGCCTGGGGCCTTTCCGATGGTTTGAGGGCGGAAGGGCCTGGCCCCAGGCTCAGGCGACCTGCGGCAGGTAGCTTGGCCGGGGTGCCGTCAGCCCGATCTTGACGTGCTGGGTGAGCCCATCGGCCAGCACTTCTTCCAGACCCGACTCCAGCCCGTTCAGCGCCCGCTTGACGATCTGCTCGGGACTGGTCTTGGGCACGTCGAAGCCGCGCGTGAGGTCGGTGTCGACATAGGCCATGTGCAGTCCCAGCACCTGCGTTTTCTGCGCTGAGAGCTCGTTGCGCAGGGCATTGGTCAGCGACCAGGCAGCCGACTTGCTGGCCGAGTAGGCGGCCAGCTCGCCGCCATTCACCCAGGAGGCCACCGACAGCACATTGAGCAAGGCGCCGCCGCCGTTGGCCGCAAGAACGGGAGCGAAGGCTTGGCTCACACGCAGCACGCCACAGAAATTGGTCTCGACGATGCGCCGCGCGAGCTCTTCGCTGTCGGGCGCCAGAAAGCCGCCGGGCTGGGCGATGCCGGCATTGTTGATGACCAGGGTGACGTCCTGCGCCTGCGCTGCGGCCGCGTCCACGTCGCCGGGGTGGTTGACGTCCAGCCGCAGGGCCTGCACGCCAGCCTGGGGGGTGATGCTGGCGGGATCGCGCGCGCCAGCGTAGACCTTGCGCGCACCGCGGGCGAGCAACTCGCGGGCAAAGGCCAGGCCGATGCCGCGATTGGCACCGGTGATGAGGACAACAGCGTCTTCGATCTTCATGGTAACTCCAGGGATGGATGCGAAAGGGCTCATACGGATTTGCATTCGAGCGTAGAACTAGGCGGGAGCCGCAGACAGTGCTGCGGCACGGCAAGGCGAAGCAACGACGTTGTACGGTTGAAGGCGAATCCGTATCACTTGAGCTGGATGACGACCTTGCCTTTGGCACGGCCGGATTCCACATACGCCAGCGCCTCGTTGGTAGCCTCGAAGGGAAACACCTTGTCGACCACCGGGCGGATGGCTCGGGCGTCCATGAGGCGGGAGATTTCACGCAGTTGACTGCGCTCGGCGCGCATGAAGAGGAAGGAATAGCCGACGCCCAGGCCTTTCGCCCGCCGCCGCACGCCTGCACTGATCAAGCGCAGCAGCAGCCGTACGATGCCGGGCGCCTTGCTGCCCTTGGCGAATGCAGGGTCCGGCGGGCCCGAGATGGAAATGAGCTTGCCACCCGGCTTGAGCACCCGCAGGGACTTTTCGAGCGCCTTGCTGTCCTGGCTGTGCAGGACCAGGTCGTAGCCGCGCAGCTGGGTCTCGAAGTCCTGCGTGCGGTAGTCGATGGCGAGGTCGGCTCCCAGCGTGCGCATGGCCTGGGCACTGGCCGCGCCTGCGGTGGTCGCGACGCTCGCACCCAGGTGTTTGGCCAGTTGGATGGCAAAGCTGCCCACCCCGCCGGAGCCGGCCTGAATGAAGACCTTCTGCCCCTGCCTGAGCCCGCCCTGCTCTACCAGGGCCTGCCAGGCGGTGAGTCCCACCAGGGGGATCGAGGCCGCCTCGACCATGGAAAGTCCACGGGGCTTGGGCGCCAGCGAGGACTCCCTGACCGGCACGAACTCGGCAAAGGTGCCAATGCGGAAATCGTCTGCCCGGGCATAGACCTCGTCGCCGATCTTGAACTGGCGCACCTGGGGGCCGACCTGCACCACCACCCCGGCCACGTCGTGGCCCAGGACAAGGGGCAGGCGGTAGGGCAGGATGGGCTTGAACTCTCCGTTGCGGATCTTGGCGTCCAGCAGGTTCACGCCCGCCGCATGCACCTCCACCAGCACCTCGCCATCGCGCAGTTCGGGCCGGGGCAGGTCGGCCAGGCGCAATGCACGCTGCTTGCCGTAGCGCTCAAGAATGAAGGCTTTCATGGTGTTTCCTTGCGGATTGGCAAATTTCGAATGATGACCATCATATTGAAAGGCAAAAAAAAGCGCACCGCCTGTGCCGGTGGTTCAGGGGCCGGAAGGCGCCAGGTGCTTGAGCGCAGCCTCGCGCAGGCCGTCCGACAGTGCGGGCTCGTCCACCGCACGCGCCAGCAGCAAGGCCCCCACCATGGTGGCCACGGTGACCAGAGCGCGCTCGTGGGCGGCGGGCTGCCCCCAGTCCGGGGACTGGCGGGCGATCAGATCGACCATTTCCTTGATGTGCCGGGTGGCGACCCGCCGCACCTCGGGGGCCTGGCGCATGGTTTCGGAGCCCAGCGCGGCCAGGGGGCACCCCAACTCCACCTGTTCGACGTGCCCCCGGGAGAGGTAGCTGCCCAGCATGGACGCCAGAGCCGTGCCCGGCGGCACGCTGGCCACCACCTGGGCGGCAGCGGCTGCGGACTCCGCGCATGCCTTCGCCGCCGCTTCGGCCAGCATGGCCTCACGCGAATCGAAATGGGCGTAGAAGGCCCCATGCGTGAGACCCGCCTCCTTCATGATGTCCGCAACCCCGGTCCCGTCGTAGCCACTGCGGCGAATGGCGCGGGCCGCCACGGACACGATGCGCTCGTGCGTGGCTTCCTTGGCAGCGCTTCTGGCAGTGGTCTTGTTATTTCGCATGATGCTCATCATAAAATCTTCGGATGCAGGGCGCAAGGAAGCCCGGCTCACACATGCCGCTTGGCCGGCGCAGGCCCTGGCGGCGCCACGGGCTCGGCATCGGCCCTTTCATGCAGCGCCTCGATCACATGGCAATGCCCATCGGTGCCGTCACAGCGCCGGCGCAGCGCGATCAGGTCGCGCTCCAGGGTCTTTAGTTCCTGCAGGCGGATGCGCACGTGGCTCAGGTGCTCGTCCAGCGTGTCGCAGGCGGTGTGGTCGGCGGCGGTGCTGCCGCGGTCCAGCGCCAGCAGGGTGCGCACCTCGTCGAGCGACATGTCCATGGCGCGGCACAGGCGGATGAAGCGCAACTGGTGGATGTCGGCATCGCTGTACAGGCGGTAGCTGCTTTCGCTGCGCGGGCCGGCCGCGAGCAGGGCTTCCTTTTCGTAGTAGCGGATGTTGGCGGTAGAGACCCCGGAGCGCTGGGCGGCCTCGCCAATGCGAAACCTGGCTGCGTCTGTTGGCATGGGCTTGACCTTCAAGTCACTTCAAGGATTCCAATCATGGCATGGCGGATCGCAATCCGCCCCTGCACAAGGAAAAACCATGACAACCGAGTCGAGCCGAACCACCACCCCGCAGGGCCCGCCCGAGGCCGTGGCCCTGCCCATGCCCAAGGCATCACAGGGCGCGCGCCGTGCACCGCAGATCAACGTCTCCTGCTGCGCCCCCGGCAGCAGTTGCTCGGCCGATGCGCCACCTGCCAAGGCAGCGGCCACACCACATGCGCACAAACATGGTGCCGAGGGCCACGACCACCAGGACCACGATGGCCATGGCCACGACGCCGAAGACGGCCATGAAGGCCACGACCACGGCGCCCTGCCCGGCTGGGGCCGCATCGGCGCATCGCTGGCAGCAGCCTTGGCGGCCGAGCTGGCCCATCTGCTGGGGCCCGACACGCCCGTTTGGCACTATGGCGGCATGGCGCTGGCGGCGGTGGCCATCCTGCTGGCGGGCCTGGGTATCTACAAGGCCGGCCTAAAATCGCTGCTGCGCGGGCAGTTGGGCATCAACACGCTGATGGCCGTGGCCGTGACCGGCGCCTTCGCCATCGGCCAGTGGCCTGAGGCGGCCATGGTGATGGCCCTGTACGCCCTGGCCGAGCGCATCGAGGAAGGGGCCGTGGGGCGGGCGCGCAACGCCATCGGCGCGCTGCTGGCGCTGAGCCCGGACCAGGCCGAGGTGCAGCAGCCCGGCGGCCAGTGGCAGACCCTGCCCGCCGCCGAGGTGGCCGTGGGCGCCACGGTGCGCGTGCGCCCTGGCGGCCGCGTGCCGCTGGATGGAACGGTGGCCACCGGGCGCAGCGCGGTGGACGAATCCAGCGTCACCGGCGAAAGCCTGGCCGTGGACAAGGTGCCGGGCGACAAGCTCTACGCCGGCACCCTGAACGCCCAGGCCGATCTGGTGATGCAAGTGACATCGGCAGCAGGCGACACCACGCTGGACCGCATCATCCGCGCGGTGGAAGAAGCCCAGGCCACCCGCGCGCCCACGCAGCGCTTCGTGGACCGCTTTGCAGCCATCTACACGCCTGCCGTCTTCGTGCTGGCCGTGGTGGTGGCCGTGGGCGCCCCGCTGGTGATGGGTTGGGGCTGGTTCGACGCCATCTACCGCGCCTTGGTGCTGCTGGTGATTGCCTGCCCCTGCGCGCTGGTGATCTCCACGCCCGTCACGGTGGTCAGCGGCCTGGCCGCGGCGGCACGGCGCGGCATTCTGGTCAAGGGCGGCGCCTGGCTGGAGCAGGCGCGCGGCATCCGCGCCGTGGCCTTCGACAAGACCGGCACCATCACCGCCGGCAAGCCCGTGCTGGTGGGCCAGGCCCAGTTTGGCGGCGATGCCGCCACCGACGTGGCGCGTGCGCTGGCCGGCCGCTCGGACCACCCGGTATCGAAGGCCATCGCGGCTGGGCTGGGGGACGCTGCGGGCACCGATCTGCCCGAAGTGGACGACTTCACCGCCCTGGCCGGGCGCGGCGTGCAGGGCCGCATCGCCGGCGCCACCTGGCAGCTGGGCAACCGCCGGCTCATGCAGGAGCGCAAGCTCTGGACCGACGCCGTCGAGGCCGCCGCTGCGGAGCATGAGGCCCAGGGCCGCAGCGTGACCCTGCTGGCCGACGCCGATGCCGTGCGCGCCCTGTTCGCCGTGGCCGACACCCTGCGCCCGCAGGCCGTGCAGGCGGTGTCCGACCTCAAGGCCCTGGGCGTGGTGCCTGTGATGCTGACCGGCGACCATGCCGCCGCGGCCCAGGCCGCCGCCAGGGAAGCCGGCATTGCCGAGGTGCAGGCCAGCCTGCTGCCCGAGCACAAGCTCGCGGCCATCGCCGCCCTGCAGCAGAAGCACGGCATGACAGCCATGGCGGGCGACGGCATCAACGACGCCCCGGCCCTGGCCAAGGCCGACATCGGCTTTGCCATGGGCGCCGCCGGCACCGACGTGGCCATGGAGACGGCCGACGTGGTCATCATGAACGACGACCTGCGCCGCGTGGCCGAGACGGTGCGCCTGTCGCGCCGCACGCACCGCGTGCTGGTGCAGAACATCACGCTGGCGCTGGGCATCAAGGCCGTGTTCTTCGGCCTGGCACTGGCGGGCCAGGCCACCATGTGGATGGCGGTGTTCGCCGACATGGGCGCCAGCCTGCTGGTGGTGGCCAACGGGCTGCGCATGCTGCGGCCGGAAGGTGGTACACCGGCTGCAAAGGAGGCTTCGGCATGAGCAGTACTGCGCCCATCGACCCGCAGACGGCGGTGGCCACCGCCTTGGGCAGCGCCGAGATGGGCCCGCCTGCGGCCACCCTGGAGCGCCCGCCCGGCAGCCTGCGCATCTGCCTGACCACCACCCTGGACGCGCCTGCCGGATGGGTGGCCAGGGAACTGCAGACCACGGCGCTGTTCCGTCACATCACCGCGCCGCTGCTGCGCTTTGGCACCGTGCACGGCCCCTGGCCTGCACACTGGCCGATGGGCGACACGGAGCTGCGCTTTGCACTGTTCGGCCTGCTGCCCATGGGCCGCCAGACCGCGCGCATCAGCGTGCATGCAAACGAGATCCCCGGTGCCTGGCCCATGCTGCGCGACAACGGCACGGGCCAGCTCATGCGCGTGTGGGACCACCGCATCACCGTGCACAGCCTGCCCGGCGCGCCGGGCACGCCCGAGCGCACCTGCTACACCGACGAAGTGTTCGTGCGCGCACGCTACCTGCCTTGGCTCATGACCCCGGTCAGCGCGGCCTTTGCCTGGGTGTTCTACCGCCACCGGCAACGGCGCTGGGTGCGATGGGCGCGCGAGCATTCGGCGGCATCGGCGTGAGCGCCGCCATGCCCGGAACGTCCGCATTGCAATACCAGGCGTTCGCGCACCTCCTGGTGCGCTTCGAGGCCAGCGCGGGCGAGCCGCCGGCCGTACGCTGGCCCTGGCTGGAGGCGGCCCATGTGCTAGGCCAGACCACGCTGGGCCTGCATTGGCGCTCGCACACCGCCATGCTGCGCTACGCGCTGCAGTTGCGCGACGGGCGTGAAGTCCGGGGGCAGCTGCTGCGCCTGGCGCTGGTGCCGCTGGGCCACCTGCTGCAGCGGCTGCCCCTGGGCAACATCGGGCGTGCGCATGTGCCCGCGCTCAGGCCCATGGTGCCAGGGGCGGATACCACCACGCGCATCCAGGCCGCCCTGCGCGCGGCAGAGTCGGCCCTGGCGGCGCAATAGCCGCCGGAACCCCGTGGATCAGTTCAGCGCAACGCGGCTGCCGTCCTTGTAGGTATACAGGGTGACCGCAGGGGTCGTCAGCTCGCCCTTGTTGGTGAAGGCGATGTTCGCCGTCACGCCCTTGTACTCGGTCTTGCCGATGAAGGGGATGTAGACCTTGGGGTCCACCGAGTTGGCGCGCTTCATGGAATCGGCCAGCACCATGGCGGCGTCGTAGGCATAGGGGCTGTAGATCTGGAACTGGCCTGGGAACTTGGCGTCGTAGCGCTTCTTCCAGTCGGCACCGCCCTGCATCCTGGCGACCGAGGCGCCGCCGGTGGCGCAGGTCACGTTCTTCAGGGCAGGCGTCTTGCCGGCCAGCTCGGGCAGCTTTTCGGTGCACAGCGCATCGCCGCCGAAGAACTTCACGTTGCCCAGGCCCAGTTGCTCCATCTGGCGCAGCATGGGGCCGGCCTGAGCGTCGAGGCCGCCGTAGAAGATGGCGTCGGGCTTCTTGTTCTTGATGGCGGTCAGGATGGCCATGAAGTCGGTCGCCTTGTCGGTGGTGAATTCCTCGCCCACCACGGTGAGGCCCTTTTGCTGGGCCGTGGCCTTGAACACCGAGGCCACGCCCTGGCCGTAGGCCGTGCGGTCATCGATGATGGCCACGGACTTGAGCTTCAGGTGGTCGGCCGAGAAGATGGCCAGCGCCGCACCCAGCGCGCTGTCGTTGGCGATCAGGCGGTAGGTGGTCTTGTAGCCGGGCTTGGTCAGGTCGGGGTTGGTGGCGGCGGCCGTGATGTGGGGAATGCCGCACTTGTCGTACACCGCAGCGGCGGGGATGGAGGTGCCCGACTGCAGGTGGCCCACCACGCCGGCCACCTTCAGGTCGCAGAGCTTCTGCGCCACGGCGGTGGCCTGGCGCGGGTCGCCCGCATCGTCTTCGGCGGCGAGCTCGAACTTGATCTTCTTGCCGCCGATCACCAGGTTCTGCGCGTTCAGATCATCGAGCGCCAGCCGCACGCCGTTCTCGGTGTCCTTGCCGATGTGGGCGATGCCGCCCGACAGCGGGCCTGCATGGGCGATCCTGACGACCTGCACATCTTGCGCCATGGCGGCGGTGGAGGCAAACGCTGCGGCAGCGATCAGGGACAGGGCGAAGCGCGAGCGGGAAGCAACGGACACGGGCAGAACTCCAATGAAGACAGAACAGACAAACAAATGAAAGAAGCCGGTGCCGGCACGGGGCCAGCGCAGGCATCCTAACCCTTCATCGGTACACCAGACTTGCACAACAGAATTGCATACAGTATTAGTCGAGCTAATTGGTATTCCCATTCGCTGGGAAAGCCCGGTGCTGGGATAATCAGGGCCATGTCCCTCCTGCCCCACCAGCTCGAACTGCTTGCGCCTGCGCGCGACGCAGACATCGGCATCGAAGCCATCAACCACGGTGCCGACGCCGTCTACATCGGCGGCCCGGCCTTCGGCGCCCGCGTGGGCGCGGGCAACGACATCCGGGACCTGGAGCGCCTGGTCAAGCACGCCCATCGCTTCAACAGCCGCATCTTCATCACGCTCAACACCATCCTGCGCGACGACGAACTCGAAGACGCGCGCAAGATGGCCTGGCAGGTCTACGAGGCCGGGGCCGACGCACTGATCATCCAGGACATGGGCCTGCTCGAAATCGACATGCCGCCCATCCAGTTGCATGCGAGTACGCAGACCGACATCCGCACGCCCGAGAAGGCGCGCTTTCTGCAGGACGCAGGCCTCTCGCAGATCGTGCTGGCGCGCGAGCTCACGGTGCAGCAGATCGCTGCCGTGCACAGGGCCCTGGGCCCGGTGGATGCGCCGGGGCGCGCCAACATCGAGTTCTTCATCCACGGCGCGCTGTGCGTGGCCTACAGCGGGCAGTGCAACATCAGCCATGCACAGACCGGCCGCAGCGCCAACCGCGGCGACTGCAGCCAGGCCTGCCGCCTGCCCTACCAGGTGACCGATGCGCAGGGCCGCTTCATCGCGCACGACAAGCACGTGCTGAGCATGAAGGACAACAACCAGAGCGACAACATGCGCGCGCTGATCGATGCCGGCGTGCGCAGCTTCAAGATCGAAGGCCGCTACAAGGACATGGGCTACGTGAAGAACATCACGGCCCACTACCGCACCATCATCGACGGCATCATGGAAGAGCGCGAGTCCTCGGGCCACCCGCTGTCGCGCTCGTCCAGCGGGCGCACCACCTTCACCTTCACGCCCGACCCGCTGCAGAACTTCAACCGCGAGTTCACCGACTACTTCGTCACCGGCCGCAAGCAGGACATCGGCGCCTTCGACACGCCCAAGAACCCCGGCCAGGCCATCGGCTGGGTGACCAAGGTGGGCGCCGATTTCGTGGAGCTGGAAGTGAGCAGCCCCGCCACCGTGCTGCACAACGGCGACGGCCTGTGCTACTACGACCTGCACAAGGAACTGGTGGGCATGGCCATCAACCGGGCCGAGCCCGTGTCGCCGCGCAGCACCACGCAGTGGCGCGTGTTCCCCAAGGACCCGATGGAAGGCTTCAAGGACCTGCGCAAGGGCACCGAGATCAACCGCAACCGCGACATGGACTGGGTGCGCACGCTGGACAAGAAGTCGAGCGACCGCCGCATCGGCCTGTGGGTCTACCTGTCCGAGACGCCAAAGGGCTTTGCCCTCACGCTGACCGACGAAGACGGCTTTGCCGGCGGCGCCCAGTTGGACCACGCCCACCAACCCGCGACCGACGCTGCCAAATCAGAGGCCAGCCTGCGCGAGCACCTGGCCCGCTTCGGCGCCACCATCTTCGCGGTGAACGACGTGGGCCTGCAGCTGTCGCAGCCCTGGTTCATCCCGGCATCGGCCGTGAACGCCCTGCGCCGCGACGCCCTGGCCGACCTGGAGGCCAACCGCGCCAAGGGCTTCCTGCGCCTGCAGCGCGCCACCCCGGTGGAGCCCCCGGCCCAGTACCCCGAAGACACGCTGAGCTTTCTGGGCAACGTGTTCAACCACAAGGCGCACGACTTCTACGTGCGCCATGGCGTGAAGGTGATCGATGCGACCTACGAGGCGCACGAGGAGGAAGGCGAAGTCAGCCTCATGATCACCAAGCACTGCGTGCGCTTCTCCATGAGCCTGTGCCCCAAGCAGGCCAAGGGCGTCACCGGCGTGCAGGGCACCATCAAGGCCGAGCCCTTGATGCTCATCAACGGCAAGGAAAAGCTAACCCTGCGCTTTGACTGCAAGCCCTGCGAGATGCACGTGGTGGGCAAGATCAAGCGCCAGGTGCTCAACCAGGCGCGCGAGGCGCCGATGAACTTTTACCGCACGCGGCCGCAGCAGGGCAACTAAGCGGGCCTGCGCCGGCCTGCCATCACTGGCCGCATAAGCACATACGAAACGATTCGATCTGCCTCGGGAGGGGCGGTGGAAGAATGGGTCGGGCACTCCATTGGGGTGCTTGGCCCCCTCGTACCAACCCCTTCCAAGAGACAAGCCCTGATGCAGATCGAAACCCTCGCAGTCCACGCCGGCTACAGCCCCGACCCAACGACAAAAGCAGTCGCCGTACCCATCTACCAGACGGTGGCATACGCCTTCGACAGCGCGCAGCATGGCGCCGACCTGTTCGACCTCAAGGTGCCGGGCAACATCTACAGCCGCATCATGAACCCGACCAACGACGTGCTTGAAAAGCGCGTCGCGGCGCTGGAAGGCGGCATCGCCGCGCTGGCCGTCGCATCGGGCATGGCGGCCATCACCTACGCCATCCAGACCATTGCCGAGGCGGGTGACAACATCGTCTCGGCCAGCACGCTCTACGGTGGCACCTACAACCTGTTCGCCCACACCCTGCCCCAGCAAGGCATCACCACCCGCTTTGCCGACCCGCGCGACCCGGCCAGCTTTGCGCAGCACATCGACGCGCGCACCAAGGCCATCTTCATCGAAAGCATCGGCAACCCCCTGGGCAACGTGACCGACATCGCCGCGCTGGCCAAGGTGGCGCACGAGCACGGCGTACCGCTGATCGTGGACAACACGGTGCCCACGCCCTACCTGTTGCGCCCCATCGAGCATGGTGCCGACATCGTCGTGCACTCGCTCACCAAGTACCTGGGCGGCCACGGCAACAGCGTGGGCGGCGCGATTGTGGACAGCGGCAAGTTCCCTTGGGGCCAGCACAAGGCCCGCTTCCCGCGCCTGAACGAGCCCGACGTGAGCTACCACGGCGTGGTCTACACCGAGGCCCTGGGCCCCGCCGCCTTCATCGGCCGCGCCCGCGTCGTGCCCCTGCGCAACACGGGTGCCGCGCTGGCCCCGCAGAACGCCTTCCTGATCCTGCAAGGCATCGAAACCCTGGCCCTGCGCCTGGACCGCATCTGCGACAACACCCTGGCCATCGCCGAGTACCTGCAGGCCCACCCCAAGGTCGAATGGGTGCGCTACGCCGGCCTGCCCGACCACCCGGACCATGCGTTGGTCCAGCGCCAGCTGGGCGGGCGGGCGTCGGGTATTTTGAGCTTCGGGGTCAGGAACAGCGATGCCGATCCGCGGGCAGCGGGGGCGCGTTTCCTCGATGCGCTGCAGCTGTTCACGCGCCTGGTGAACATCGGCGATGCCAAATCACTGGCTACGCACCCGGCATCCACCACGCACCGCCAGCTCAATGCCGAGGAACTGGCCAAGGCCGGGGTGAGCGAGGGGATGGTGCGCTTGTCGGTGGGGATCGAACACATCAGTGATCTGAAGGCGGATCTGGAACAGGCACTGGGCAAGGTTTGACGCCCTGCGGCCTGGCGACGCCTCACACGTCGCGCGCCAGGCGCACGCCGGAAAACTGCCACCGCGCAGTCGCCGGAAAGAAATTGCGGTAGGTGGCGCGCGCGTGCCCTGCCGGCGTGGCGCATGAGCCGCCCCGCAGCACATACTGGTTGACCATGAACTTGCCGTTGTACTCGCCCACGGCGCCCTCGGCTGTGCGAAAGCCGGGGTATGGGGCGTAGCTCGATTGGGTCCACTGCCAGGCGTCGTTGAACATCTGCGCCATGCCATCGCCCTGTGCAGCCTGGGGATGCAGCAGCCTGCCTTCCGCTGTGTGGCCCTGCAGGGGCTGCTGTGTGGCTGCGTGCTCCCACTCGGCTTCGGTGGGCAGGCGGGCACCCGCCCAGCGGGCATAGGCATCGGCTTCGTAGTACGACAGGTGCACGGCGGGCAGCGCGCTGGCCAGGGGTACCAAGCCTGCCACGGTGAACTCGTGCCAGGCAGCTCCACCCGGCCCTTCGCGGTGCCAGTAGATCGGCTGCACGAGGCCCTGCGCAGTGCGCCAATCCCAGCCTTCGGCCAGCCACAGCGCAGGGTTGCGATAGCCCCCGTCTTCGATGAAGGCGGCGTACTCGCCATTGCTCACCAGGCGCGATGCCAGGGCGTGGGGCTGCACGTAGACGCGGTGGCGCGGCAGTTCGTTGTCAAAGGCAAACGTGCCATCGCCGGCATGGCCAATCTCCACCACGCCACCATCGCTCTCGTGCCAGGTCAGGGGCTGGGCCGGGCCGCTGCCGGCGTCGGGCTGAAGCGCATGGTAGGCCGGGAACAGCGGATTGCACGACAGCAAGTGCTTGATGTCGGTGACGAGCAGTTCCTGGTGCTGCTGCTCATGGTGCAGGCCCAGTTCCACCAGCGCCATGAGCTGGGCGTCGTCGCCCCGCTGGGCCAGCAGGCGTTGCAGGCGTTCGTCCACATTGGCACGGTAGGCCAGCACCTCCGCCAGCGAGGGCCGGGTGAGCAGGCCGCGCTGCGGGCGCGGGTGCTTGGCCCCCACGCCGTTGTAGTACGAATTGAACAGCACGCGGAACGCGGGGTGGAACGGCGCGAATGCCGCCTCGTTCGGTTCCAGCACGAAGGTCTCGAAGAACCAGGTGGTGTGCGCCAGATGCCACTTGGCGGGGCTGGCGTCGGGCATGGACTGGGCGCAGGCATCTTCAGGCGACAAGGGCGCCACCAGGTCCGCCGAGCGCTGGCGCACGGCGGCATAGTCGGCAGGCGTGGGGGCCGCGGTCATCAGCGCAGTGTGCCCCAGCGGGGCTGCATGCGCATGCGTTGCCGGGAAAACAGGGCCTGCGCCGGGCGGCTGCAGGCGCGCGTCAAGGCTGCGCATGGACCACCGCAAACCAGCCGCGCGGGTCGGTCCAGGCCTGGGCACGCGAGAAACCTGCGCGCGCCAGCATGTCGGTGAAGACGGGCAACGTGTACTTGTAGCTGTTCTCGGTGTGGATGCACTCCCCCACGGCAAAGTCGCGCACACCACCGTCGGCCCAGTGCACCTGCAGCGGCGCCATGGCCTGCAGGTGCATCTCGATGCGCGACTGCAGGGTGTTGAAGAAGGCCAGGTGGCGCCACTGCGTGGGGTCGAAATTGCTGCCGATGAGGCGGTTCACATGCGTGAGCACGTTGAGGTTGAAGGCGGCGGTGACGCCAGCCGCGTCGTCGTACGCGGCCTCCAACACGTCCACGTCCTTGGGCAGGTCGATGCCGATCAGCAGGCCGCCATCGGCATCGGGCTCGCCCTCGCCATCGACCAGCTCGCGCATCTGCTCCAGCAGCATCAGCGCGTGCGGCGGGTCGAAGTTGCCGATGGACGAACCGGGGTAGAACACCAGGCGCCCGGTGCGCGGAATGTCGGCCGGCAGGGTGACGCCGCGCGTCATGTCCGCGCCGACGGCGCGCACGTCCATGTGCGGAAACTCTTCGCGCATGCGGGCCACGGCGTCCTGCAGAAAGTCGGCCGAGATGTCCACACCCACGAAGCAGGCCGGGTCCAGCGTGCGGCACAAGGTGCGCGCCTTTTCGCAGTTGCCCGCGCCCAGCTCGATCAGCGTGCGGCCCCGGCCCACGGCGGCGGCGATCTCGGCCGCGTGCTGCTCCATCACGGCATGCTCGGTACGCGTGGGGTAGTACTCGGGCAGCCGGGTGATGGATTCGAACAGCTCCGAGCCCAGCTGGTCATAAAAGTACTTGGGCGAGATGGTGGCCGGCTGCTGCAGCAGGCCCGCGGTGATCTCGTCGAACACCGCTGGGCTGGCCAGAGGCTGGGCAGCCACAGGGGCATCGGAGAGTTCGGAATCGGATGCCAGCCCCTCGAAGGCCTCGAAGGCGAGGTGGGGTGGTTTGGCATTCCATGCCCCCTGGCGCGCTGCGCCCCGGGTTGGAAGCAAGGGCGAGGGGTTCTGGAGGAGTGCGTGGGCCATGGTTCGGAAGGTTAGCGGGGCCCCTCTGGGAGCCAAGTAGGACGAACGCGCATGTGCAGAGCCAGCGTCCGCCGGTCCTGTCATCCGGGCAAGCCACAATCATGGGCCCCAGGCGCATGCGCTGCAAGCCGTGTTGTCTCTGCTGGCCCACATTTCGCTTGCAGACATCTCTTTGACACAACCCCTGTTGAACAAGGACACCCCCGCCCCATGGATTCACTGACCCAGATCGCCCTGGGCTCCGCCGTCACCCTCGCCACCATGGGCCGGCGCACCGCGGCCTGGAAGGCTGTCTTCTGGGGCGCCGTGGCCGGCACCCTGCCCGACCTGGATGCCTTCATCGACCATGGCGACGCCATGCTCAACATGGTGCTGCACCGCAGCAGCAGCCATGCCCTGCTCTACCTGACGCTTTTGTCAGGCCCGCTGGCCTGGCTGGTGGCACGCCTGCATGGCGAGATGCCACACATGCTGCGCTGGTGGCTGGCCCTGTGGCTTGCGCTGGTCACGCACCCGCTGCTCGATGCCATGACGATTTATGGCACACAGTTGCTCTACCCGTACACCAATTACCCGTACGGCGTGGGCAGCGTGTTCATCATCGACCCGCTGTACACGGCGCCGCTGCTCATCGGCGTGCTGGCCGCGCTGGTGGCACGCGGGCGCGACGGCATGCGCGGCCTGCGCTGGAACGCCTGGGCGCTGGTGTTCAGCACCGCCTACCTGGGATGGAGCGTGCTGGCCCAGCAGCATGTGGAGGCAATTGCGCGGGCCTCGCTGCAATCGCAGGGCATCACGGCCGAACGCGTGCTGGTGACTCCTGCGCCCTTCAGCACCGTGCTGTGGCGCGTGGTCGCCATGACGCCCACGCACTACCTGGAGGGTTTTCGCTCATTGGCCGATGGCGGGCAGCAAGCCATGCGCTGGACGCGCCACGAGCGCGGTGCCGAGCTGCACGCCACCTACCAGGCCAATGCGCATGTACAGCGTCTGTCGCGCTTCACGCACGGCTTCTACCGCATGAGCGAGGCGGGCGGGCAGGTGTACATCACCGACCTGCGCATGGGCATGGAGCCCGCATACTCGTTCCACTTCGACATCGGCACGCCGCAGCAGGTGCTGACCGGCACCGCCAAGGCACGCCAGGAATGGCAGCGGCCTGACCTGGAGACCGCCCTGCCCTGGCTGTGGCGGCGGATGTGGTCGCTGGACAATGCACCCCTGCAGCCACCGCCAGGCACGGAACCCCCCACACAGGTACCTGCGGCCGCGACAAATTGAGTTGAGGCCAGTACAGACAGCCGCTCTGCCAGCAGCCGTCTGTACCTTGCAGTACCAGGCCGATGCGCATAGAGTGGCCGGGTCAAAGACCACCTTGAGACCCCGCCATGCTCCAGATGCGCCCCAGTTGCGAATGCTGCGACAAAGACCTGCCGCCCGACACCACCGAGGCACGCATCTGCACCTTCGAGTGCACCTTTTGCAGCACCTGCGCGGGCGGCAAACTGGGCGGCATCTGCCCCAACTGCGGCGGTGAGCTGCTGCAGCGCCCACGCCGGCCGGCATCCAGGCTCGCGAAGTTCCCGGCCTCGACCGAGCGCGTGCACAAGCCCCAGGGCTGCGGGCCGGTGCTGGCATGAACGCTACTACCCTCTTCGTCTTCTCCCTGGTCGCCTTGGTGGCCATTGCCACCCCGGGGCCCACGGTGCTGCTGGCGCTGGCCAATGGCTCGCGCTACGGTGTGCGGCGTTCGCTGCCGGGCATGCTGGGTGCGGTGGCGTCCGATTTCGTGCTGGTGGGCGCCGTGGCGCTGGGCCTGGGCGCGCTGCTCGCGGCCTCGGAGTTCTGGTTCTCGGTCGTCAAATGGGTGGGCGCCGCCTACCTGGCGTGGCTGGGGCTGCGCCTGCTGCGCTCGCAGGGCGGGCTGGACCTGTCGCAGGCCGGCGGTGCCGAGGGCGCGACGGCCCGCAGCATCTTCGCCAAGTCGTTCCTGGTCGCGGTGACCAACCCCAAGGGCTATCTGTTCTGCTCGGCCCTGCTGCCGCAGTTCATCGATGCCAGCGCGCCGCAGTGGCCGCAGTACGCGGCGATTGCAGTCGTGTTTGCGGGGCTGGATTTCGCGGTGATGCTGGCCTATGCCATCACCGGCGCCAAGGCCGTACAACTGCTGCGCCGCAGCGCTGTGGTCTGGCTGGACCGGTGCTGCGGCGGGGCACTGCTGGCCCTCGCCGGCTCGTTGGCGTTTTACCGCCGCAGCGCTCAGAACCTGTAGCCCAGGCCGATACCGAAGAGAACGGGATCGACCTTGAAAGTGCCCGCCTTCACACCGCCCGCAAACACATCGGTCTGGATATAGACCTTCTTCACGTCCACGTTCAGGTACAGATTCTTGGCCAGCGGAATGTCCATGCCCACCTGCAGCGCTGCGCCCCAGCTGTTCTTGTCGATGCCCACGCCGGCGGGCAGGTGCACGCTGGAGAAGCGCGTGTAGTTCAGGCCAGCGCCCACATAGGGCTTGAAGCCGGGGGCATCGAAGTGGTACTGCAGCAGCAGCGAGGGCGGCAGGTGCTTGAGGGTGCCGATCTTGCCGCCGAGCGTGCTGGCGCGCACGTCGTGCTTCTGCGGCACGGTCAGGACCAGTTCGGCGGCGATGTTCCTGGTGAAGAAGTAGGAGACATCGACTTCGGGAATCACCTTGTCGTTAATCGACAGGCCCAGGCCGGTGGTGTCCTTGTTGGCGCTGTCCAGGTGCACGGCGCGGGCGCGCACCAGCCAGGGGCCGTTGGCGTCTTGTACGCCTTGTGCCATGGTGGCGCCGGATGCCAGCGCGCAGGCGGCCACCAGGGCCAGTTTCAGCAGCTTGTTGTTGTTCATGGAAGCGATTTGATGCGGTTGAACGGGGACGACCCCCGTGCAGGCATTGGGCCCCCGCGCGCGCCGATGCGCCTTGCCACAGATCAACCATCGGCACCGCTGGCGCGGCGCGCCACCGACCCAGCGCCCAGGCTTCGATCCGGATCAACAATCTGTGCGCCACCCGCGGCGCATGAAACTGGCGCGGCCTAAGCCAGCGCCCCCGCGCAAGGGCCGCCCCGCCGCGCTGGGGGCGTCCCCCTCCCGAATCGCGTAGCGAGTCGAGAGAGGCGTGAAGGCGCGCAGCGCCTCAGGGGGTGCTTCACTTCAGTGCGCGGTCGCGCCCTTGCCACGCATTTTTTGCACAACGGTCACCACGGCCACCACCAGGCCGCCCGCGACGATGCCCACCACCGCATTCAGCAGATTGGAGATCAGCCCGCCCCACAGCGCGCCCGCAGGCCAGGTGCCGGCTGCAGCGCCCGCCCCTTCCACGGCATGGTGCAGCGCCGGAATGCCGTGCACCAGGATGCCGCCGCCCACCAGGAACATGGCGGCCGTGCCGGCAATGGACAAAAATTTCATGAGCCAGGGGGCCGCATTGACGATGCCCGTGCCCAGGGCCTTGGCCACGGCGCTGCGCTTGCTGTTGAGCCACAGGCCCAGGTCGTCGAGCTTGACGATGCCCGCCACCAGGCCATACACCCCCACCGTCATGATCGCGGCAATGCCCACCAGCACGGCCACCTGCTGCGCAAACGAGGCCGTCGCCACCGTGCCCAGCGTGATGGCGATGATTTCTGCCGACAGGATGAAGTCGGTGCGCACGGCGCCCTTGATCTTGTCCTTTTCCATGGCCACCAGGTCCACGGCCGGGTTGGCATTGGCCTGGGCACGGCTTTCGTGCTCGGCCTCGTCCTTGCTCTCGCTGTGCAGGAACTTGTGGGCGATCTTCTCGAAGCCCTCGAAGCACAGGAAGGCGCCGCCGATCATCAGCAGCGGCGTGACGGCCCAGGGGGCGAAGGCGCTGATCAGCAGCGCCGCCGGCACCAGGATGGCCTTGTTGACCATGGAGCCCTTGGCGACGGCCCAGACCACGGGGATCTCGCGCTCGGCGCGCACGCCGGTGACCTGCTGGGCGTTGAGCGCCAGGTCATCGCCCAGCACGCCCGCCGTCTTCTGTGCGGCCACCTTGGTCATGACCGACACGTCGTCGGCCATGGCGGCACTCTTCTTGGCCGCCACCTTGGTCATGAGGGCGACGTCGTCGAGGATGGTGGCGATATCGTCCAACAGGGCTAGAAGGCTGCCAGCGGCCATGGGATGTCCTTGGGTGGTGTTTCAGTCAAAGCGCCGACTATAGCAATGACCTGGGTCAATTCCACACGCTGCCAGGGGCCACCGCACGGCGCCGCAAAGGCCTTGCAGAGGATGCGGCCCGCCGTGGCTTTGGCAAAAGGCGCATACTCGGCGCCCACACCACCAACCTTTTGGGGTCCCTTGACAACGGGCTTCTCGCCCGAGCCATGCCAGGCTACCTCACCAAGCAAGACAGCGTCGCCATTGCCGGCGCCGCCAACCTCACCATCCGTTCGCTGCTCGACAAACAGCAGTTCTCCGACCCCCTGGGCGAGGCGGAGCGGCTGGGCATCTCGTCCGCCCTGTGGCCGTTGTTCGGCCTGCTGTGGCCCTCGGGCGAGCAATTGGCCGAGCGCATGGCCACCCGGCCGCTGCAGGCTGGCGAGCGCGTGCTGGAGATCGGCTGCGGCCTGGGCCTGGCCAGCCTGGTGTGCCACCGGCGCGGCATGGACATCACCGCCAGCGACGGCCTTCCGCTGGCGGACAGCTTTCTGCTCGAAAACCTGCGGCTGAACGCACTGCCGCCCATGAAGTACCGTGCCGGGCACTGGAATCCACCGCAAGGCCCCGAAGGCGACGGCCCCGCTGCCAGCACCGTGAGCGGCCGCTTCGACCTGATCATGGGCAGCGACGTGCTCTACGAACGCGACGCACGCGCCACACTGGCCGGCTTCATCGACCGCCATGCCGAGGTGGGCGCACAGATCTGGATCGTGGACCCCGACCGCGGCAACCGCCGCTCCTTCCACAGGCAGATGGCCGTGCACCGCTTCGAGGTGGTGGAAGAGCGCCTGGACCACCCGGCCCTGGACGACCGCCCCGCCTACAAGGGCCGGCTGCTGGTGTACCAGCGGCCTGATCTCGCCCGGTAGGTTCTCACCGCCCATGAAAAACGGGGCCGAAGCCCCGTTGGATCTCCATTGCCACCGCGGTGGCAATCCCGACACCGTCACCCCACCCATTTCCGCGCATTGCGCCAGATTCGCATCCACGGGCTCAGCTGGCTCCGGTCGCCGCTGGTCCAGCTCATCTGCACGTTGCGGAACACGCGCTCGGGGTGCGGCATCATGGCCGTGAAGCGGCCGTCGGCCGTGGTCACGGCCGTGAGGCCGGCAGCGCTGCCGTTGGGGTTGAAGGGGTACTGCTCGGTCGCCGCGCCATGGTTGTCCACGAAGCGCATGGCGGCGATGGCCTTGTCGGCATTGCCGCGGTAGCGGAAGTTGGCATAGCCCTCGCCGTGCGCCACGGCGATCGGCAGGCGGCTGCCGGCCATGCCCTGCAGGAACAGGCTGGGCGATTCCAGCACCTCCACCATCGACAGGCGGGCCTCGAAACGCTCGCTCTGGTTGGTGGTGAAGCGCGGCCAGTCCTGCGCGCCGGGGATGATGTCGGCCAGCTCGGCAAACCTCTGGCAGCCGTTGCATACGCCCAGGCCGAAGGTGTCCGCGCGGCCGAAGAAGCCCTGGAATTCCGCGGCCAGCACCGGGTTGAAGGTGATGCTGCGCGCCCAGCCGATGCCGGCACCCAGCGTGTCGCCATAGCTGAATC
>NZ_JBKDTZ010000141.1:0-6627 GCF_046339755.1 Acidovorax sp. | reverse complement strand
GGACGAGCCCCAGTTGCCCGCCATCGGCGACCGATTGGGCCTGCGCCAGGCACCTGGCATCAAGCGGCATTGCCTACCTGCCCGAGAGCGGCAGCGTACGCGGCGCCGAAGCCTGGGGCGCGCTGGACGACGCCATCGCAGCCGGCCTGCGCCTGCAGGCGCCCGCCGAGGTGCTGCGCTTTTTTGCCACCCTGACCCACCTGGGCGACACCGCCGTTCTCACCGCCTTGACCGCCGTGGTGGGTGCGGCGCTCTGGTGGCATGGCCACCGGCTGCTGGCCACGGGCTGGCTGGCGGCCATGGCGGGCAACGGGGTGCTGACGCGCATCCTCAAGGCCATTTTCGAGCGCGCCCGACCCGAGCACCTGCACCACGGCGTGGCCCAGGCCGATGGCTACAGCTTCCCCCGCGGGCACAGCAGTGCCTCGATGGTGGCCTACACCCTGCTGGCCTACCTGGCCACGCGCCTGCTGCCGCCGCGCTGGCACATACCCTGCGCGGTGCTGGCGGGCATGCTGGTCTTCACCACCGGCTGGAGCCGCATGGTGCTGCAGGTGCACTACGCCAGCGACGTGCTCGCGGGCTGGCTGCTGGGCGGCACCTGGATGGTCTGCACGGTGCTGGTGCTCGAGAGCGTGGCGCGCTGGCGCCGCGCGCTGCCAGCTGCTGCGCCCGTGCGCGGCTGAGCACAGCGGCCCGCCGGGGTCAGCGCGGGACCGGCAGCACCACCCGGGAAGGCCGGCTCGCCCCCATGTGCACACTGTTGCGGGCCACCACGCGCGGCCCGGCACTCCCCTCCGGCGCGCCGGTATTGGGGTTCACATCGAAGCGGGGGAAATTGCTGCTGGAGATGTCCAGCCGGATGCGGTGCCCCCTGCGGAACAGATTGGAGGTGGGCATGGGCTCGATGGTGACCTGCACCACCTCCCCGGGCTGCATCATCTCAGCCGCCTCCCACGAGCGCCGGTAGCGGCAGCGCAGGATGCCGTCGGTGAGGTTCACGGCGTAGCCTTCGGGGTAGTCCGCGCTGGGCGGGTACAGGTCGATCAGCTTGGCGGTGAAGTCCGTGTCGGGCGCGGTGGAAGACACCCAGAGTTCAATGGTGATGGGCCCCGATACCTCCAGATCTTCCTGCAGCACCGGTGTCTGAAAGACCAGCACATCGGGCCGCTGCGCCAGCGGGCCGTAAGGCGCCTGGGCGCCAAAGGTCTGCGCGCTGGTGCGCTGGTCATAGGCGCCGGCCACCATCAGGGGTTCGCCCGAGGTGATGGAACCGCCCAGCGTGGGTACCGGGCATGCGGGGTCGAAATCAAAAGCCAGCGCTTCGTCACGCCCCGGCGCTTGGGACGACAGTGCGCCATCGGACCCCAGGTACCAGGGAACGAAATCGGTGCCGGGCAGGGGCCAGTGGCTGGCGCTGCGCCAGGATCCACCATGGTCCAGCCGGCCCTCGGGGGTGCGCCGCCCCGAGCCGCCGCCCATGCGGAAGTAGCGCACCCCCTCGTCCATGCCCGGCGGCAGGGGCGCCCCCTTGAGCCAGTGGTCGAACCACGCCAGCCGCATGGCCACGTAGTCGGGGGCCAGCGAGCCATCGAGCACGGCGGCCGGACCGAAGTCCACGTCGCCCGCATACGGCACGCTGCGCTCGCCATGCGTCCAGGGGCCAAGCACCATGCGCACATCCGTGTTGCCGCGCCCGGCCAGGCCCAGGTAGTTGTCGGTGGTGGTCTGCGCGTAGGGGTCCCACCAGCCACACATGAGCATCACGGCCACGCCGTCCAGCGCGCCGTAGTGGCCTGCGGCATACAGCTCGGGCTGGCGCCAGTAGTCGTCGAAGGTGCCGCGTTCCCATTGGCTGAAGAGGTAGTCCTCGTACTCGGGCGCCCACTGCAGCGGCGAGTCGCCGCGCGACCAGGGCAGGCGCAGGAACCACTCGCCGATGTCGGCTTGCGCCAGTGCCTGGCGCGCGGCTTCACCGAGCTGGGTGCTGCCGCTGCAGGCGTTGCGCAGCGCCCAGACGGCCTGCTTGAGCTCGAACGCACCGCCGTGGCGTATGCCGCCGCGGTAGGCATTGGCAAAGCCCCCGCATTCGAGGAACATGGCCTTGAGCCCCGCGGGCCGCTGGCTGGCCAGCGCCGTCTGGGTATGGGCCGCGTACGACAGGCCGTAGGTGCCCACGGCGCCGGTGCACCAGGGCTGGGCCGTGATCCACTGCAGGGTGTCGGCACCGTCGTGCGCCTCGCCCAGGTATTTGGTGAACTGGCCTTCGGAGTCGAAGCGGCCGCGGCAGTCCTGCACCACCACGGCGTAGCCGGCCTGGGCAAAACGCGCGGCCACTTCGCCGCGGCGCATGGGCGACGGGTTGGCGGCGGTGCGCTCGCGCCGGGTCTCGGCGTCCTTGCCATAAGGCGTGCGCTCCAGCAGCACGGGCAATGGTCCCGCCATGCCGGCAGGCAGGTACAAATCGGTGGCGAGGTGTACGCCATCGCGCATGGGAACGCGGTGGGTGCGCCGGGTCACATTGCCATCGGCAACCACCATGGGATTCGTTGTCATCTTGCAATGGCCCCGGTCAGTCGAGCTTGAGGTTGCGTTCCTTGACCAGCCGGGCCCAGCGCGCCGTGTCGTCCTGGATGAAACGCGCCAGTTCCTGCGGCGTGGTGGGCGCGGGCTCTGCGCCCTGGGCCACGAGCAGCTCGCTCACCTGCGCATCGGCGAGTGCGGTATTGAGCGCCTTGCTGACCTTGGTGACCACCTCGGCCGGCGTGCCCGTGGGGGCAAACAGGGCATACCAGATGTCGTACTCGAAGCCCTTCACGCCGGCTTCGGCCATGGTGGGCACCTGCGGGAAGGCACGCGAGCGCTTGGCGCTGGCCACCGCCAGGGGCACCAGCCGGCCGGCCTTGATGTGCGCGAACACGCTGGGCACGGCGTTCATGCCCAGCTGCACATGGCCGCCTACCAGCTCGTTCACGGCGGGGCCGCCGCCCTTGTAGGGGATCTGGACCATCCTGGTGCCCGTGGCCGCCTGGAACATCTCCATCGACAGGTGGCCGGGGCTGCCATTGCCGCTGGTGCTGTAGTTCAGGGTGCCCGGGCTCTTGCGCGCCAGGTCGACCAGCTCGCGCACGGTGCGGGTCTGCAGGCCCGGGTGCGTGGTGAGGATGGGGACGTTGATCACCACACGGCCCACGGGCACGAAGTCGCGGGACGGGTTGTACGGCAGCTTGCTGGACAGCAGTGGCGCCGTGACCATGCCCGAGCCCGCGCCCATGAGCAGCGTATAGCCGTCGGCCGCCGAGGAGGTGACCGCCTGGAAGCCGTGCGCACCGGGCCGGTTGTCGATGACGACGGGTTGCCGCCACTGTTCCGACATCTTGCGTGCCACCACACGCATGGCCGTATCGGCGGCTGCCCCCGCCGGGAACGGGACCACGATGCGCACGGGCTTTTCAGGAAAATCGGCCGCCCCTGCAAGCTGGGGTTGGCCCGCCAGGGCGGAAAGCGCCATCAGCGCGAGGATTTGCGGAATTCGGAACATAGGGCGACTCGAAGCGGATGGCAGGAATGAAAGAAGAAGGGACCGGGGTTCAGAAGTCATGGCGGATCCCCGCGCCCACAACGCGCACGGCCACGTTGCTGCGGCTGGAATCGATGCCATCGCGGTCGAGGAAGGCCTGCAGCTCGGTGCGCTTGGACAAGGCATAGGTGTACGCGACCTGCTGGCGCTTGCGAAGCCCCCGCTGCGAGGCCTGCACATCGCGCTGCATCAGGTTGACCACCAGGGCGTGCGGGCCCGTGGAGAAACGGCTGCCCACCAGCCAGTAGTCCACGTCGGCACGCACGGCGGCGGAGGCCGCCGCATAGCGGTCGCGGCCCAGCAGCACATAGGGCTCGATGGCGCCGAAGTCGTAGCGCATGCCGACCTGCCATTTGCTCGCGAACTCGTTGACCAGCAGGCCGCCGGGGCGTGTGTCCTTGCCGTAGCCGATGCCGGCGGACCAGGGGCCGTCGGCATAGTTCAGGCCCAGGTCGAGCGACCTGGCGCCGTTCTCCTGCTCGGGCGTCTTGGCGTCGCCGCGCAGGTAGTAGCGCGCACGCAGGTTCACGCCGCCCCAGCTGGGACTTTGGTAGCCCAACGAATTGGAGGTGCGGTTGCGCGCATTGAGGATGGAGGTGCCGATGGCCGTGGCCCCTGCGTCGTTCGCCGCGAACGAGGTGATGCGCGTGACCTGCGAGTACAGCGGCGAGCCCGTGGGGTTGGCCGAATCGAGCCGGCCCAGCGCCAGCGTGCCCAGGCCGCCGCGCAGCGCCACATAGCTGTTGCGGAATGCGGGCGTGGTGGCGGCACCGGAGTCGGCTTCGAGCCCCATCTCCAGGCCGAACAGCGCGGCCATGCCATCGCCCAGGTCCTCCTTGCCGCGAAAGCCGAGGCGGGAGGCGTTGTCGCGCATCTCCATCACGGAGCCGGCGTTGCCGGTCTTGGCGTTGTTGACGGTGAGCCGCACCTGGCCGTAGACCTGCAGGTCTTGCGTTTGCGCTGCGGCGGGGGTGCCGGCAGACAGGAATGCCAGGCCGCTGGCAGCCAGCGCGGAGGGGGAAATAGGCCTCATGAATCTCGCTCCTAAAGCAGGGTGTGGGTTCAGACGCCACGAATTCTGTGGAGCGAGGCAGGTCCTCACAACGCTATGACAAAGCCGTATTACCCTATGCGGATTGCTGCGCGTTTGCACCTGCGCAGTGGCGGTGCAAAGATGCACGCACCCGGCAATCCACACGGCTCATTCGCCCTCCATGAATTTCAAGCAGCTCGAGGCCTTCCACGCCATCATGCTCAGTGGCTCGACCATTGCGGCGGCCGAGCGCCTGGGCCTGTCGCAGCCCGCCGTCAGCCGGCTGCTGGCCCAGTTGGAGGAAAGCCTGGCGCTGCGCCTGTTCGTGCGCGAGAAGGGGCGCCTGACGCCGACGGCCGAAGCCCAGGCGCTGCGCAACGACGCCCAGGGGCTGATGGACTCGGCCCAGTGCTTTCGCCGGCATGCCGAGCAACTGCGCCTGGGCGGGTTCCGGCGCCGGCTGCTCAAGGTGGCGGTGCCCAACACGCTGGCCACCACGCTGATGCCCACGCTGGCCCAGCGCTTCATGCAGGCGCACCCGGACGTGGTGGTGGAGGTGCTCTCGGGCTCGTACAGCGATGCGGAGCAGGCCCTGCTGGGCCGCGAAGCCGATATCGGCCTGGTGCGCCTGCCCATGGAGATGCAGGGGCTGAGCACCCGCGCCACGCTGGAATCCGAGGCCGTGTGCATCATGCCCAAGGGCCATGCGCTGGAGCAACTGGCCGAGGTGAGCCCCGACGACCTGATCGACTGCAGCCTGGTGCTGCTGGGCCGCCAGCGCCAGATACGCCACGAGATCGACATGGCCTTCCGCCAGAAACGCGTGCAGCCGCGCGTGGCGCTGGAGGTGCATTCGGTGAGCGAGGCCTGTGCCCATGTGGCCCGGGGCCTGGGCGTGTCCATCGTCAACGCGCTGCTGGCGCGGCATTGCCCGATGGACGGCATCACCTCGCGACCATTCAAGCCGCACATCGCCTACCAACTGGCCATCGCCACGCTGAGCCATGCGCCGGCCTCGCCCCTGCACGACACGTTCACGCAGTTGCTGGTGGAGGCGATGGTGCTGCCCGAGCTTGCAGGCGAGCGGCCCGCCAAGGCGGGTTGAACCGGCGCCCGATCAGATCGCGACCAGGTTGCGGATTCCTTTGGCTTCCATCTCGCTGCCAGGACCCCGCGCAATGACTTCGCCGCGCTCCATGACGAGGTACTGGTCGGCCAGTTCCTGCGCGAAGTCGTAGTACTGCTCGCACAGCATGATGGCCATCTCGCCCTTGTCGGCCAGCATGCGGATGACGCGGCCGATGTCCTTGATGATGCTGGGCTGTATGCCCTCGGTGGGCTCGTCCAGGATCAACAGCCGCGGTCCGGGCGCGAGCGCCCGCGCAATGGCCAGCTGCTGCTGCTGCCCGCCCGAGAGGTCGCCCCCGCGGCGGCTCAGCAGCTGCTTGAGCACGGGGGACAGCTCGTACAGGTGCGGCGGCACGGGGGTGGCACCGCTCTTGTAGGCCAGGCCCATGCGCAGGTTCTCTTCCACCGTGAGGCGGCCGAAGATCTCGCGGCCCTGGGGCACGAAGCCCATGCCCGCGCGGGCACGGTCGTAGGGGGCGGTCTTGTCGATGGGCTTGCCATCGAACTGGATGGAGCCGCTCTTGATGGGGACCAGGCCCATGAGGCTTTTGAGCAGGGTGGTCTTGCCTACGCCGTTGCGGCCGAGGAGGACGGTGACCTTGCCGGGTTCGGCGGTGAGGCTCACGTCGCGCAGGATGTGGGAGCCGCCGTAGTACTGGTTGATGTTTTGGACGGTGAGCATGTTTTCTGCCTCTGTCAGGGGTTCGGGGCGATGGTTGCTTCTGCTCTTGTTTTAAGGGCGGAGGCCGGGATGTGCGCCCGGCGGCGCAGTAACTTTCTCTTGGGCCGCTGTATAGACCGGGGACATAGGAAACAGGTGTGCGAAGACATAGGAAACACTTCTGCTTTGCGTTCGCAAGGGAGAAGCCCCATGGCCTGGCAACCG
>NZ_JBKDTZ010000140.1:0-3776 GCF_046339755.1 Acidovorax sp. | reverse complement strand
ACTAAGAGACGCAGCCATTATGTCACAGCCCAATACAGTGCAACACCCGTCAGCCGTTGACAGCTACATACGACACGGGTGGGCGCTGGTCCCGATCCCCTTCGGCACCAAGGGGCCCCGCACACCGGGGTGGAACAAGGTCGAAAACACCCTCAAGTCAGCGGGTGACCTCCCCCTAGATCATGGGATAGGCCTGGCCCATGCGTACAGCGGCACGATGGCCGTTGACATCGACGACTGGTCCCGTGCCGCGTTCGAGTTGATGATGCACGGCATCGACATCCAGGCGCTCTACGACGCCCCCGATGCGGTCATCATCGACTCGGGCAGACAGGGGCACGGGAAGCTCTTGTACGCGATGCCCACGGGCGTCGTGCTGCCGTCCAAGAAGTGCATCGACAAGCGCCCTGATGGTCAGGCGTACAACTACCTGGACCTGCGCTGCGGCACGGCCAACTCGCTGACTGTCCAGGACGTTCTGCCCCCGTCAATCCACCCCGACACCAGGCAGCCCTACCGCTGGGCAGGCAGGGGACACTGGACCCGACTGCCCACGATCCCTGACGCGCTGCTGACCTACTGGCGCAGCATGGTTGAGACAATCCAGTCGGTGTCCATCCCCGCGGGCACCTCGGGCCAGGTGTCATGGATTGAGATCCAGGACGCACTCACCTACGTGTCCCCCGACTGTGCACGCAAGGACTGGATCACGGTCGGCATGGCCCTGCATTGGGCTGAAACCCAATCGGGTGAGGCTGGTCTTGGGCAGTCACTGTGGGTCGAGTGGAGCAAGGGATCTGCCGCCAAGTACCCCGGTGACCGGGAGATGGTGGCGCAGTGGCGCAGCTTCAGCACTGACAAGGCGTCAGTGGTGCGCCTGGGCAGTCTCATTCACATGGCCCAGTCGGCGGGGTGGAAGCGCCCAGAGCCCGATGTGACCACACTCTTCAGCGCATCGGACGCCAAGCCTCTGCTGCACATGGGCGACATCAGCACGATGTTGAAGCCCGCACCCCCTGATGTGGATGTCAGCCTGTTCCCAAAGGTGCTGGCCACCCGGGCGGCCCAGGTAGCCCGGGAGATGGGCAGTGACCCATTGGTCCCCCTGTTCGCGGGGATGGCGGCAGTCTCTGGTGCCATTGACTCGCGCAGCCGGCTTGAACTGCTGCCCCGGTTCAAGGTGGCCCCGGTACTGTGGTGCATGACGATTGGCAACCCGGCACTCAAGAAGTCCCCGGCGTCACGTCCGATGCTGGCGCCGCTTGAGAAGATCGAGATCGAGGACCGACCCCGGTACCAGAAGGATTTGCTGGACTGGGAGGCCAAGGAGGTGCGCTGGGCCGCAGCGAAGAAGTCGTTCCTTGACTTCGCTGGTTCACCCGAGGCCATGCTTGACGAGCAAGCGCCCCATGTGCCCGAGTTGCCCCCGAAGCCCGTACCTGTGCGGATCACGGTGTCGGATGTCACCAGTCAGAAACTCGTGCGCCTGGCGGCTGAACGCTCCAGGGGCATCCTGTGCGTGCTGGACGAGATGGCAGGATGGGTCAAGAAACTCCTGTCCTACAGCAGCGGTGAAGACCGATCAGCTTGGGTCGTGGGGTACGAGGCACAGCAGTACATCATGGACCGGGTGGGTGCGGGCACCGTGCACGCCGACAACTTCGCCCTGTCGATCTACGGGAACATTCAGCCCGACGTGTTCCACGGGTCGCTCAAGGAGATGGCGTCCGATGGTCTGCTGCAGCGGTTCATCCCCGCGGTGCTGCGCGAGCGTGACTGGGGCGTAGGTACACCACTGGCTGACCACGAGACGAACATTGGCGACTGGGAGCAGACTCTGCGCATCGTGTACTCCCTGCCGCACCATACCTATCGACTGAGTGCCGAGGCTACCGAGGTGTTCCGGGAGTTCCAGCACTGGTACAACGCAGCCAAGCAGGACGAGATCCTCCTGCGCTCGCCGTCCACGTTCATGACTGCGTTTGGTAAGCTGGAGGGCACCGTGGGTCGGCTGGCGCTGGTGTGGCACGTCATGGAGGCACCGTTCAGCATCGAGGTGTCCGGTGACCTCATGCGCAGGGTAATCCGGTTCGCCAAGGGCTACGTGGTGCCTGCGTACCGTTACGCCTTCGCTGGGTCAACGGGCGAGAGGGCCACGTTCCAGGAGTGGCTGGGCGACTACATCGCACTCAGGGTTGAGAAGGTGACCCTGACGATGAGCGACATCAAGAACGCCTACTCGAAGAACTGGGTGAACATGAATGTCTGGGCTCAGGACCAGTTGATCCTGGCGTCCATGGTGATGTTTGAGGAAGCAGGATGGGTCAAGCGAACAGATGACCGGACCCAGGAGTTCCGACACATCGCCGAGTGGGTCATTAACCCCGCGATTCTGACCGAGTTCAACGACTACCGGACCCAGGTGCGTAAGGCCACGGCTCGACGTGTTGCCGAGAGTATGCGGGTGTTTGCGCGCCCCTCGACACAGGTGACCGGGGAGTTGCGGGATGACGTGATGTCCGAGCTGCGCGGGATGCGAGACGGCACCAGGTGACAATGAGAAAGGGCCCCGAGGGGCCCTTGTTGTTTGGGTTGACGGTTAGGCACATTGGTTAGAGGACCGTCGGCTGGCCTCGTTTCGCACTCCGTCTACACTCCTGTCGACGGACCTCATGTGCCATGGGGTTTTCGGTTACTTGCCCGTCGCGGGCGGTTGCCTACCTGTGCCTATTCCTGAGCTGGCCGGGATAGGTGTAGGCTGGTTTTCGTTCGTTGAAAGCACGTTAGCCCGCAGCGCGTAGCGGTAGACGTTCTTCGGCGGGCACACCACCACCTCGACCTTGCGGGGCGCCAAGTGCGCGATCAGGTTCGCGCCACTCATGCCCCAGCGGTCATATGCAGTCTTGCTGTGCAACCACTCGCCGTCCACCACAATGCGGCGCGTCCCGTGGCCTTTCTCGCGGCCCAGGTACTGCCAGTTCGACGCCTTGTAGATCGTGCCAACGTGGCCGAATCGTGGGTCTGCAAAGCTGATGACTGCCCGCTTGTCGGTGTGCTTCTTCAGCCAGCGCAGCGCCCAACCAATGAACCGGCTCTCGCTGTTCTTACCGGCCTTATCCAGCAGCACAACGCGGCTCAGTTCAAGGTCGCACTCGTAGGCCGCGCCGGTCTTCGGCAAGCTCGGCTTTCTGAACAGCATCACGCCTACCAGTTCGGCGCCGTGCCAAGCGCTGAACCAGTGCATGCCGGGCGGGCATGCCTTCGAGTAGTGGTGCTGCTTCACAAAGGCACTGAGCGCAGGCGCCTGCCAGGCGGCCGGCTTCTCAAACGTCAGCTCACGCGCCGGAAACTGCGGGCTAACTGACGGTTCAAGCGGAGGCCCAACAGCGGCCAGCACCTGTGCGTCTTCCATCATGGTCATGGCTGTTGGTCCCCGCTTAACCTAGCGTTAGGCCCGGGTCAGCAGCACCACAGCCCATGCAATGAGGCGTACCGTCAGAATTTACTTGCGGCTGGTCTTCCGCGCCATCCATCACGAACAGATACCCGCTACGCAGCCGAGCGAGGTATTCCGTGTTCATGTGGCCGTCTTCTAGGATGTCCTCGGTCGCCTGAACAAGCGACAGATAACGCTCCCGCTCTGCCGCCACGGCCCGCTCAACCCTGTGCGCGGCCAGGGCCTCGGCGTAGGTCTGGGCGGAGGCGGTGGTGATCAGGGGCGCCGGGTGCACCTCGTTGCCAACTGGGCCCGGCATCACCATCGGTCGGCCGTCAAA
>NZ_JBKDTZ010000139.1:0-4515 GCF_046339755.1 Acidovorax sp. | reverse complement strand
TTTGTAGTGCTAAGCACTAGTTCCGTAGAACTTGGCACTCGCCATCAAACGCCCACGCTTATCGGCTGTATGTTTTTAAGGATCCTTGTAGAACGAAGCCAAGAACCGAAGCTCTTTTTTTCTTCCTTCTACCGACTTAGCTGCAATCAGCTGAGCCTTGAATTCTAGCACGATTTTTTAAGTTTCGTCAAACTTTTTGGAAGTTTTTGAAACCGCTCAGCGCTTTCAACCACCCCAACGCACTCCCAAGATCAACCGCCTTTTCAGCAACCCGCTCTTGTCAGCGCAGCCTTAGATTGTATACCGAGAAATCGGTGACTTTTCCAAAACTTCGAAGTTTTTGCAAACTTCCTTCTTCATCTGCCCAGACTTCCAAAAGAAGGACCTCCGTGCAGCGAAGCCCTCTACTATAGCACCACTTAGATGGCCAAGCAGGGAAACCCCAGGGAATTTGCAGCAAATCCTTCCATGCCCCTGGAGGCATGCGCCCTCCTCTATGTAGGGCTATGTCGCCGCCCCAGGGCGCGCCGCAAAGTCCCCCGGCGTGAGCCCGTGGCGTTGCAGCTTGTCGTACACCGTCTTGCGCGGCATCTGCAGCATCTCGGCGGCGCGGGCCACATTGCCCTGGGTCAGGCGCAGCGTGTCGCGCAGCAGCTTGCGCTCGAAGGCATCCACACGCGCCGCCAATGAGGGCGCCGCCGCATCGCCCTGTCCCAGCGGCTCCATGGGCAGCCCCAGGCACAGGCGCTCGGCCGCATTGCGCAGCTCGCGCACATTGCCGGGCCAGTCGTGGGCCAGCCAGGCGGCCAGGTCGCGGTCGGTCCAGGCGGGCGCCGGACGGCCATGGCGCGCCGCGGCCTGGGCGATGAAGTGGGCCATGAGCACGGGGATGTCCTGCGGCCGCTCGCGCAGCGGCGGCAGGGCAATGCTGGCCACATGCAGGCGGTAGTACAGGTCGGCGCGGAACCGGCCCTCTGCGGCCAAGGCCTTGAGGTCCACCTTGGAGGCTGCCACCACGCGGCAGGTGATGGGCAGGCTCTGGTTGCTGCCCAGGCGCTCCAGCTCGCGCTCCTGCAGCACGCGCAGCAGGCGCATCTGCAGGGGCTGCGGCATGGATTCGATCTCGTCGAGCAGCAGCGTGCCCTGGTTGGCATGCTCGATCTTGCCGATGCGCCGGCGCGTGGCACCGGTGAAGGCGCCGGGCTCGTGGCCAAAGAGTTCGCTTTCGATGATGCTCTCGGGCAGCGCACCGCAGTTGATGGCCACGAAGGGGCCGCTGCGCCCGCTGGCCGCATGCAGGGCCCGCGCCACCACCTCCTTGCCGGCGCCGGTCTCGCCATTGAGCAGCACGTCCACGCTCAGCGGTGCCAGCGCAGCCACCAGGCGGCGCACCTCGGCCATGCCGGGCGATGGGCCGATCAGCGCGGCCAGGGCGTCCCGCGGGTTGCGCTCGCGCAGCTGGCGCACCTCTTCGGCCAGGGCCCGGCGCTCGAGCGCGCGCCGCACGGTGGCCACCAGGTGCTCGGAGGAAAAAGGCTTTTCGATGAAGTCGTAGGCACCGTCGCGCATGGCGTCCACGGCGAGCGCCACATCGCCATGGCCGGTGACCAGCACCACGGGCAGGTCGGCATCCTGCGCACGCAGGGTGCGCATCAGCTCCATGCCGCCCATGCCGGGCATCTGGATGTCGGTGACGAGCACGGCGGGCCGGTCCTGTCCGAAGGCATCGAGCGCCGCCTGTGCACTGGCGAAGGCGCGCACCTCGATGTCGGCCAGCGACAGGGCCTGCGCATAGGCACGCCGCACCATGGCGTCGTCCTCGACGAGGTAGACGACGGTCGGGTTGCCGCCTGGAGAAGGGGTCATGGAATGTCCTGTATCGCTGGGGTGGCGGCCGGGCCCGGCACCCCGGGTATGCCCGGCAGGCCCACGGTGAACTCGGCCCCGCCTTGCGGCAGGTTGGCCGCCACCAGGCTGCCCCCCATGCCTTCGACGATGATGCGCGAAACGGCCAGCCCCAGGCCCAGCCCTTCGCCGGCCTTGGTGGTGTAGAAGGGCTCGAACAGGTGGGTCTGCACCTCCGGGTCCATGCCGCGGCCGGTATCGGCCACGCGCAGCAGCACGCGCCCGTCGGCCTGCACTTCGGCGGCAAAGCGCACCTCGCGCACGGCCTGGTGCTGCACGGCATCGAGCCCATTGCGCAGCAGGTTCACCAGCACCTGCTCGAGCCGCGTGGCATCGGCCAGCACGCACAGCGCTTCGTCGAAGGCACCCACCACGATCTGGGCATCCACCGCCTGGCAGCGAGGGGCCAGCAGCAGCAGCGCGTGGTCCAGGGCCTCGCGCACGCTGCAGGGGTGCAGGGCCGGCGGCTCCTTGCGTGCAAAGCTCTTGAGCTGGCGCACGATGCGGCCCATGCGCTCGGCCAGCTGGCCGATGAGGCGCAGGTTCTCGGCCACCTCCTCTCCACGCTGGCGCTGGTGCAGGGCGATGGCGTTGTCCGACAGGGTCTGCAGGGCAGCCAGGGGCTGGTTGAGCTCATGGCTCATGCCGGCCGCCATCTGGCCCAGCACAGCCAGCTTGCCGGCCTGCACCGCCGTGTCGCGCATGCCGCGCACGATCTGCTCGGCCTGCTGCAGCGCGTGCACGCGCTCTTCGAGGGCGGTGTTCGCGGCGGTGATCTCGCGCGTGCGCTGGGCGATCTGTGCCTCCAGCGTGCCATGCGCCTCGCGCAGCCGCTGGTCGCTGGCGGCGCGCTCGGCGCGGCCCTGGCGGTCGAGCCGGCGCAGCAGGGCCAACCCCAGCACCAGCGCGGCACACAGGCCGCCGGCCAGGCCGGCGACCAGCGCCTCCTGCCGGGCCGGACGCTGGTCGGCCAGCAGCAGCATCTGCCAGCCCAGCGGGCCCACCGTGCGCGCCGCCACGCTGAAGTCGCGCTGCTGGCCCGCCTGCTGCAGGCGCAGGGTGTCGCCATCGACCGGCCGCGGGCCCTGGCCCTGCAAGGGGGCCAGCGGGTAGTTGCCATATTGCTGCACGCCCTGCAGGCGGCTGCGCACCTGTGCCGGGATCGGGGCCAGCGTGCGGTAGCGCCAGGCGGGATCGGTGCTCACGAAGACCACGCCTTCGGTGTCCGCCAGCAGCACGGTGTCGCCGCCCTCGGCCAGCGCGGCCTCGAAGGCATCGAGCGAGATCTTGACCGCCACCACACCGGGCGCGGGGGCTTCGGGCGGCAGCGCCGAGGCCATGAAGTAGCCCGCCCGGCCGGTCGTCACCCCCACGCCGAAGAAGCGGCCGACCTGCCCCTGCATGGCCGCCTCGAAGTACGGGCGAAAACGGTAGTTCTGGCCCACGAAGCTGCTCGGCAGATTCCAGTTGCTGGCCGCCAGCGTGAGGCCCTCGGTGTTCATGACGTAGGCCGTGTCCACGCCCGCCAGCGCCACGGCCGAGGCCAGGTAGGCGTTGGCAGCCTGCAGGTTCTGCGCCGTGGGCTGCTGCAGGGCCAGGTTGGTGCGGCTGTTGAGCGCCAGCAGCGCGGGCAGCGCCTCGTTGCGCTGCAGGAGCGACTCCAGGCTCTGGGCGGCAAAGGCCAGGCGCTGGCTGGCGGTGCGCTGCTGCGCCGCCAGCTGGGCATCGAGCGACCAGCGGTAGGCCAGCGCGCCCGCGAACACGCAGGCCAGCAGCGCGATGCCGGAGCCGAGAAGGGAACGGGTGGGTTTCAAGCGGCGAGGGGAAAAGGGTTCAGGAGCACGGCCGCCACACCGTGCGGACAGGCCGCATTGTGCGCGGCCGCCGGCATGCGGCCAGCGGGGCTATTTCGCTTGACAGGGCCGCTTGTCTGGAAATCCGCACAAAACGCCGGTGGGCGTGTGGAAATCCGCCGCTTTTTGCGGCATCGGGGCGACTGCTGCACCAGGCCTCTTGCGTGTGCAAACCCAGGGCCGGCGCGGCCTGCCGGACGGCCAGGGGCGCTTGCCGCAGCCCTGGCACGCAAGCTGCAAAACGCCAGGGCGAGCGGCGCAGCCAGCGCAGCTCGGCTCTTCACACACCACAACCTGTCCGGAGACGACACATGACGAAAACCCCTTCCTTCAAGCTCTGCAGCGCCGTGGCCATCGCCACCGGCCTGCTCGCCGGCGCTGCGTCCGCACTGGCCCAGGACTACCCCAACAAGCCCGTGCGCCTGATCGTGCCCTTCGCCCCCGGCGGCACCACCGACATCGTGGCCCGCGTGGTCAGCCAGTCGCTGGGCACGGCCCTGGGCCAGCCCGTGGTGGTGGACAACAAGGCCGGCGCCGGCGGCGTGGTGGGCGCGACCGAGATCGCGCGCGCCCCGGCCGATGGCTACACCCTGGGCGTGGCCACGGTGTCCAGCGTGGCCTCGGCCCCGGCCATCAACCCGGCCGTCAAGTACAACCCGCTCACGGACTTCACCTCCATCGTCAACATGGCGGCCACGCCGAATGTGCTGGCCGTGCACCCGAGCTTCGTGGCCAAGGACTTCAAGGGCTTCATGGC
>NZ_JBKDTZ010000138.1:0-18243 GCF_046339755.1 Acidovorax sp. | reverse complement strand
CGGTTGCCAGGCCATGGGGCTTCTCCCTTGCGAACGCAAAGCAGAAGTGTTTCCTATGTCTTCGCACACCTGTTTCCTATGTCCCCGGTCTATACAGCGGCCCAAGAGAAAGTTACTGCGCCGCCGGGCGCACATCCCGGCTCCCGCCCGCAGCAAGGGCATGCAGCAACCACAACCAACGAAACAAAGAAACTTACGACCGCCGCCGACGAGGCGGCTTCACATCCGGCCCCTTGATCAACGGATCCTCCAACACCTTCAACAAACACTCCCTCAACCACCGATGCGCCGCATCCGCGCTGTACCTCGGATGCCAAGCCATCCGCGTCGTTTCGCTCTGCAAGGCCAGCGGCAAGGCAAACACCTCCAGCCTGAGCGAGGCCGACATCCCCCGCGCCACCCGCTCCGGCACACAGGCCACCAGGTCCGAGCGCGCCGCAGCGATCAAGGCCGCAAACGCACTGGGCACACGCAAGGCCACCATGCGCTCCAACCCCAAAGCAGCCAGCGCATCGTCCAGCGTGCTCGGCTCCCCAGGCCGCAAGGTCACGCCCACGTGGCGAACGGCAGACAGGCGCGCCGGGGTCAGGGGCTTGGCGAGCAAGGGATGGCCGGCCCGCGCAGCACCCACCAGTGGCTGCTGCGACAACTCCTGCCACTCCACCTCGGGATCGCGGCTGCGGAACACGCCCACGTCCAGGTCCACCCGGCCCTCGCGCAAGGCCGCGGGGTCGCTGTGGCTCTCGGCCAGGAACTGCAGGCTGGCCAACGGCATCTCCTGCGCAAGCGCCTGCGACAGCGCAGCGCCGTAGACCACCGCCATGCCCTCTGGCGCGCGCACCACGAAATGCCGGCGCACCTGCGCCAGGCCGCCCGGCCCCTCACCCGGCGACTGCAGCGCCCGGGCCTGGGCGAGCAGCTGGCGCACCGGCTCGGCCAGCGCCAGGGCGCGCGGCGTGGGCACCAGCTGGCGGCCCGCGCGCACCAGGATGGCGTCACCGAACACCTCGCGGATGCGGGCCAGCGCATGGCTCATGGCGGGGGTAGACAGGTGCACGCGCTCGGCCGCGGCCGTCACGCTGCCGGTGGCCAGCAAGGCATCGAGCGCGACCAGCAAGTTGAGGTCGTAGGTTTTCATACGGTGCAACTGCATGTTCAGATCATTGCACTGTACAGAACCATTGCCAGCCTGGACACTGCCGGCCATGACGACCTCGACGACACCATCCCCCACACGCCGCAGCATCGCGCTCACCATGGCCGCGCTGATGCTCATGCTGGTGCTGGCCGCGCTGGACCAGACCATTCTGTCCACCGCCCTTCCCTCCATCGCACGCGACCTGCCAGGCGCGCTGCCGCCGGCCTGGACCTTCTCGGCCTACCTGCTCGCGGCCACAGTGGTGATTGCGCTGTACGGCAGCCTGGCCGATGTGTACGGTCGCAAGCCCATGCTGCTGCTGTCCATCGGCCTGTTCCTCGCTGGCTCGCTGGCCTGCGCGCTCAGCCAGAGCATGCTGCAGCTGGTGCTGGCGCGCGCGCTGCAAGGGGCGGGTGGCGGGGGATTGATGACGCTGACCATGCTGACCGTGGCCTCCCTGTTCACGCTGCAGGAGCGCGGGCGTTACCAGTCGCTGCTGGGCGCGGTGTACGGCGTGGCCACCATGTTCGGGCCGCTCACGGGCGGCTGGCTCACCGAGCACCTGTCGTGGCACTGGGCCTTTGGCCTGAACGTGCCCCTGGCATTGCTGGCATTCGCCGTACTCGCCAGGACCCTGCCGCACCAGGCCGCCGGGTCGCGCACGCCCATCGACCACCTGGGCGCGATGCTGCTCACCGGCGCGCTGTGCAGCGCTCTGCTCATGACGCAGCACGAGCGCCTGCAACTGCCCGGCTGGCTGTCGGCCGCCGTGCTGGGCACCGTGTGCGTGCTGTGCACCGCCGCCTTTGTGCTGCGCCAGCGCCGGGCCGCGCATCCTCTGGTGCCGTTGTCGCTGTTCGGCCGGCCGGTGTATGCGGCAGCCTCCGTGGTCGGCTTGGTCACCGGGGTGGCACTGTATGCGGCCGTGGTCTTCATGCCGGCCTACCTGCAGACGGCCTTGCACCTGGCCCCCACCACGGCCGCCTGGCACCTGCTGCCGCTGATGGCCGGGGTGACGGCTGCCGCCATTGCCAGCGGGCGCCTGCTGCGGGCCCGTGTTCCGGCCCGCAACATGGGCATGCTGGCAAGCGCCTTCGTGGTACTGGGCTTTGCTGCACTGGCCGCAGGCATGCAGTGGGCGCCCACCCAGCCGCTGGTGCTGTCGGCCTGCCTGCTGCCGCTGGGCCTGGGCATTGGCGTGCTGTTTCCCATCATCACCATGGTGTCGCAGCGCGCATCGCCCCCACAGCTTATGGGCATTGCCACGGCGGTGCCGGTGATGCTGCGCAGCCTGGGCGGCGCGGTGGGCGTGGCCCTGCTGACCACGCTGTTTGCCGAGGTGATGCACACGCTGGTGGCTGGTCACCCGGCTGCCGTCGCCGAGGCCGGCCCGCATGCGCTGCAGGCAGTGTGGGGCTGCGCTGCGGCGGTGGGCCTGCTGGGCGTGGCGGCATGCCGCTGGCTGCCGGATGCGCCGATGGTGATGGAACAGCCCGGGCAGGCGGCCACCGGTGCCGCCGCAGGAGCCCGCGCAGCGGCAACCTGACCGGGGGTCAGACGGAGCGCATCAGGCCGCCATCGACGCGCAGGTTCTGGCCGGCGATGTAAGCCCCGCCCTCCGACGCCAGGAAGGCGATGGTCGCCGCGATCTCGCTGCTCTTGCCATAGCGCCCCAGGGGCACGGTCTCGCGCCGCGCCTCGGTCTCGGGCAGGCTGTCGATCCAGCCCGGCAGCACATTGTTCATGCGGATGTTGTCCTTGGCGTAGCTGTCGGTGAACAGCTTGGTGAAGGCCGCCAGCCCGGCGCGGAACACGGCCGAGGTCGGGAACATCGCGCTCGGCTCGAAGGCCCAGGCGGTGGAGATGTTGATGATGCTGCCCCCGCCCTGCTTCTGCATGTGCGGCACGACCAGGCGCGTGGGGCGGACCACGTTGAGCAGGTACACGTCCATGCCGGTGTGCCATTGCTCGTCCGTGAGGTCCAGCACCGGTGCGCGCGGGCCATGGCCGGCGCTGTTGACCAGCACGTCCACCCGGCCCCAGCGGGCCACGGCCTGGTCCACCAGCCGGGCGAGGTCGTCCACCGACTGGTTGGAGCCGGTCACGCCCAGGCCGCCCAGTTCGGCAGCCAGTGCCTCGCCCTTGCCCGACGAGGACAGGATGCCCACGCGGTAGCCATCGGCCGCCAGCTTGCGCGCGGCGGCCGCGCCCATGCCGCTGCCGCCGGCGGTGATGAGGGCGACTTTTTCTTCTGTCATACGGATGCTCCTGAGAATCTTGGATCAAAGAATAGCACCCGTGGTACGCCGCAGGGTGTAGCCGCCTGGGCATTTGCCTGCAGATTGCCTACACCGTGAAAGACCCGTTTGCGCCCCGCCTTCGCGGCATGCACAAGCTGCGCTCAGTGGCAAGCCTGCGCCAGCGCCACGGCATCCGCCCCGGCGGGAAAGCGCAGTTGCGCTCCCGGCTGCGTGGCGGCGCCCCACACGGCCTCGGCCACGTCCGCCTCGGTGGTCACGGCACCGATCTGCGCGAAGGATGCGAACACACTCTGGGCATAAGGCGCATAGGCCTCGGGAATCAGGCCCTGCATGCGCTCGCTGCCATTGGCCGTGAAGCGGGTGGACGGCGCATAGCCCGGCTGCACCAGCTTCACACGCACGTTGAAGGCATCCAGCTCGTGGGCCAGCGAGGCCGTGAAGCCCTCGATGGCCATCTTGCTCGCGGTGTACACCGCCACCAGCGGCATGGGCGCCAGCGTGGCGCTGGAGGTGACGTTGATGAGGGTGCCCGCACGGCGCGCACGCATCTGCGGCAGCACGGCCTGCGCCATGGCCATCACGCCGAAGGTGTTGGTCTCGAACAGCTCGCGCGTGGTCGCCATGGGCGTGGCCTCGAAGGCGCCGAGCAGGCCGATGCCGGCGTTGTTCACCAGCACATCGATGGGCCCGGCCTCGGCCAGCACGGCGGCAATGCTCTCGGCGCGGGTCACATCGAGCGGCAGCACGCGCATGCGCCCGCCTGTGGGCAGCAGGTCGGCGCGCGGGCTGCGCATGGTGGCGATCACGTTCCAGCCCTGGGCATGGAAGTGGCGCGCGGTTTCCAGGCCGTAGCCCGAAGAGCAGCCGGTGATGAGAACAGTCTTGGTGGTCATGGTGATTTCCTTGAAGAAACGAAGAGTGGGGTTGACAAGGCCTCAACGATAGGGATCAATGGCCGGACCATCCACAATCAAAAATCCTGTTTTTGTTTGCAATCGTCCAGCCATGAACGATCCCCTCGCCGAAGTCATTGCCCTCCTGCAACCGCGCACCGTGTTCTCCAAGGGCATCAACGGCGCCGGCCGCTGGGCCGTGCGCTATGCCGATTTCGGGCACCCGAGTTTCTGCGTGGTGCTGGAGGGCCGCTGCCAGCTGGCGGTGGACGGACAGGACGCCATCGCCCTGGCGGCCGGTGACTTCGTGCTGCTGCCGGCCACGCCGGGTTTCACCATGTCCGGGGCTGAACCAGCAGCACCCCGCTACATCGACCCGCAGACGGCGCCCGCACCCACCACCGAGGTGCGCCATGGCGAGCAGGACGGCCCGCCCGACGTGCGCCTGCTGGGTGGCTACTTCGTGTTCGGCTCGCCCGATGCGGCCCTGCTGGTTTCGCTGCTGCCGGCCCTGATGCATGTGCGCGGCGTCGAGCACCTGCAGGCGCTGGTGCAATTGGTCAGCCAAGAATCGGCGGCGGACCGCCCGGGCCGCGACTTGGTGCTGTCGCGCCTGGTGGAGCTGCTGCTGATCGAGTCCCTGCGCTCGACCTCATCGGGCGAGGACGCGCCCCCTGGCCTCCTGCGCGGCCTGGCCGATGCGCGCATCGGCGAAGCCATGCGCCACATGCATGCCAGCCCCTCACGCCCCTGGACCATGGCGCAACTGGCGCACACGGCGGCGCTCTCGCGCTCGGCCTTCTACGAACGCTTTGCCCGCGCCGTGGGCATGCCGCCCATGGAGTACCTGCTGGCCTGGCGCATGGCGCTGGCCAAGGGCCTGCTGCGCGATCAGGGCCTGGCGATTGCCGAGGTGGCCGAGCGCGTGGGCTATGGTTCGGCCAGCACGTTCAGCACCGCGTTCAGCCGGCATGTGGGGCAGGCGCCAGGACGGTATGCGCGGGCGGGCTGAGGCTGTGCGGCGCTGCGCTGTCCTGCAGTGCGCCCACGGGCCTGGCGAGCGTCGAAGCCGCCATGGCCAGCGCCCACAGCAGCAGGAGCAGCAAGAACCGCCTCGCGTCGCCTGAAAGCGCCAGGAGGTGTCGTTGCAGGCGGGGCAGCATGCGCCTCAGGATCTGGAATGCATTCATGGCAATGCAGGCATGCTGTGGGGCCCCGACGATCCTGTCTGTCCCCAGAACTAGTGACATGGCACCGTTTCCAGCGCCCGCACAGTGGCTGTGTGGACGCCGCCTTCGCCGCCTCTCGGCGCAAAGCCGCGTCGTATCGCTGCACGCTACTCCAGGTAGCGGCCCACGACCCGCGCGCATGAAAACCCCGCATGTGCGCAGAAAATCACCGATGCTCCCGCTTGCTGCCACCGTGCAGCACGCTGACCAGCCCCGACGACACCCGCCAACGACTGCCGCCCGCAAATGCCCCACATGATTCACCCGGACCGCTCTGCCCCGCTTTCCTACCTCTGGACCACTCTTGCCTACGTCGTGGGGTCGCAATGGGTCCACTGGGGCTGGAGCCGCATCGCAAGCAAGGCGACGGGGCAGGAGACGTTCATCCTCATGCTGCTCAGCATCCTGGGCTGGCCGATCGCCGTGGTCATCGCAGGCTCCATCCTCGTGGTGGTGTTCAAGCACACCCCGGGCGCAGCGCGCGCTGCCATCACGCTAGGTCTGGTCGGATTGGGGCTGGCCGTTTTTGGCGTGCCTACACCCTGGAACCTGGCGTTCACCATCGGTGTCGGTGCCATCGCTTTCGTACAGACCCGGCGTGAGGAACAGGACGCCAACGATCTGGAGGAGCTCTGACATGGCCGCCAAGGAATCCCCGCCACCAGGCCTGCTCGCATCGTTCGACAACCCGCTGTGGGACCGCGTGAAGCTGGACGACCCGCGGCCGCTGTGGATCGTGCGCAGCAGCCACCGCGGCTACGAATGGATGGCCATCGAGCTGCAGCACAGCCCGGTGGGCATGTTCAGCGACAGTTCATCGAAGATCGACACCACCACCGTGTTCGTCCTGCGGTTGCCGGAACCATCGGCGGACTGGTACCTGCCCGCAAGCCACATCGCCCCGCACCGCCAGTTCAGCGTGGACGAGCGCTGCCTGTACCTGGCAAGCTTTGGCCACAGCCCCCGCGTGCGCGACTGGCCGCGCTGGCTGGACATGGCGGCCGATGCGGCCGATGGCCTGGTACGCAACCGGGGCCGCAAGGGCCATCCACCGCGTCCCCCGGGCAGCCTGACGGAGGCCGAAAAGGACGAGGCCTCATGGAACCCGCACGACGGCCAGTGGGTGCTGCTCTGGATGGCGCTCACCGTGCCCCTGGCCTTTCTGCTGGCCGCACTGGTGATCGGCTTTTACAGCGAATGGGCGAACACTGGCGCAATCACCCATTGCGACAAGGCAACCGACGTGGGCTACCAGCTGCAGGGCTGGAAGGCCATGGCCTACCTGGGGCTGTTCATCGTGCCCTTCCTGGGCTGGGGCCGCCTGCTGCACACGGTATCGACCCGCATGCACAGGCCCGGCTTCGTGCTGCGCCTGAACCTGGAGGGCATTGCACTGGCGGCGCTGTCGATGCTGGTCCTGGTGCTGCAGCAGACGCTGACCGGCTGGGCCCGGGGCGCCTGCTGACACAACCAGGCAGCAGGCCGTGGCAGGATGTGCGACACCATCCACCACTGCCTTCGCCGACACCATGCCCACCACCGCCCGCGTTGCCCAGTTGCTCGAAGACATTCGCGCCCACGATGCAGACCGCTACACCCTGGTCCAGACCCTGCGTGAAGCGGTGCTGGCACTCGGTGCATCCGTGACCGAGGAAGTGAAGTACGGCGGCATCCTGTTCAGTGCCGCGAGGCCCTTCTGCGGCATCTTCTCGTACACCAAGCACATCTCGCTGGAGTTCAGCGAAGGCGCCGCGCTGCCCGACCCGCATGGGGTGCTGGAGGGCGCAGGCAAAGGGCGCCGCCACATCAAGCTGGCCACGGTGCAGGACTTGGCGGCAAAGCATGTGGCCGAGTACCTGAAGCACGCATTCCAGGCCGCGGCATGAGCCATTGAACTTCAGGGCTTGCCGGCGTTCACCACCAGCACCTCGTGCACGGCCGTGGCCGCATTGCCGCCCGTGCGCAGGCCGCCGCCGAACACATGGATGCGGTTGCCGAGGGTGGCCGTACCCAGGCCATGGCGTGGCGTGGGCAGCGGCGGCAGGGCAGACCAGCGGTCGGTGGCGGGGTCATACACCCAGCTGTCGGCGAACACCTTCTGCTCGGGCACCCACTGCTCGCCACCGAAGACGTAGAGCCTGCCATCGGCCACCGTGGCGGCCAGGCCGCCCTGGGCCTGGGGCATGGGGGCGCGCGTGGCCCAGGTGTCGGTGGCGGGGTCGTAGACCTCCAGCGTGGGCACGTTCACCTGGCGCGCCGTGCCATCGGGGTTCTTGCCGTACTGGCGCCCGCCGACCACATAGACCTTGCCGCCGATGACGCCGAAGGCCGCACTGTTGCGCGCCGTGGGCGCAGGTGCGCGCGCCGACCACTGGGCGCGCACGGGGTCGAACGCCTCGTTGAGCGTGCTGTCCACATGGTCATCGAAGTGGCTGGCCGTGGGCGTGGCCCGCACGCGTCCACCGATGAGGAAAAGCTTGCCATCCACCGCGGCGGCAATGCCCTCGGCACGCGGCGTGGCCAGGTCGGTGCCCGCGCGCCAGGCGTTGCGCGCGGGGTCGTAGATGAACATGGTGGGCTGCGCCTGCCAGACCGGGAACCCGCCTGTGAAGCCGCCCACACCATAGAGCTGGCCGCCGAGGGCCGTAAGCGTCATGTGGTGGCGCGCCTGCGGCAGCGTGGCCAGGCGCGTCCATGCGTCGGTGGCCGGGTCGTACGCTTCGAAATGGGCCGAGTAGCCGGTGTTGGGGCTGAGCAGGCCACCCGCCACGTAGATCTTGCCGTTCAGCACCTCGGGGTACAGCTCCTGGCGCGCCACGCCGGCCGGGGCTGCGGTGGTCCAGGTGGCTGAGGGTGTGCCCTGGGTCCATCCCAGGGATGGCAGCGCCAGCAGGCCGGCAAGGACTGCGGCATGGGCGGCGCGCAGTGGCAATCGGGCAAAAATCGGCATGCTCAGGGCTCCTCGTTGAATCGTTGGCGCGACTGTAAAAGTGCCCACCGTCAAGCGATAGCCCCATAATCATTCACAAACAATGAACCCGGGCTACGCAATGGACCGCATTCCCCTGGCTGACCTCGACGTCTTCGCCGCCGTGGCCCGGCACGGCAGCTTTCGCCGTGCGGCGCTGGAGCGGGGCGTAACGCCCTCGCTGCTGAGCCAGAACCTGCGCCGGCTGGAGGCGCAACTGGGCGTGGTGCTGCTCAAGCGCACCACGCGCAGCGTGGCACCCAGCGATGCGGGCAAGGAGCTGTTCGCCCATTTGGAACCGGCCCTGGCGCAGATCGCCGACGCGGTGGATCGGCTCAACCGCTACCGCGACATGCCCTTCGGCACGCTGCGCCTGAATGCACCCGGCCCCATTGCGCACTTCGTGCTGGCGCCGCTGGTGGCGCGCTTCCAGCAGGCGTATCCGGACATCGGGGTGGATATCAGTGCCGATGCAGCCATGACCGACATCGTCAAGGGTGGCTTCGATGCCGGCGTGCGCTTTGCCAGCGACCTGGCGCAGGACGCGGTGGCCGTACCCATCGGCCCGCCGCAGCGCTATGCGGTGGTGGGCTCGCCGGCGTACTTCGCCGCCCATGGGCGGCCCGCCACGCCGCGCGACCTGGCCACCCACCGCTGCATACGGCGGCGCTTTCCGGGCGGCACGCTGTTCACCTGGCACTTCGCGCGCGATGGCGAAAGCGCCAGCGTGGTGCCGCGCGGCCCGCTCACGGTGAACGATGCGCACATCGCCCTGAACGCCGCGCTGCACGGCGCGGGCCTGGCCTATGTGCACGAAAGCTATGTGCTGGCCGACGAGGCCTCCGGCCGGCTGGAGCGCGTGCTGGCCGACTGGGCACCCGGCCTGGGCGTGCCCTACCTGTACTACCCGCAGCAGCGCTACGTGCCCGTGCCGCTGCGCAGCTTCATCGACTTTGCGCGGCAGCACCCCGTGGAGCTGGTGACACCATGATCGAACGCTCCATCCACAAAGGAGGGCCTCTCTCGATCATCGTGCCAAGCAACATCGCCCTAAGCGCTCAGAAGGTGTGAATGGGCCCGGCGTGTCCGAGCCGGCCGCCACAACGCGTCCGATCTAGGCGCAAAGCACAGCCATAGCTCGGGCTATGGCGAGCATTTGCAACGACGAGCGCGCGTGTTTTGGCGGGATGAGCGGGCATGGCGGGCTCTTTCACACCTTCTTAGGCGAACAGCCCCTTGTGCTGATCGCGCAGCAGGTTCTTCTGCACCTTGCCCATGGTGTTGCGCGGCAGCTCGTCGGCCACGAAGCAGCGCTTGGGGATCTTGAAGTTGGCCAGCTGCGACTTGAGCGATGCCACGATGGCCTCGCCGTCAAGCTTGGCGCCGGGCTTGGCGATGACCACGGCCACGCCCACCTCGCCGAAGTCCGGGTGGGGCACGCCCACCAGGGCGCTTTCGGCCACGCCGGGCATGTCGTTGATGTAGCCCTCGATCTCGGCCGGATAGACGTTGTAGCCGCCGCTTATGATCAGGTCCTTGCTGCGGCCCACGATGCTCACGTAGTCGCGCTCGTCCACCTTGCCCACGTCGCCGGTCTTGAACCAGCCGTCCTGGGTGAACTCCTCGGCCGTCTTCTCGGGCATGCGCCAGTAGCCCTTGAACACATTGGGGCCCCGCACCTGGATGTTGCCGATCTCGCCCACGGGCAGCGGCTTGTTCGCATCGTCCACCACGCGCAGGCCCACGCCCGGCAGCGGGAAGCCCACGGTGGCGCCGCGCCGCTCGGTCTGGCCGGCGTGGCGCTGGTCGGCCGCATAGGGGTTGGAGGTGAGCATGATGGTTTCGCTCATGCCGTAGCGCTCCAGGATGGTGTGGCCCGTGCGCTGCTGCCATTCGTTGAAGGTCTCGATCAACAGGGGCGCGGAGCCCGCGACGAACAGGCGCATGTTCTTCGCTGTCTCCTTGGTCAGGCCGGCCTCGCCCAGCAGGCGCACATAGAGCGTGGGCACGCCCATGAAGACCGTGGCGCGCGGCATGGCGGCGAGCACGGCCTTGGGGTCGAACTTGCTGAACCAGATCATCTTGCTGCCGTTGATCAGCGCGCCGTGGATGGCCACGAACAGGCCGTGCACGTGGAAGATGGGCAGTGCGTGGATGAGCACATCGCCAGTCTTCCAGCCCCAGTAGTCCTTGAGCACCTCGGCGTTCGACAGCAGGTTGCCGTGCGTGAGCATGGCGCCCTTGCTGCGGCCCGTGGTGCCACTGGTGTAGAGGATGGCGGCCAGATCGTCGGCCTTGCGCTGCACGGGCGTGTGCTCGTCGCCATGGTGCGCGGCGCGTTCGAGCAGGCTGCCCGTGCGGTCGTCGCCCAGGGTGAAGACATGCTGCGTGCCCTGGGTGAAGGCAATCTTGCTCACCCAGCCGAAGTTGCCGGGCGTACAGACCACCACGGCGGGCTCGGCATTGCCGATGAAGTACTCGATCTCGGCGCTCTGGTAGGCCGTGTTGAGCGGCAGGAACACATAGCCCGCGCGCAGGGTGGCCAGGTACAGCAACAGCGCTTCGACCGATTTCTCGACCTGCACGGCCACGCGGCTGCCCTCGGGCAGCTTGAGCGAGGTCAGCAGGTTGGCCATGCGCGCGCTGGCGCGGTCCAGGTCGCTCCATGAATAGAGCAGCGGCCGGCCATCGGCGGTGGATGTCTCCACGGCCGTGCTGGCCAGATCGGCGGGGAAGGCAGCGCGCAGGGCGCTGAACAGATTTTGCTGAGAGGTGGAACTCATGGTGCGGTCATCCGTGTGTGCAACAAAGCAAAGCGGCGGTTCATTCAAAACGCCGGGGGGCGTTTTTGGAGGAAGGCGGTGATGCCCTCGCGGTGCTCGGCGCTGTCCGCGTAGGCATAGGGGTCGGGAGCGTTCTCTGCAGGCAACACGCTCTTGAGCGCGCGCAGCGTCTGCTTGTTCAGGCGCGCCGCGCCGGGTGCCAGTGCGGCGATGCGGCAGGCTCTGGCCAGTGCTTCGGCACGGGCTTCCTCGGCGCTGCCGGCCACCACGCGGCTCAGAAAGCCGCGCGTGAACATCTCATCCGCGCTGAAGGTTGCGGCCTCCAGCAGCATCTGGCGTGCGGTGACCTCGCCCACGGCACCGGCCACGAGCTGTGCCTCGCGCGGCGCCATGGGAAATCCCAGGCGCGCGATGGGCGCACCGAAGCGTGCCCCCGCATGGGCCACACGCACATCGCAGCAGCTGGCGATCTCCACGCCCGCGCCCATGCAGGCGCCAGCGATGTGTGCCACGATGGGCACGTCGCAGTCGAGCATCGCCGACAGCCCGCCCCAGACATCGCCCTCGTGGAATTCACGCAGCGCCGCCGCATCGAAGCGGAAGGCCGGGTACTCCGAGATATCGCCGCCGGCGCAGAAAGCCGTGCCATCGCCCTCGATCAGCACGCAGCGCGCGTCGTGGCTGCGCTGGATGTCCTTGAACACCGCGCGCAGCTGCTGCCACATGGCACGCGACATGGCATTGAGCCGGCCCGTGTGGCGCAGCGTGACCTGCACCACGCCGGCTTCGCCGGCCGCCCCGGGGGCGCGCGCCACGACCACCTCGGCCCTTGCGGGTACTGATGCTGCCTGCATGTCGCCTTTCTACATTCGCCGTCAGTCGAGCTTGGCGCCGGACGCCTTGACCACGGCGGCCCAGCGCTTGACCTCGCTGCTCACCATGGCGCCGAACTGCTGCTGCGTCAGCGTGCCGTACTCGGCACCGTTGCTGGCCCAGATGGTCTTGATCTCGTCGGCCGTGCCGATGCGCTTGACCTCCTCGACGATGCGCGCATGGATGTCGGCCGGCGTGCCCTTGGGCGCCCACAGGCCGTACCAGGTGGTCACGGTGTAGTCGGGCAGGCCCACTTCGGCGGCGCAGGGCACATCGGGGAAGGCCGGGTTGCGCTTGCTGCCCGAGACCATCAGCGCCTTGATGCGGCCACCCTTGATGTGTGCGGCCGACGAGCCCAGGCCGTCGAACATCATGTCCACGTTGCCCGCGATCAGGTCCTGCAGGGCCGGGCCTGCGCCGCGGTAGGGGATGTGGGTGATGAAGGTACTGGTCTGCTGCTTGAACAGCTCGCCCGCCAAGTGGTGCGAGGTGCCGGCGCCGGCCGAACCGTAGTTGAGCTTGGCGGGGTTGCGCTTGACGAAATCGAGGAACTGCTGGAAGTTGGCCACCGGCACGGCCGTGGGGTTGACCACCACCACCTGCGTTACGTTGGCCATCAGGGCCAGGGGGATGAAGTCCTTCTCGATGTCGGAGTCGAGCTTGGGGTACATCGATGGGGCGATGGCGTGGTGCACCGCACCCATGAACAGGGTGTAGCCATCGGGCGCGCCCTTGGCCGCGAAGCTGGCGCCCACGGTACCGCCGGCACCGCCCCGGTTGTCGATGACGAGGGTCTTGCCCGTGGTCTTGGAGAACTGTGCCGACATGGGGCGGGCAAAGGCATCGGTGCCCCCGCCTGCCGGGAACGGCACCACCAGGGTCACCGGCTTGCTCGGCCATGCGGAGGCCTGGGCCCAGCTGCTGCCACAGGCCAGAGCGGCTGCCGCAGCGGCGGCACCGCGCAGCACGTCGCGGCGCTGCAGGTCGTTGTCTTTCATCTTGTCTCCTGTCTTATAAAAATAGAAATGAAATGAAACCACTTACCAACACAAACAAGAGGCGCATCGTAGCGCCGGCTCACTGCACGGATTGTGTCTGCGTGCATATCCGCGACAGGGGTTATCCCTTGCCGCGCACAGGCATCCGACACGCCCGCAACTCCCACATCCTTCCAGAAAAATTCAACCCGAACCGGCCATGCGGGCCGACTCCGACCGTGCTCAGCGGCAAAGGCTTTCGATGTCCCCCGACGCGGGTATCTTGCCTTGCGCCAACAGGCCGCGGTGCTTGTCGATGCGCTTCAAGTCATACAGGTAGTTGACCATCAGACCGTACGACTGCTTGAGGCCCTTGGTGGAGGGATCGCCGCCCCAGTTCAGCCGCTCCACGCGCGCGCCGTTGCCCAGGTGGAAGCGGGCCACCGGGTCCACGGGCTTGCCCTCGGCCAACTCGCGCGCCAGGTAGTGCGCCGCGCATTCGAGCAGCATCTGCCGCACGGGCGAGCGGGGCTCCAGGTCCAGGGGCTTTTCCAGCGCGGTGAGCAGGTGCGCGGCCTGTGGCGGCTCGAAGCCGCCGGCGCGGCCCAGCTCGGCGCGGCGCTTGTCGTCCAGCTTTTCCAGCATGGCAGCGGCGTGCTTGCCCAGCCAGCTGCGAAAACCGGGAATGGGCGAGAGCGTGGCAAAGGTGCGCAGGCGCGGGAATTCCGCGTTCAGCGTCTCGACCACATGCTTGATCAGCGAATCGCCAAAGCTCACGCCGCGCAGCCCGTTCTGCGTGTTGCTGATGGAATAGAAGATCGCCGTGGTGGCGCGCGCCAGGTCGGCCGGCGCGGCCGCCTCGTCGAGCAGCGGAGTGATGCTGGCCGAGATATGGTCCACCAGCGCCACCTCCACGAAGATCAGCGGCTCGTTGGGCAGGCGCGGGTGGAAGAAGCCATAGCAGCGGCGGTCGCTGTCGAGCCGGTTCTTCACATCGGCCCAGCTGCGGATGTCGTGCACCGCCTCGTACTTGATGAGTTTTTCGATCAGCGAAGCCGGCGAGTCCCACGACAGGCGGCGCAGCTCCAGGAAAGCCACGTCGAACCAGGTGGTGAACAGATGCTCCAGCTCGGCATCGAGCGCGAGCAGCCGCTTGTCGCTCTTGAGCAGGGGCAGCAGCTCGGCGCGCATGTCCACCAGAAAGCGCATGCCTTCGGGGAACACCGCAAAGCGCTGCAGCAGCCGCGTGCGCGGCGACACCAGGGCGCGGCGCAGGCTGATCTCGGCCTGGCCCTCCTCGGCCGTGCCGGCAGCCGCCTCATAGCGCTGGCGCGCCGACTTGAAGCGCGTGGCGTCGGGTGCGAACTGCTCGCACAGCAGCAGCCACATGTCGCGACGCTCCTCGGGCTCGGCCGTGGCATACCAATCGGCCACGCCCTGGGCACGGCGCCCGCCTTCAATCTCGCTCACCTGCGGCGCCACCACCTCCTGCAGGTCCGCCAGCAGCCGGCGCAGGGCGCGCGGCGACAAGGCCTCCTGCCCGCGGCGCAGCGTGGCGGCCAGGCGCTCGTTGGTGGAGCGCGGCGCGGCCACCTTGGCCACGACGTCGGTCACGTTGGTTTTGTCGGCCGCAGCGCGCGCGGGCTTGGCGTCGCCGGCAGGCTTGTCGGCCACAGGGGCCGTGGAACGCAGGCGCGACACACTGCGGGCAATCCATTCGGGGGCGGTGTTCATGTTCATCGTGTCAACCTCGATTGCTGTGTTCGGGCCACGTCGCGCAGGGCCTCGCGCTGGCGCAGCAGATGGGTGCGCATGGCTTCCTCGGCGGCATCGCAGTCCTGGGCCTTCAGGGCGGCAAACACCGCCAGGTGCTCGGCCAGGCTCTGCTGCAGGCGGCCGGGCGCATGCAGCTGCTGCAGGCGCGCCAGGCGCAGGATCTTGCGCAGGTCGCCGATCACCTGGGCCAGCCAGCGGTTGTCGGCCAGGGTGATGAAGGCCTCGTGGATGGCGTGGTTGGCGGCGTAGTATTCGGGGATGCGGCCGGCCGCGGCATGCGCCTGCAGGCGCTGGTGCAGCACCTCCAGCGCCGCCACGTCGGCCGCACTGGCGCGGCTGGTGGCCTCGTGCGCGGCACGGCCTTCGAGCAGCGCGATCACGGGAAAGATCTCGTCCAGGTCCTTGGCTGTGACCTCGGCCACGAAGCAGCCGCGGCGCGGCTCGTGGCGCAGCAGCCCTTCGGCCACCAGCACCTTGAGCGCCTCGCGCAGCGGCGTGCGCGAAATCTCCAGCCGCTCGCACAGCGCCACCTCGTCCAGGAAGCTGCCTGGCGCCAGCGTTCCGGCAAAGATCTCCTCCCGCAGCCGCGAGGCGACTTCGTCGTGCAGGGAATTGGATACCAGGCGCATGTGCAGGTGAACTCCGGGCGATCAGCCGCCAGCCCCTACCCAGGGAAACCAGCTTTTGCCGCCAACGTGCCTTCAAATGATGGCAAACGCAGGCTTTGCTCTCGCATGGGTGTAATTTCTCATAATTATGGAAAATGACAAGGGGGAATACGTGATTTTTGGTAAGGCAGGGGAAAATGGGCAGGAATGAGGCGGCAGCGCAACAGCCAAGGGGCTCCATGGAGGGCCAGGGCGAGACTGGCAGGCCGCGCGACTGATGGGCATCAATCCGCCTCTGCCCAGACCAAACCACCAACCAGCTGCTCTGCCAATACGCTGGCCGCAGCGGCCAGCAAGCGTGCGCCTTTTTCCGGCGTGGCGAGCTGCGGCGCCCCCACGACACCGCTGCACGACCAATGCAGCATGCCGCGCCAGCGGTAGATGCCGCCCGTCAGGGTGAATCCGGTGGCGGGCGCCTGCACGCTGCGCGCGGCGGCGGTGTCCACCAGGTCCGGGCGCAGGTGCATCACCATGGAGGTCTCCGCCTCGCACGCATGCAGCAGGTTGGGCTGGCCTTCCAGGATGCTGGCAAAGGCCTCTGCGGCCACCACCCAGTAGGTGGCGGTGGCCACGGGCACCGCCAGTTCGCGGGTCAGCAGGTCCACGACCAGGTTCAAGGCGGCAATGTTGCCGCCATGGCCGTTGAGCAGCAGGATGCGCCGGTAGCCCTGGCGCTGCAGCGAGCGCACGATGCAGCGCAGGAAGGCCAGCAGGGTGTCGAAATCCAGCGTCAGGCTGCCAGCATGGTCCATGTGGTGCTCGGCCAGCGACACCCACAGCGTGGGCAGCACCAGCGTGGGCACCTCGGCCGCCGCCAGCGCGGCGGCGCGCTCTGCCACCGCGGTCACGAGCAGGCTGTCCACCTCCACCGGCAGATGGGGGCCGTGCTGCTCCGTGGAGCCGATGGGCACGATGACCACGGTGGAGGCGGCGCGCTCGCGGTCGAACGCCTCGGTGCGCAGTTGGGCCCACTGCGTCGGCGCAGGCACCGGGTTGTGCAGCGCGCTCATTGCGGCTGGTAGGCCACGGCCTTGATGAGCTGCGCGATGGTGGCGCGCGAGGCCTCGTAGCGCCGGGCCAGGTCGGCGGCCGATCCCTTCTGCGGCTGCAGCGCATACGACAATAGGCGCTCGGCCACCCCGGGCATGGCCAGTACGCGCTGGACGGCCGCGTTGATCCGCTCCACCTGCGCATCGGCCATGCCCGCGGGGGCATACACGGCCAGGAAGTCCGAGGCCCCCAGTTCCGCGTAGCCCAGGTCGGCAAACGAGGGCACCCCGGGCAGCAGCGGCGTGGACTGGGTGACGGCCACCACGGCCAGCCGGCCGGCCTGGGTGTGCTGCAGCACATCGCCCACCGGCAGCACGGCGGCGGGCACTTGGCCACCCAGCAGGTCCTGCACGGCAGGCGCCGTGCCCTTATAGGCCACGGCCTGGATGTCGGCCTTGGCCAGCTGGGCCAGGCGGTTGACGACGAATTCCGGCGCGCTGCCGGGTGCCGGCACCGCCACGTTGCGCGCCCCCGGCGTGCGCGCCAGGTAGGCCAAGAGCTCCTTCATGCTGCGCGCCTGGGCCTGGGGATGCACGGCCAGGGCCAGCTCGAAGCCGGCGAACGGGCTCACGGGGCGCAGGTCGGTCCGGGTGTCGAAGCCCGGCGCCTTGAGGATCTGGGGCACCGTCACCACCGTGTGGCCGTTGGTGAAGAACAGCACCGAGCCGTTGGCCGGCGCGCTCTTGATATAGCGCGCCGCGATCTGCCCGCCCGCGCCGGCCCGGTTTTCCACGATGACCGGCTGGCCCAGCAGCGCGGGCAGCTTCTCGGCCAGGATGCGCGCGCCGATGTCGGCCGTGCCCCCGGCCGGGTACCCCACCACCAGGGTGATCGGCCCCTTGTATTCCTGGGCCAGCGCAGCCCCGGCCCCCACCATGGCACAGACCGCAATGGCCGTGCGCAACCATCCCACCACCCGACGAAACACTGGCATAAAAAGCTCCTTGACAGCATGGACAACCATGGACGGGAGCTTAGGCAGCCCGCCAGCCTGCGATGGCACGATGCGGCAACGCAGGCCGGATTCCGGCAGGGTACTTTGCCGTTCAGCGTGCCACAGGTGGCGTGGCCGTCCAGCCATTGCGCCGGGCCACGCGTTCAGCTGCCGCCATGCGCGCGGCGGTCGATGCGGACAGGCGCTCGCGCACACGCGCCACCAGGTCCACTGGTGCCGTGGCGGGCGAGCCGGTGCTGAACGGCGGCTCTGGCGCGTACTCCATGCCCAACTGCATTGCCTGGGCCAGCCCGGCGCCCTGCAGTTCGGCCGCCACCGTGAGGCCGAAGTCGATGCCCGCCGTCACCCCGCCACCGGTGATGCGGTTGCGGTCCACCACCACGCGCTGGTCCACGGGGATGGCCTCGAAGTGCCGCAGCACCTCCATGGCCGCCCAGTGCGTGGCCGCGCGGTAGCCGCGCAGCAGGCCCGCCGCCCCCAGCACCAGGGCCCCCGTGCACACCGAGGTGACGTAGCGGGCCCGCGGCGCCCGCTCGGCGAAGAAGGACAGGGTTTCGTCGTCCTCCATCAGCGCATTGACGCCCGGCCCGCCGCCGATGAACAGCAGGTCCAGCGCGGGCGCATCGGCCATGCGCAGGCTGGGCAGCTCGCGAAAGCCGATGTCGGTGACCA
>NZ_JBKDTZ010000137.1:0-11295 GCF_046339755.1 Acidovorax sp. | reverse complement strand
CACCACGCCGATGCGGCCCTTGCGGTGGATGTGGCCGGGCATGATGCCGATCTTGATCTCGTCGGGCGTGATCAGGCCGGGGCAGTTGGGGCCCAGCAGCAGGGTCTTCTTGCCGCCGGCGGCTTCCTTGGCCTTCATCTTGTTGCGCACTTCGAGCATGTCGCGCACTGGAATGCCTTCGGTGATGCAGATGGCCAGGTCCAGGTCGGCTTCAACGGCTTCCCAGATCGCGGCAGCAGCGCCTGCGGGCGGCACGTAGATCACCGACACGGTGGCGCCGGTCTGCGTCGCGGCTTCCTTGACGGAGGCGTAGATCGGGATGTTGAAGATCGATTCGCCGGCCTTCTTCGGGTTCACGCCCGCCACGAAGGCGTTCTTGCCGTTCGCGTATTCCTGGCACTTTTCGGTGTGGAACTGGCCGGTCTTGCCCGTGATGCCCTGGGTGATGACCTTGGTGTCTTTGTTGATGTAGATCGACATGTGTGTTCTCCGGGCTTACTTGACGGCAGCAACGATCTTGGTCGCGGCTTCGGCCATGGTGTCTGCGGCGATGATGGGCAGGCCGGACTCGGCCAGCATCTTCTTGCCCAGCTCTCCGTTGGTGCCCTTCATGCGCACGACCAGCGGCACGTTCAGGTTCACGGCCTTGCAGGCAGTGATCACGCCCGTGGCGATGGTGTCGCACTTCATGATGCCGCCGAAGATGTTGACCAGGATGCCTTCGACCTTGGGGTTCTTGAGCATGATCTTGAAGGCTTCGGTCACCTTCTCGGGGGTGGCACCGCCGCCCACGTCCAGGAAGTTGGCCGGCTCGCCGCCAAACAGCTTGATGGTGTCCATGGTGGCCATGGCCAGCCCGGCGCCGTTCACCAGGCAGCCGATGTTGCCGTCCAGGCTGATGTAGGCCAGGTCGAACTTGGAGGCTTCCACTTCGGCCGGATCTTCTTCGTCCAGGTCACGGAAGGCCACGATCTCAGGGTGGCGGAACAGGGCGTTGGCGTCGAAGTTGAACTTCGCGTCCAGGGCCATCAGGTCGCCCTTGGAGTCGCAGTTCAGCGGGTTGATTTCCACCAGCGACGCGTCCGTTTCCATGTAGCACTTGTAGATCTTCGCGAAGATGTCCACGGCCTGGTCGATGGAAGCGCCGGTCAGGCCGATGGCGGCCGCGACCTTCTTGCTCTGCTCGGCGGTGATGCCGGTCAGCGGGTCGATCATCTCGGTGATGATCTTCTCGGGCGTGGAGTGGGCCACTTCCTCGATGTCCATGCCGCCTTCGCTCGAAGCGATCAGGGCCACCTTCTGCGTGGCGCGGTCGGTGACCAGCGACACGTACAGTTCGTTCTTGATGTCGGCGCCGTCTTCGATGTACAGGCGGCGGACCTTCTGGCCTTCGGGGCCGGTCTGGTGCGTCTTGAGCTGCATACCCAGGATCTCGCCAGAAATGCGCTTGACGTCGTCGATGGTCTTGGCGACCTTCACGCCGCCGCCCTTGCCACGGCCACCGGCGTGGATCTGGGCCTTGACGACCCACACGGGGCCGCCGAGCTTCTGGGCTGCTTCAACGGCTTCTTGCACCGTGAAAGCGGGAATGCCACGCGGAACGGGCACACCAAAATTGCGCAAGATTTCCTTGCCTTGGTATTCGTGAATCTTCATGAGGTCTCTCTCAGGGAAGGGTGGTAGTTACCCGTTTACCATGAACAGGTGTCTGGCCGCGGGCTTGGGACATGGCAACCTTCGACTGTATCATGCTGCGACGCACCATCCCTTGTGCCTAACACGTACAGCGTTGAAGTCCATCCATTCTTACCCGGCAGTTGCCACTGCCAGACCAGCAGGAGTCACCCCATGTCCAAAGTCTTTATCGATGGCGAAGCCGGCACCACGGGCCTGCAGATCCGTGAGCGCCTGCAGGCCATGCCCGCGGTCGAGCTGGTCAGCATCGCGCCCGAGCTGCGCAAGGACCCTGCCGCCAAGCGCGAGCTGATTGCCGGCGTGGACCTGGTGGTGCTGTGCCTGCACGACGATGCGGCGCGCGAGACCGTGGCCATGGTGGATGGCATCGAAGAGGCCGGTGGCCGCAGGATCAAGATCATCGACGCCAGTACCGCCCACCGCACCGCCCCCGGCTGGGTCTTCGGCTTCCCCGAACTGGCGCCCGGCCAGCCCGATGTGGTGGCCGCCGCCAACCGCGTGGCCAACCCCGGCTGCTATGCCACGGGCGCCATCGCCCTGCTGCGGCCCCTGGTCGATGCGGGCCTGGTCCCCGTGGACTTTCCGCTCGCCCTGCCTTCGGTCAGCGGCTACTCGGGCGGCGGGCGCACCATGATCGAGGCCTACCAGAAGGGCGAGGCCCCGCTGTTCGAACTGTAGGCCCTGGGCCTGGCGCACAAGCACCTGCCCGAGATCATGCGCTACACGGGCCTGACGCGCCGGCCCATCTTCGTGCCCTCGGTGGGCAACTTCGAGCAGGGAATGCTGGTGCAACTGCCCCTGCACCTGGACATGCTGCCCGGCGCCCCCAAGGCCAGCGACCTGCACGACGCCCTGGCCGCGCACTACGCCAAGAGCAACACGCCCGAGCAGTGGGTCAGCGTGCTGCCCGCCACGGCCGACGGCAAGCTCGACGCCCTGGCCCTCAACAACACCAACAAGCTCGAGTTGCGCGTGTTCGCCAACGAAACTTACCGCCACGCCGTGCTGGTGGCGCGCCTCGATAACCTGGGCAAGGGCGCCAGCGGCGCTGCGGTGCAGAACCTCAAGCTGATGCTGGGGATCTAAACCTCATCACCCTCCACGCCGCGCACCACGCGGCGCACCACGTCGCTGGAAAAGCCGCGCGCCATCAGAAAGCGCACCTGCTTCGCGCGGCCTTGCGGGTCCCCGGCCGGCTCGCCGAAACGGCGGCGCCACACCTCGCGGGCGCGGGCCAACTCGGTGTCCTGCAGCTGCGCCAGGGCCTGTTGAACCGCTTCGCCACCCACACCCTTGGCCTGCAACTCCTGGCGGATGCGTGCCGCGCCCATGCGCCCGGCGCGCTGGTGGACGACCGAGGCCACCACGCGCTCTTCGCTGATGAAGTCCCTGGCCTCGAGCTCATTCAGCACGGCCTCCAGGTCCTCGCCCTCCTGCACGTGCGGGCGCAGCTTGCGCAGCAGTTCCGCGCGCGAATGCTCGCGCTGGCCCAGCAGCCGCAATGCGCGGCCCTTGAGGGAAAGGGTGTCAAAGCCCATGGGTTGGTTCTGCAGACAGGCAAGGGATGCAATGCACTGCGGCCATTGCCGCAACACAGCGCAATGGCCGCCAAGGCGTATCGCGGTGGCGCCCAATGCGCCGCCGCATCACTCGTCCGAATCGTCTGCCGCTGCAGCCGCTGGCAGTCCGTCGGGCAGCAGCGCAATGCCCAGCCCTTCGCGCACCTTGTTCTCGATCTCGCGGGCCAGATCGGGGTTCTCGCGCAGGAACTCGCGCGCATTGTCGCGGCCCTGGCCGATCTTCTCGCCGTTGTAGGCATACCAGGCGCCCGACTTCTCGACGATCTTGGCGGTCACGCCCATGTCGATGATCTCGCCCTCGCGGCTGATGCCCTCGCCGAACAGGATGTCGAACTCGGCCGTCTTGAAGGGCGGGCTCACCTTGTTCTTGACCACCTTGACCTTGGTCTCGTTGCCGATGGCTTCGTCGCCCTTCTTGATGGTGCCGGTGCGGCGGATGTCCAGGCGCACCGAGGCGTAGAACTTGAGCGCATTGCCGCCGGTAGTGGTTTCGGGGCTGCCGAACATCACGCCGATCTTCATGCGGATCTGGTTGATGAAGATGACCGTGCAATTGGTCTTCTTGATCGTGGCCGTGAGCTTGCGCAGCGCCTGGCTCATCAGGCGGGCCTGCAGGCCGGGCAGGGCGTCGCCCATCTCGCCTTCGATTTCGGCCTTGGGCGTGAGCGCAGCGACCGAGTCGATGACGATCAGGTCCACGGCGCCCGAGCGCACCAGGCTGTCCACGATTTCGAGCGCCTGCTCACCCGTGTCGGGCTGGCTGATCAGCATGTCGGACAGCTGCACACCGAGCTTCTGGGCGTACTGCACATCCAGCGCGTGCTCGGCGTCGACGAAGGCGCAGGTGCCGCCCAGCTTCTGCATCTCGGCAATCACCTGCAGGGTCAGTGTGGTCTTGCCCGAGGATTCCGGGCCGTAGATCTCGACCACGCGGCCACGTGGCAGGCCGCCCACGCCCAGGGCGATATCCAGGCCCAGCGAGCCGGTGGAGACGACCTGGATGTCTTCGATCACTTCGCCTTCGCCCAGGCGCATGATGGTGCCCTTGCCGAACTGCTTCTCGATCTGGGCGAGCGCGGCCGCCAGTGCCTTGGCCTTTTCGGTGTTGACGGGAAGGGCGGGGTTGGTGCCTTTGACTGCGACGTCCATGGGAAAACTCCTTGAGAAACAACGGGTTGGGTGTTTGCACTTCGTCTGCAATTAACTACAGGCTGGATGCTTGAACAGTAGTTTATGCGAGCCATTGCGCGGCAGCAATCCACTATTTAGTCAGTTTGCCTGACAATATCGGATGCCCGATTTTCTGCCCACCGCACCAGCACCCACACCCGCCGAGGATGGCTGGCGCCAGACCCACCTGGGGCGCCTGCTCGGCCACGCCATGCGCCGTTTCGACGCCCGGGTGCTGCAGCTCATGGCGCAGAACGTGGAAGTGCCGCTGGCCCTGTCCAACCTGGCCGCGCGCGACCAGGTGAGTGCGGCCCACGTGCACATCACGCGCCACCTGGCCCTGCAGGGCGACCGCCTGACCGACCTGGCCCAGCGCGCCGGCATGAGCAAGCAGGCCATGGCCACGCTGGTCGACCAGTGCGAGGCCTGGGGCCTGGTCACACGCGAGGCCGACCCGCTCGATGCGCGGGCGCGGCGCGTGTGTTTCACCCCCACGGGCCTGGCCTGGCTGCAAGCCTTCCGCGACGCGGTGGCCCAGGCCGAGGCCGAGTTCCGCAGCGAAGTGGGCAAGGACGTGGCCACCGTGGTGGCCATCGGGCTCGAAGCCTATGCGGGCGGCGGGCCGGGCTGAGCAGGCCGGGCGCCGCGGGCCCTGGTCAGTCTGCCGATGGCACCTGGGCCCGGGCGGCGGCCACCAGGCGGGGGGCATCGACCCCCAGGGCCCGCAGCGTGCGCGCAGCCACGCCCTGCGGCATGGCCGCGACGGCGGCCACCACGTGCGCGCCGAGCAAGGGGCCTTCCTGCTCCTTGCTTGAGCGGGCGAGTGCCTGCACCAGTTCCTGGCCCGAGGGCCGGGCGCGGTAGAGGCTCGCCGCCGCGGGCGCTTGCAGCGCGGCCGCCTGCGGCAAGGGGGCTTGCACGCCCGCGGCTTGCAGGGCTTCACGGTACTGCCGCTCGATGGCCTCCCCCACGGCTGACGGGTCGGCACCGACACTCTCGAAGGCCCGGCGCGCCGAGCCTTCGGGCAGGTCGATGGCCGCGAGCAGAAAGTGCTCCGCGCCCGGCGCCGCCTGGCCACGCAACCGGGCGTGCGCCTCTGCGTCCGTGCACAGCCGGCTCAAGGTGCGCATGCTCTGGAAACGGCGCTGCAGCTTGCGGAACATGGTGGAACTCCTTGTCTCAGGTTCGGGGAACATGGGCGGACAGCCGCTTGTGCGCGGCCTGCTTGCTGACACCCAGCGCCTGCGCGATCTGCGCCCAGGACCAGCCCTGCTGCAGCGCCGCAGCCACTGCATCGGCTTCGAGCCGGTCGGCCAACAGTCGCAAGGCCACCACGGCCGCGAGCGCAGCCTCGGGGTCCTCGTGCGAAGGAAGGGATGCGGGTAACTGCATGCCGTCAACTGTAGTTGACGACCGGTCGGGCGTCAACAAATATTGACGGCTTCCGTCACGCTGCGGGCACGGAGCTGGCGACCGGACCGCTCCCCCCAGATGCGGGCTCGGCACAGGCCAGCAGCCATTGGCGGAACTGCTTCAGGGTCTGCAGCTGGTTGCGCCCCTCGGGATAGCAGAACCAGTAACCCACATCGCTCTGGTAGCCGCAGCCAGGCAGCGGTTCGCGCACCAGGCCGCTGGCGATCTCGTCCTGCACCAGGCAGCGCGGCACCAGCGCCAGGCCCATGCCGGCCATCACGGCACGGATCATGGACTGGAACTGGTCGAACTGCGGGCCGGCCAGCGGGTTGAGCCCTTGCACGCCATGCGTTTCGCTCCAGCGCAGCCAGGCCTCGGGCACCGTGACATGGCGCAGCAAGGTATGGCGCGCCACGTCGCGCGGGCGGTCGATGGCCCAGTCCGCCACCCGGCTGCGCGGCGCGATCAGCGCCACGTCCTGCCCCGTGAGGTAATGGGCATGCGCGCCGGGCCAGTGGCCGTCGCCGAAGAGGATGGCGCAGTCGAGCTCGGGCCGCTCGAAGTTGTAGCTGTGCACATAGGGCACGAAATGCAGCGTGACCTGCGGATGCTGCTGCTGGAACTGGGGCAAGCGCGGAATCAGCCACTTGGCCGCAAAGGTCGGCAGGCTCGACAGGTGCAGCGCGCCACCACCGTCGTCGCTGGTGATGAGCTCCAGCGTGGCCGCCTCGAGCTGCGCGAGCACGGCGCGCACGGCCTTCTCGTAGCGCTCGCCTGCGGGCGTCAGCGCCAGGCGCTTGCGGCTGCGCTCGAACAGCGGCACGCCCACCCAACCCTCGAGCTCCTTGACTTGCTTGCTCACCGCGCTCTGGGTCAGGTGCAGCGCTTCGGCCGCGCGCGAGACGCTGCCAAAGCGGGTCACCGTGGAAAAGGCGCGCAGCAGGTGCACGGGTGGCGAAAGCCGCCTGAGGGAGGACATCGTAAGTTATCAAATCATTCCGAGCTGGAATGTTATCAGGCACATCCATTGCTTGGTAGAGGGTACCGAATCATTTAATCTCAAACCCCCTCCCTAGGAAAACCATCCATGAAACGCCGTCACCTGCTCACCACCCTGGCTGCCGCATCTTTCGTTCCTGGAATATCCCTGGCGCAAGATGCCAAGCCCTTGCGCATCGTCGTGCCCTTCCCGCCCGGCGGTGCCACCGACATCACCGTGCGCGCGCTGCAGGAGTCGCTGGTGCGCATCCTCAAGCAGCCCGTGGTGCTGGACAACCGCGCCGGCGCAGGCGGATCCATTGGCATGGCCGAGGGGGCGCGCGCCCCGGCCGACGGCCTCACGCTGGGTGTGGCCACCCTGTCCACCCATGGCGTGAACCCGGCCGTCTACAGCAAGCTGCCCTACAACCCGATCAAGGACTTCGTGGGCGTGACCGAGATCGTCAAGGCCCCAGGCGTGGTCGTGGTGAACCCGACCGCCCTGCCGGTCAAGGACTTCGCCGATCTCGTGAAATACCTCAAGGCCAACCCCGGCCGCGTGTCGTTCGCGACGCCCGGCAATGGCACCATCGGCCACATGTGGGGCGAGCTGTTCAAGAGCAGCACGGGCACCTCCATGGTGCACATCCCCTACCGGGGTGCAGGCCCGGCCATCAACGACGTGCTGGCCGGCCAGGTGGCGGTGTACTTCGACCAGGTGGCCTCCTCGCTGCCGCACATCAAGGCCGGCAAGCTCAAGGCGCTGGCCGTCTCCTGGCCCGGGCGGCTTGACGTGCTGCCCGATGTCCCCACTTATGCCCAACTGGGCTTCGCCAACAACAACGACCCGTCGTGGTTCGGCCTGGTCGCACCGGCCGGCACGCCCGCGGCCGCCGTGGACCGCATCCAGCAGGCCGTTGCTCAGGCCTTGCAGGAACCCGCCGTGCGCGAGCGCCTGGCCGGCCAGGGCCTGTACCCCTCGGGCACCACGCCCAAGGACTTCTCGGCCCAGCTGGTGCGCGAGATCGACAAGATGAAGCGCGTCGCGGCCTACGCCAAGATCGCTCTGGACTGAAACCGTGCCGGGCCCACGGGCCCGGCGGCCATAGCTGGGCAAGGCCACTAGGGATAACCATGGTCTCCACCCGGTCTGGACGGCTAGGCCGGCCGTCCCACTTTGCGCACACTCTGCCTATGCATGCAGCCTTGAAACTCATCCACCGACGATTCCAGCAGGCCCAGCCCGGTGCCACCGGTTCTCCCGGCAGCACCCCGCTGGCGCCTGCGGCCTCATCCTCTCCCCCCACATTCACCTACCTGCCCGGCACCACCGCGCTGGTGCTCGACTCGCCGCACAGCGGCACCCGCTACCCCGACGACTTCGGCTCCGTGTGCGACCTGCCCACGCTGCGCCGCGCCGAAGACACCCACGTCGAGAAGCTCTACGACTTCGCCCCTGCGCTGGGCGTGGCCTGGGTGGAAGCGCACTTCCCCCGCATCTACCTCGATGCCAACCGCAACACCACGGAACTCGACGTCAGCCTGCTCGACGGCGAATGGCCAGACCCCATTTCCACCGATCCCCGCGTGCTCTCCAAGGTGCGCCTGGGCAAGGGCCTGATCTGGAAGTTCACCGACGAGGGCGAACCCATCTACAACCGCCAGCTCACGGTGGACGAGGTGCGCGCGCGCATCGACCGCTGCTGGCGCCCCTACCACGGCGCCGTGGAGCAGGCCATCGCCGCCGCGCATGCGCGCCACGGCTACAGCATCCACATCAACTGCCACTCCATGCCGGCCGTGGCGGCCAGCCACGCTACCGACTTCCCGGGCCTGGTGCATGCCGACTTCGTGATCGGAGACCGCGACGGCAGCACCGCCAGCCCGGCGCTGTCGGCCCTGGTCTGCGAGCACCTGCGCGGCTGCGGCTACAGCGTGGAATACAACCACCCCTACAAGGGCGTGGAGCTGGTGCGCCGCTACAGCGACCCGGCCGCGCACCGCCACAGCATCCAGGTGGAGATCAACCGCCGGCTCTACATGGACGAGGCCACCCTGGAACAGCACCCCGAGGGCATGGCACGGCTGCGCACCGATCTGCGCGCCCTGGTGGACAAGCTGCTGGCGCACGACCCGCGAGGCTGATCCCGCGCAAACGGGCTGCCGGCAGCGGCAGCCCGCCGCGCCTAGAATGGGGTGGCAGGCCCGGCGCCAGACCGGGCCGACCAACAGGAGACACCCCCGCATGCGCATCCTCATCGCCGAAGACGACCAGGTGCTGGCCGATGGACTGCTGCGCACCCTGCGCAGCTCCGGCGCCGTGGTGGACCATGTGGCCAGCGGCAGCGAGGCCGATGCCGCGCTGATGACCAACAACGAGTTCGACCTGCTGATCCTGGACCTGGGCCTGCCGCGCATGCACGGACTGGAGGTGCTCAAGAAGCTGCGCAGCCGCGGCTCGGCGCTGCCGGTGCTGATCCTCACCGCGGCCGACAGCGTGGAAGAGCGTGTCAAGGGCCTGGATTTCGGGGCCGACGACTACATGGCCAAGCCCTTCAGCCTGCAGGAGCTCGAAGCCCGCGTGCGTGCGCTCACGCGCCGCGGCATGGGGGGCACCAGCAGCGCCATCAAGCACGGCCCCTTGGTGTACGACCAGGCGGGCAGGGTGGCCACCATCGACGGCAAGATGGTCGAGCTGTCCGCGCGCGAGCTCGGCCTGCTGGAGGTGCTGCTGCAGCGCGCCGGCCGCCTGGTGAGCAAGGAGCAGTTGGTCGAGCGCCTGTGCGAGTGGGGCGAAGAGGTAAGCAACAACGCCATCGAGGTCTACATCCACCGCTTGCGCAAGAAGATCGAGCGCGGCCCGATCCGCATTGCCACGGTGCGGGGCCTGGGCTACTGTCTCGAGAAAATCCCGGGCTAGCCCGCCTCCATCTTGAAAATCTTCCAGCGCGAGCAGCGCTCCCTGTTCGGCGAGATCCTGGACTGGATGCTCACCCCGCTGCTGCTGCTGTGGCCGGTGAGCCTGGCGCTGACCTGGCTGGTGGCGCAGGGGCTGGCCAACAAGCCCTTCGACCGGGCGCTGGAGTACAACGCGCATGCGCTCGCGCAACTCGTGGGCGTGCACAAGGGCGCCGTGCAGTTCAACCTGCCCCAGCCGGCCAGCGAGATCCTGCGTGCCGATGATTCCGACGTGGTGTACTACCAGGTCAAGGGTGTGGGCGGCGAGTTCCTCTCGGGCGAGCGCGAACTGCCTGCGCCGCCCACCGACGAGGTGCCCATGCCCGGCGAGGTGCGGCTGCGCGATGCCGAGCTGCGCGGCATCGACATCCGCGTGGCCTACATCTGGGTGCGCCTGCCCTTGCAGGACAGCCCGCTGGCCCTGGTGCAGGTGGCCGAAACGCGCGAGAAGCGCAGCGTGCTGGCCACCGAGATCATCAAGGGCGTGATGCTGCCGCAGTTCGTGATCCTGCCGCTGGCCGTGCTGCTGGTGTGGCTGGCGCTGGCGCGCGGCATCCAGCCGCTGAACCAGCTCGAGCAGCGCATCCGCGCGCGCAACCCAGACGACCTGTCGCCGCTGGACGACCGCACCGTGCCGCTGGAGGTGGCGCCGCTGGTCTCCTCGGTGAACGACCTGCTCACACGCCTGCACGACTCGCTGGCCACGCAAAAGCGCTTCCTGGCCGACGCGGCGCACCAGCTCAAGACGCCGCTGGCCGGCCTGCGCATGCAGGCCGACCTGGCCCAGCGCGAGGGCACCAGCACCGAGGAACTCAAGCGCTCGCTGCAGCAGATCGGGCGCTCCAGCATCCGCGCCACGCACACCGTCAACCAGCTCTTGGCCCTGGCGCGCGCCGAGGGCAGCGGCGTGGGCTTTGCGCGCCAGCCCTGCGACCTGGCTCGCCTGGCCATCGAAGTGGTGCGCGACTCGGTGCCGCGCGCGCTCGAAAAGCGCATCGACCTGGGCTACGACGGCGCCGAGCCCGGCTCGCCCGGCGTCTGGGTGGACGGCAACCCCACGCTGCTCAAGGAGCTGGTGCGCAACCTGGTGGACAACGCGCTCAACTACACCCCCTCGAGCCCCGACCGGCCCGGCGTGGTGACGACGCGCGTGCTGGCCGACACTTTTGGCCGCGTGCTGCTGCTGCAGGTGGAGGACTCGGGCCCGGGCGTGCCCGAATCCGAACGCGAACTGGTCTTCCAGCCCTTCTACCGCGCGCTGGGCAGCGATGCCGACGGCTCGGGCCTGGGCCTGCCCATCGTGCTGGAGATCGCGCGCAAGCACGGGGCCGAGGTACAGCTCGAAGACGCCCACCCGGGCATGCAGCCGCCGGGGGCGCGCTTCAGCGTGCGCTTTGCGGCCAGCGACAGCGCCCCGGGCTGAGACACTTGCCCGTTTGGGGCATCATGGATCCCCCGTTCAGCCTGCTGACCCCATGCCGCCCATGCACCGTTTTCGCAA
>NZ_JBKDTZ010000136.1:0-28435 GCF_046339755.1 Acidovorax sp. | reverse complement strand
GTTTGGGCTGGCACTGACGGTCACAGGGGTTTTGCTGGGCGTGGTCACCGGCGCGATACAGGGCTTTTTCGGCGGCAAGACCGACCTGGCGTTTCAGCGTTTTATCGAGATCTGGGGTTCCATGCCCGAGCTGTACCTGCTCATCATCTTCAGTGCGCTGTTCGCGCCCAGCATCTCGCTGCTGCTCATCCTGCTCTCCCTGTTCGGCTGGATGGGCCTGTCGGACTACGTGCGGGCCGAGTTCCTGCGCAACCGCCAGCTCGACTACGTGAAGGCCGCGCGCGCGCTCGGGGTCAGCAATGCGCAGATCATGTGGCGCCACATCCTGCCCAACAGCCTGACCCCGGTGGTCACCTTCCTGCCGTTTCGCATGAGCGCCGCCATTCTGTCGCTCACGGCCCTCGACTTCCTGGGCCTGGGCGTGCCGCCGGGAACGCCCAGCCTGGGTGAGCTGCTGAGCCAAGGCAAGAACAACATCGACGCATGGTGGATCTCGCTGAGCACCTTCGCCGTGTTGGTGATCACCCTGCTGCTGCTGACCTTCATGGGCGATGCGCTGCGCGACGCCCTCGATCCCCGCAAGGCCGACAAATGAACGCAGCTTCTGTGACGAGCGCAGCCCATACCGGCCCATTGCTCGACGTGCGTGACCTGCACGTGCAATTCGGCACCAAGGAAGTCGTACGCGGCGCGAGCTTCACCATCGCCCCCGGCGAAAAGCTCGCCCTGGTGGGCGAATCGGGCTCTGGCAAAACCATCACCGCACTGAGCCTGCTGCGCCTGGCCGGCGATGCCCAGGTCAGCGGCCAGGCCCTGCTGCGTGGGCGCGACCTGCTGGCCCTGAGCGAGCGCGAGATGCGCGGCGTGCGCGGCGGCGACATCGCCATGGTCTTCCAGGAACCCATGACGGCGCTGAACCCGCTGATGACCGTGGGCCAGCAGATCGCAGAGATCCTGCAGCTCAAGAAGGGCCTGACCGGCGCGCAGTGCGCCCAGGCCGCCATCGAGCTGCTTGCCAAGACCGGCATCCCCGAGCCTGCACGCCGGGCGAACAGCTTTCCCCACCAGCTCTCGGGCGGGCAGCGCCAGCGCGCCATGATCGCCATGGCCCTGGCCAGCGAGCCGCAGCTGCTGCTGGCCGACGAGCCCACCACAGCGCTCGACGTGACCCTGCGCGGCCAGATCCTGGACCTGCTGTCCGACCTGCAGCGCCAGACCGGCATGGCCGTGCTGCTCATCACCCACGACCTGAACCTGGTGCGCCGCTTTGCCGACCGTGTGGCCGTGATGGAGCGCGGCGTGCTGGTGGAGCAGGGCGCCGTGGCCGAGGTGTTCGGTGCGCCGCAGCATGCCTATACCCGCAAGCTCATGCAGAGTCAGCCCCAGCGCGACGTGACCGAAGAGGCACCGCCCCCTGGCGCGCCGCCCGTGCTGCAGGCCAGCGACCTGCGCGTGGTCTATGCCACGCCGCTGCCGGGCTTTCGCGGCTGGTTCAGGAAAGGCGAGTTCGTGGCCGTGCAGGGCGCCAGCCTGGCCTTGCCGGCAGGCCGCACTCTGGGCGTGGTGGGCGAGTCGGGTTCGGGCAAGTCCACACTGGCCCAGGCGATTCTCGGGCTGCTGCCATTTGGCGGATCGCTGCAGGTGGCGGGGCAGGGCTGGCAGGCGCCGGCCATGCGCAATTCGCCCGCCAACCAGCAGCTGCGCCGCAAGGTGCAGGTGGTGTTCCAGGACCCGTTCTCGTCCCTGTCGCCACGGCTCACGGTGGAGGAGATCGTGGGCGAGGGCATGCGCGTGCACGAGCCCAAGCTCAGCGTGGCCGAACGCCGCACGCGCGTGGAAGCGGCCCTGGCCGAGGTGGGGCTGACCGAGGCCCAGTTTCCCGGCCTGCTGGCGCGCTACCCGCACGAGTTCTCGGGCGGCCAGCGCCAGCGCCTGGCCATTGCGCGCGCCCTCATCGTGCAGCCCGAGCTGCTGGTGCTCGACGAGCCGACCAGCGCGCTCGACGTCACCATCCAACAGCAGGTGCTCAAGCTGCTGCAGCGCTTGCAGAAGGAAAAAGGCCTTTCCTACCTGCTCATCACGCATGATGTACAGGTGATCCGCGCCATGGCGCACGAGGTGCTGGTGATGAAGGACGGCCAGGTGCTGGAAAGCGGCGCCGTGGGCCAGGTGCTCGACGCACCGCAGCACCCCTACACGCAGCGCCTGGTGGCATCGGCCGGGCTGGACTGACGAATAGACCATGTCGGGCGCCCCAGCGTACCCCGGTATGCTTTTGCCAGTGGCACTGGGGTGAGGAGAGGGGCTGCCCGGCGGCAGATGCCATCAGGCGTAGGTATCTACCTGTGACCCCAGGCCGTCCGCCGAAGGGGGGCGTTGCTCGCGCGCCGCCTGGGCGGCGGCTTCCATCTTGCGCGCCTGGGCATCCTGCTGCTCCTGCTGGCGTGCGCGCTGGATGGCGGTGATCTGCGCCTGCACCATCTGGATCTGGGCCTGCAGCAGCTTGGCCTTTTGCTGCTTGGCCTTGGGTTCCATGTCGGAAGTGGCAAGGCCCTTGAGTTCCTCGGTCAGCGTCTGCAGCTGCTTTTGCAGCTTGGCGATCTCACTGCCGCCGCCCCCGCTGGACGAAGACACCTGGCCGGCCGATGAAGAAACGGAGACTTGCATGGCCCTGATATCGGCCCCGCACGGAAAAACTGTAACTGTAAGGCGAAGGAGCTGTTGGGGGTGTTCAACCCTTGGTGGCGGCTGCAAGGGCAGGGCCGTCCTGCGCAACCCACAGCACCTTGTCCACCTCCACCCCGAGCGCCCGGGCCTTGGCCAGCAACTGCTCGCGCACACCAGGCGGCAGGGTCTTGGTGCGCGACAGGATCCAGAAGTAGCCGCGGTTGGAGCCGACCACCATGGACCATTGGTAGTCGGGGTCCAGCGCCACCACGTTGTAGCCGCCGTAGAAGGGTCCGAAGAACGAGACCTTGAGGGCGCCCTGGTCGGGCGCGCCAGTGAAGCGGGCCTTGCCCTCGGCTTCTTTCCAGCGCTCGCGGCCGGGGTCGAAGCCGCGGTTGACCACCTTGATGGTGCCGTCCGGGTTGGGGATGTAGTTCGCCGTGGTCTGCTGCAGGCCGCGCTCGAACGAATGGTCCAGCCGGGCCACCTCGTACCACTGGCCCGCATAGCGCTGCGCGTCGAAGCCCGCCACCGGCTCAATGCCGGCAGGCGGGTGCGTGGAGCACGCCGTGAAGAACAGCACCGCACCGAGCGCCAACACGCCAATGGTGTTGGGCAGGAAGCGGCGGCCCACCGAGCGCGCGGCGCCGGTGGCGGTGCGCGCTGGGGCGGGTGCGGGCGTGTCTCGCAGATCTTGCAACTGGTGCAGTTCAACAATGGTGTCAGGCATGGTGGTTTCCCTGGCTGAAGGGTTCGTCGCAGTCCTGGCATGGGCCGGCCACCGGGGCGGGCGCTGCCTGTTCTGCGGCGATGGAGTCAATGTAAGGAGGGCGCTGGCGGCCGCGTGTAGGCGCGTGCTGGCATCGCTTGTCGGCGGGGTGGGGGCCGACATGCCGCGCATCAGACCATGTGCCGGTGCCGCCGGGGGCGGCCGGGTTCCCACTTCGCCAGCCTTGTTGCCACAAAAGTCACGGATCGGCGGGGAGAGTGGGCTCCGCACGGTCCCGCAGCGCTGGCACGGAACTTGAACGCGCCCAGCGGGTAGAGTGGCAGGTACGCTTGCCACTGTTTGCCATCGCCTGCCATCGCTTGCCTGAGGTCCTTTGCATGACGACCACTACGCCATCCGCCAGCAACCCGGCCCCCGCCGCGGTCGACCACCTGCGCTTTCACCGCGCGCACGAGCACCTGTCGCCACCCTTCGGCAACGATGGCTTTGCCCGCAAGGCCGAGGCCTTTGCCCGCATGTTCGGCTCGCCCCGCTTTCTGCTCGCACAGACCGGCTTCGTGGCGGTGTGGATCGCCCTCAACCTGTCGGGCGTGGTGACGTTCGACGCCTACCCCTTCATCCTGCTGAACCTGGTGTTCAGCCTGCAGGCGGCCTATGCGGCGCCGCTGATCCTGCTGGCCCAGACCCGCCAGGCCGAGCGCGACCGCCTGCACGCCGACGCCGACGCCCGGCACCGCGAAGCCCTGGCCCAGGCCACCGCCGAGCGCCAGGCCGTGGCTGCGCAGCACAGCGCCCAACTGCTCGACCTGCTGGAGCAGAACACCCGACTGACCGAGATGACCCGCAAGCTCGGCGAGCGTATCGAGGCGCTGACGGTGGAGATGCACCACCGCATGCACTACATCCCGGCGGTCGCCCGCAGCCAGCAGCAGGCCGGCCAGCCGGGGGCGCTGCAGCCGGGCGACGCGGGCTCGGACGCCGCTGCACGGAAGGGCTGAGCCGTTTTTGCCACCCACCCCCGGCCACCGGCCGCCGCGGCGGGCCATGCGAATCCCTTCGACATTGCTGCCGCCCGGCAGGCCCTGTACGGCCGCGCCGCGCCTGGGCAGCCCATCGCGCTACTGCACATCGGCACCGCGCACACGCTGGTGGCCCTGCTGGGCGAGTCCGGCGCGCCCGGCCCCCTGGTGAGCCTGACCGTGGGCAGGCACAAGACCGCACACACGTTCTTCCGGCGCGACGTGCCGACCCCGCTGGAGCTGGAGAACGCCATCGCCAGCGTGGAGGACGAGGTCTACCTGGCCCACCGGCAGTACGCACAGCAGCCCGGGGCGGCCCGAGCTGCCTGGTGGTCCACCGATCCCCATCTGGTGGCCCTGGCCGAACTGGCCGGCGTGCCGCGCGGTCCCGCCACCATGCTGCTCACGCTGGAGGCCATGGAGCGCCTGTTCCAGCGCCTGGCGGCCGTGTCCGAAGGCCGGCCCGCCGCGAGCGAGGGCCTGACCGAGAGTGTGGAATTCGCCACCACCTTGCTTCTGCTCAGGGAGTTGATGCACCACATGCCGTTCGGCCAGTTGCATTTGCTGGCGGGGTAGCGACGATGGTGTTTCAGTCGGGCTTTTGTGCCCGCCACTCCCGGGGCGACTGCTGGAACCGCTCCCTGAACGCGCGGCTGAAATGCGCCGCATCGTTGAAACCCCAGCCGAAGGCGATCTCCGACACCGCGGCCCTGGCGCGGCGCGCATCCAGCAGTTCGCGGCTGGCACCATCGAGCCGCTGCGCCCAGAGGTAGTGCGAGGGCGACTGCGGCTCGGTCTTGAACAGCCGGTGCAGGTGGCCGACGGACATGCCCAGGTCGGCGGCCACGGATTCGATGCTCAGCCCCGGATCGCGCAGCCGCGTGTCGATGTGGCGCTTGATGCGCGCCACATGGTAGGCCCCCATGGCCGAGGGCTCGGCGCGGCCGCAGGCGGGCAGCGACTGCAGGCCGGCGGCCAGCACGTTGATGACACCGCTGGCCACGGCGGCAGCGGAGGCCGCAGGCAGGCGCTGCGCCTCGTCGCGCAGCGCGGTGACCATGTGGGCCATCAGGTGCCCGGCGCCGCTCTGGCCCGAGACGGTGGTGGCGGTCAACTGCTCGGTACCGGCCACCAGCGCACGCAACTGTTCGCCGCGCAGCTTGAGCACGATCTCCTCGAAATCCTCGCTGAACTGCAGCGTGTAGGGCCGGGTGCTGTCGTACAGCGCAAAGTCGCCGGGGGCCACGGTGGCCTGGCGTCCATCCTGCGATATGACGCCATGGCCCCGGGTCTGCAGTCTCACTATAAAGCAGTCGTCCGCGGCGCGCGAGATGGAGCGCGGCGTGCGCACCACGCGCTGCGCCCGCGAGCGCACCACCGACAGGTCCAGCCCCGGCAGGTGGTGGCTCTGGATGGAGCCGCCGAAGCCCTGGGCATCCGGTGCATCGCATTCGAGCTGCACATAGGTGCTGCAGATCATGTCGGTCCAGTAGGCCAGCCGCTCGCGCGGGGCGATGGCATCGGTACTCAAGAGTTGGCTCATGGGCGGGTCTCAAGCGGGGGGGGGGGCGGGGGAGAAGGGCAACAAGCCCATCATCCTCCGACCGGGCCGGTTCTTCAAGCAAGCCCCATGCCGGTAAACCCGGGGTGGCGAGCCTGAAGCAAAAGACAGGAGGGTTCCAGTCAAGTGGACTGCAATCAAGTGGCAGGAGAGTCTGGGGCAAGACGGCGGGGCCCTGTGCGCAGTGAAATCCTCGCATCGCCAACCCTGAAAGAGACCCTCCCATGCCCGCCACCCACCACCCCCAACTGCGCGTCGCCGCCGTCCAGGCCGCACCCGTGTTCCTCGACCTCGATGCCACCATCGACAAGACCATCGCGTTGATGAAGGAGGCCGCGAAGCAGGGTGCCCAGCTCGTCACCTTCCCCGAGACCTGGATCCCCGGCTACCCCTGGTGGATATGGCTCAGCGCGCCTGCCCTGGGCATGCAGTACGTGCAGCGCTACAACGACAATTCGCTGGTGGTGGGCTCGGCCGAGTTCCAGCGCCTGGCGCAGGCCGCGCGCGACATCGGCATCTGGATGTCCACGGGCTACAGCGAGCGCGCCGGCGGCAGCCTCTACATCGCCCAGGCCCTGTTCGACGACCAGGGCCGCGTGGTCAAGACGCGGCGCAAGCTCAAGCCCACGCACGTGGAGCGCACCGTGTTCGGCGAGGGCGACGGCAGCGACCTTGCCGTCATGGACACCGCCATCGGCCGGATCGGCATGCTGGCCTGCTGGGAGCACCTGCAACCCTTGAGCAAGTACGCCATGTACGCGCAGAACGAGCAGATCCACGTGGGTGCCTGGCCCAGCTTCTCGCTGTACCGCGGCGCGGCCCATGCGCTCGGGGCCGAGGTCAACAACGCCGCCAGCCAGGTCTATGCGGTGGAGGGCGGCTGCTTCGTGGTCGCGCCGTGCGCCACCGTATCCAAGGAGATGGTGGCCATGCTGTGCACCGACGACCTACAGCGCCAGCTGCTGCTCGAAGGTGGGGGCTTTGCGCGCATCTACGGGCCCGACGGTGCCTCGCTGGGCACCCCGCTGGGTGAGAAGGAAGAGGGCCTGGTGCTGGCCGACATCGACCTGGGCACCATCTCCCTGGCCAAGACTGCGGCCGACCCCGCCGGCCACTACGCGCGCCCCGACGTCACGCGCCTCTTGCTCAACCAGACGCCCGGCGACCGCGTGGTGTCACAGGTGCCCGCCGGCATGGCCGCACCCGTGGCGGCCAACGAAGCCGCCGCGGCTGAGCCCGCCCTTGCCATGGCCGAGTGAGCGCGCCATGGAATCCGCCATCCCCCCGCACCTGCAGTGCCCGCGCCTTCGCCACCGCCGGGTGCCCGACGACTATGTGCCACCGTACCCGGCGACGGTGGCACGCTACCGCCCCGAAGTCACGCGCGTGGTCATGGCCTACTTCGGCCTCCAGCACCGGGCGGATGCGCCCACTCCCGCCCTGGCAGAGCGGGCCCTGCACTGCATCGCCGAGGCCTTTGACGCCGCCAACGGCCCGGGCCACTGGGACCGCGCGCGGTGCGTGGACCAGGCGGGCTATCTCAATACGATCACCATCGGCTACTGGGACGACCCGGCCGCCTACGCCGCCTGGTTTGCCGCGCATGGCGCGCGCTGGGCATCCGGCGCGTTCAACGACCCCGGGCTGGGCCTGTTCACCGAGGTGCTGCAGCCTGCGGCCGACCGCTTCGAGACGCTGTTTTCCAGCGATGGGATAGAGGGCGTGGCCGGCGTGTCCAGCGGCCTGGGCGACCCCATTCAGGAGCATGCCTACTGGGGCGGCATGCGCGACCGGCTGGCCCTGTCGCAGACCGACGGCATGGCGCCCGAGGGCGCGCCGCAGGTTCTCACCGACGGCCTGCACCAGCGCGTGCTGCCGCACGAGAACCTGTGCCTCATCCGCTCCGGCCAGGACTGGACCGGTACGGAAGGAGATGAGCGCCGCATGTACACCGAGGAGGTCGAGCCCGTGCTGCGCGCGGGCATGGACTTCCTGCAGGACCAGGGCCGCGCGGTGGACTGCTATGCCAACCGCTACTTGACCGTGGTCGATCCGGCAGGCCAGGCGCTGGACAAGAGCTTCGGCATGGGCTGGTGGCGCAGCCTGGCCGCACTGGAGCGCTGGGCCGAGTCGCACCCCACGCATGTGGCCATCTTCGGCGCGGCCATGAAGTACCTGGGCACCATGGGCCCGGCGGCACAACTCAAGCTCTACCACGAGGTCACGGTGGCCCGGGCCGAGGAGCAGTATTTCGAGTACTTCAACTGCCACCCTCGCACGGGCATGCTCGGGGCCGTCACTGGGGCTTGAGAAAGGTCTCGGCCAGCCGCACCCAGTAGGCGCCGCCCACCACGATGTTGCCATCGTGGAAATCGTAGCCCGGGTGGTGCACCATGCAACCGCCCGGTGCATTGCCGTTGCCGATCTGCAGGTAGGAGCCCGGCACCTGCTCCAGCATGAAGGCAAAGTCTTCGCTGGCCGGCAGGGCCTCGGCCTGCAGGGTCACGCGCTCGGGTCCCACCAGGTCCAGCGCCACCTGGCGCGCCAGTGCGGTCTCGGCCGGGGTGTTGACGAGCACGGCGTAGCCGGGCCGCCAGTCGAGCTGGGCGCGCACGCCATGGCCCGTGGCGGTGGCCTCCACCAGTGCGCGGATGCGCTGCTCCAGCAACCGGCGCACGCCGCTGTCCATGGCGCGCACACTGATTTCCAGCACCGCGCTGGCCGGGATCACGTTGTTGGCCTGGCCGGCGTGCAGGGCGCCCACGGTGACCACGGCCATCTGCTGCGGGTCCACGTTGCGCGAGACGATGGTCTGCAGCGCCATCACCAGGCTGGCCGCGGCCACCACGGGGTCGATGGCCACGTGCGGCATGGCCCCGTGGCCACCCACGCCCTCGAGCGTGATGGTGGCATAGTCGCTCGAGGCCATGGCCGGCCCCTCGCGCAGCAGCAGGTGGCCCTGTTCCACGCCGGGCATGTTGTGCATGGCGAACACGGCATCGCAGGGGTAGCGCGTGAACAGGCCGTCGGCCATCATGCGCAGCGCGCCGCCGCCGCCTTCCTCGGCGGGCTGGAAGATCAGGTTCAGCGTGCCGCTGAACCGGCCATGCTCGGCCAGGTACCAGGCCGCCGCCATCAGCATGGCGGTGTGGCCATCGTGCCCGCAGGCATGCATCACGCCCGGGTGGGCGCTGCTCCAGTCCACGCCCGTGGCCTCGGTGATGGGCAGGGCGTCCATGTCGGCGCGCAGGCCCAGGCGCGGGCCGTGGCCGCGCACCATGCGGCCCACCACGCCCGTGCCGCCGATGCCGCGCTCCACCTGGTAGCCCCAGCGCTCCAGCCGCTCGGCCACCAGTTCGGCCGTGCGCTGCTCCTCAAAGGCCAGCTCGGGATGGCGGTGGATGTCGCGGCGCAGGGCGATGAACTCGCTGGCGCGCTCTTCCAGTGTGTCGAACAGGGTGCTGTGGACCATCGTCGTCATCATTGCGGCTGCAGGTTGATGGAGCGCGCGATCTCGCGGTAGCGCGCGGTCTCGCTCTCGAAGAAGGCGGTGGACTCGGCCAGCGTCATCGCCGGCGATGCCACCATGGACTGCGCTGCGAGCTGGGTGTGCACCGTCGGGTCCTTGAGTGCGCGGCCAATCGCCTGGTGCAGCCGCTGCACCACGGGCTCGGGCGTCTTTTTGGGCACCATGAAACCGGTCCAGATCTTGTACGAGAAGTTGGGCAGGGTCTTGCCTTCACTCACCGTGGGAATGTTCTTGAGCATCTCCGAACGCTGCGCGCCCAGCTGACCGATGATCTTCAGCCGCCCCTGGTCGGCCATGGCCCCCATGGCAGAGCTGTAGACCAGCACCGCAAAGTCGAGCTGCCCGCCGCCCAGGTCCTGCAGCAGCGGCGCATTGCCCTTGTAGGGGATGTGCTGCATGGTGGTGTGCGTGGTCTGCTGCACCTTCTCCAGGATCAGGTGGTACAGCGAGCCCATGCCCACGCTGCCATAGGACAGCGGGTCCTTGCCCGGCGTGCGTGCCAGCGCGATGAGTTCGTCCACGCTGTTCACGCCCAGGTCCTTGCGCGTCACGAAGACCATGGCCGCGTCGGACACCGGGTGCACCAGGCGGAAGTCCTCCGTGCGCAGCTTCACCGCGGCATTGGCCAGCGGCGCCAGGATGGCCTCGTTGGGAGAGCCCTGGAAAATGTAGTACCCGTCGGCCGGCGCGGCCAGCACCTTCTGCGCGGCCATGGCACCGGCCGCACCGCCCAGGTTCTCCACGATCACCTGCTGGCCCAGCTCGCGGGCCATGGGCGTGTTGAGGATGCGCGCCATCGCATCCGACGGGCCGCCGGCCGGGTAGGGCACCATCAGGCTCACCGGCTTGGCGGGGTAGGCGTTGGGGGCCTGGGCCCACGCGGCCAGGGGGCCCGCGCCCAGTACCAGGCCCGTGAGCCCAGCCAGTGTGGCGAGCAGGCGTTTCATCGCAATCGTTGTGTGCTTCATTTCGATCCCTTGCGGACAAATTGGTAGGCGGCCATGGCAACCATGGCATGCGTTTTTTCGACACCCTCTGGCCTGCCACGCAGCTCTTTCGGGGCACGTTTTGCAGGTCAGCCGGGCCATCTTAGGATCGGCGTTTCTGCGCGTCCAATGCATTGCAAAGTGGGTTAGCATGAGTTGAAGTTATTCAATTTTCTTGCACCAGAAGGGGGCAATCGGCATGACTTTGGTGCAGCTTCGGCACTTCATTTCGCTGGCGCAGACCGGCTCGTTCAGCAAGTCGGCCGAGGCCATGCACCTCACGCAGCCGGCGCTCAGCCGCAGCATCCGCTCCATCGAGGACGAGCTGGGCCTGCCCCTGTTCGACCGCATCGGCCGGCGCAGCGAGCTCACGCCCTTTGGCCGCCAGGTGCTGCAGCGCGCCCAGCGCCTGGTGGACGACGCCGCCGAGCTGCATGCCCTGGGCCAGCGCATGCGCGAGGGCGAGGGCGGCGCCATCCGCATCGGCCTGGGCTCGGGCCCCGGCGCATTGCTGATGACGCCGCTGCTCATGCAGGTGGCCACGCGCCACCCGCAGCTCACGCTGGAGATCTCGCGCGGCAGCACCGACTGGCTGGTACAGGCGCTGCGCGACCGCCAGCTCGATGCGCTGGTCATCGACGCGCGCTCGCTGCAGCCCGCCACCGACCTGCGCACCGAGCTGGTCTGCGAGATCCGCGGCTCCTTCATGGTGCGGCGCGGCCACCCGCTGCTGCGCAAGCGCGGCGGCGTGCGCTTCGAGATGCTCAAGGACTACCCGATTGCCTCCACCCCGCTCAGCGACGAGGTCGCGCGCCGGCTCATGGAGACCTATGGGCCTCAGGCGCACCCCGCCGCCTGCGTGACCCTGCGCTGCGAGGAGATCCCGAGCCTGGTCGAGGTGGTGCGCAAGAGCGACGCCATCTTGCTGGCCGTGCGCGCCGCCGCGCCCGACCTGGTGGAGCTGCCCATGGTGCCCGGCGAGATCACCACCGCGCTGTTCGGCCTGGTCACCCTGGCCAGCCGCAGCGAGGCCCCGGCCATGCCCATCGTGCGCACGCTGGTGCAGGAGCTACTGAAAGACTAGCCGAAGCGCAAGGCCTGCCAATGCGCAGCCGCCCAGCAGCGGCAGCACCCCGAGCTTGAAGCGGAACAGCGCCACGGCCGCCAGCAGCGTGATGGCGACGGACGCCAGGTCCACCCCGCCCGCAAAGCCCTTGGGCCACCACACATGCCAGGCAAAGAACAGCGCCAGGTTCAGGATCACCCCCACCACGGCCGCGGTGATGGCCGTGAGCGGCGCGGTGAAGCGCAGCTGGTTGTGCGTGGTCTCGATCAGCGGCCCGCCGGCCAGGATGAACACGAACGAGGGCAAGAAGGTGAAGAAGGTCACCACCGACGCCGCCAGCGCCCCCGACCAGAACGCCGTGCCCGGCCCCAGCACCTCGTGCAGCCAGCCGCCGAGAAAACCCACGAAAGCCACCACCATGATCAGCGGGCCCGGTGTGGTTTCGCCCAGCGCCAGGCCGTCGATCATCTGCTGCGCGCTGAGCCATTGGTAGTGCTCCACCGCACCCTGGAACACATAGGGCAGCACCGCATAGGCCACGCCAAAGGTCAGAAGCGCTGCCTAGGTGAAGAACCAGCCCAGCTGCGCCAGCGTGCCCTGCCAGCCGTGCAGCGCCACCAGCACCCCCATGGCCGCCAGCCACAGGCCGCCGCCCACGGCCAGCACCTGCGCTAGCCGCGCACGGCTGAACACCGCATGGGCCGGCGTGGGCGTGTCATCGTCGATCAGCGCCGGCCCATAGCTGCGCTGGGCACTGCCATGCCCACCGGCCGCGAACAGCTGCGGCCAGCGCTGCCCGGCCACATGCCCGGCCAGCGCGGCCGCGAGCACGATGGCCGGAAAGGGCACGCTGAACGCCATGATCGCCACGAAGGCCGCCGCTGCAATGCCCCACAGCCAGCGGTTCTTGAGCGCGCGCGTGCCGATGCGGTGCGCCGCATGCAGCACCAGCGCCGTCACCGCCGGCTTGATGCCGTAGAAGACGCCCTCCACCACCGGCAGGTGCCCCCAGGCGATGTAGACCCACGACAGCAGCACCAGCAGCACCAGGGAAGGCAGCACGAACAGCGCGCCCGCCACAACGGCGCCGCGCGTGCGGTGCATCAGCCAGCCGATGTAGGTGGCCAGCTGCTGCGCCTCGGGGCCGGGCAGCACCATGCAGAAGTTGAGCGCGTGCAGAAATCGCTTCTCGCTGATCCAGCGGCGCCGCTCCACCAGCTCGGTGTGCATGATCGCAATCTGCCCGGCCGGCCCGCCAAAGCTGATGCAGCCGAGCTTGAGCCAGAACCAGAAGGCCTGGATGAAGGGCACGTCGGCAGGGCGTGCACCGGTGGCGGGGGCATCGGATGGGCCGGCCAGGGCCGCGGTGGGGTTCGTGCTGCGCGCCATCGTCGGATCGTGGTTCGTATCGGTCATGCCCGCACCGCCTCGGGTGTCCAGCCCTGGCGCTCCTGCACGCCTTGCACTTCCAGGCGGCACCAGGCGTACAGCGCGTCGTACACGGGCATTGCGGCCGACAGCATGGCCAGATCTCTGCCGGCGTGCAGCTGCGACAGGCCCAGCGACACGGCCAGCAGCCCCGCGGCCTGGGGTGCCTGCACTGCGTCGGTGTCCGCGGCGCGCACGATGCGGGCCAGCGCGGCCAAGGCCGGGTCGGCCTGCAGTTCGAAGGCGGCCAGCAGCGCATCGAAGCTGCACCACGGGCCATCATGTGTGATGGGTGCATTGGGTGCGTCAAAGGCCACGGCGCCCAGCCGCTGTGCCTCGGCCAGCACCTGGGCCGCTTCCACGTAAAAGAATTCCGCGCGCGGGTCGATGAAGCGGCGCACCAGCCAGGGGCAGGCCACGCGGTCGATCCGGGGCCGCGCGCGGGTGACCCAGCGCGACGCGGTGCTGCCGTCCACGCCCAGGTCGGTTCGCTTGCGCACGGCCAGGGGCCGCACGGCGCGCCAGCGGGCCAGGTCCTCGGGCGTGTCGGCGCCAGGCTCGCCGCCTTCGAACCCGCCGGCCAGGAAGCGCGCGTTCCAGCCCGCCTGGCGCAGCATGGCGGCCGCCTCCTGGCTCACGGCATGGCCGTAGACGCAGTAGGCAACGGCTTCGCAGGGCGGCGCGCTGGCGGCCAGACGGGCCAGGCCTTCGGGCGTGCAATGCTGCGCGCCGGCCAGCAGGTGCGTGCTCTCGGCGAAGCGGGGCGGGCGACGCACGTCCAGCAGCAACGGCGCACCGGGCGTACCGATGCGCGCAGCGAGGTCCTGGGGAAGAATGGAGAAAGAGGAGAAAGGGGCGTTGCCCATAGCGGTGTCCACGGATGATGACTCCGGCAAAGAGTGATCAGCACTTGGATGGGACACCATCTATCCGTGAGGATTCGGGAGGCTGGGTTCCCGATGCGAAGATCTTAGCAGGAGTTTGTGATACCGCGATGTCGTTGCGCGGTGGCTCTGGCACATGGCTAAGATGGCGGCCCTTTGCACCCCTGCACTTCATGCACATTGATCAAGCCACCGCCCAAGACCTGGATGTCGTCGTCTCCACCCTGCAAGAGGCGGCACAGTGGTTGCAGCGCGATGGCCGGCCGTTGTGGTCCCCGGCCGACTACAGCGCCGAGCGCATCGGGCGCGACATCGCCGCAGGAGGCTACTGGATTGCGCGCAGCGATCCCGCCCAGGGCGCTGCCATGGCGGGCGTCATGCGCCTGGACCTGGAAGACCCGCACTACTGGCCCGAGATCGCCCTGGGCAGTTCCGTCTACCTGCACAAGCTGGCAGTGCGCCGTGCCTGGGCGGGGCAGGGCGTGTCAACCGCCTTGCTGCGCTTTGCGCGCGAGCGCACACAGGCCCTGCAGCGGTCCTGGCTGCGCCTGGATTGCGTTGCGGACCGCCAGGGGCTGCGATCGCTGTACGAAGGCTTCGGGTTCGCGCTGCACAGCGAGGTCTCCAAAGGGAACTGGTCGCTGGCGCGGTACGAGCTGGCGGTAGGGTGAATGTGCTCAGGTCTGTCGAGCCAGGTATACGTCGCAGTAGTCACTGTGCTGGCTCACCGTTGGCATAGCTGTCCACTTGGTTCAGTGCCACTTCCGCATACAGCCGCCAGGGGCAGATGGATGAAAAGGACCGTAGAGTGGCAACGGCCTGGGGCAGATTCTGTTCTTTAACCAGATCATCTGCGCGTATCAAGGCCTCCATGAGCGAGCGGTTCCATGCGCGATCGTTTTGCCGCAAGCGCAGAACCGCATCCGCGAACTCCATGCCAGCGAGCCCAGGGGGCAGAGGGTGGTCGGGCAACTGGGCTGCCACAAACGCCTGTATGGCTGCAAGGTTGGTTTCGGTGGCCTGCGCCGCAAGCACTTTGCGATCCAGCGAGGCCAATTGGCGATACCACTCCCATTGAAGCTCGCGCGCTTTTTCAGAGTTCATGGCGTGCAATCCTGTGGCAAACATCCGCAGCGTACACCACCGTACGCGATGCGTGAGTTTCCGCAGCCAGTCGCTACACGGATCCCAACTCCCCAAGCACCATCCCATTCCACTCCCGCAGCGTCCGCTGCTTCTCCTCGGACGACAGCTCCTTGGCCTCCTCGCGCCGCAGCATCTGCTGGAGCAGCGGCAGCAGGTCGGTCTGCCTGGACTGCTGCTGCAGGGGCTCCTCCACCGTGTCCACCACCTTGTTGAACTCCACCATGATGGTGCGCAGCGACTGCGAAGCGGTCTGGCTGATCAGGGCGCGCACGGGCTTGTCCTTCTCGTAGGCCAGTTCCATGCGGGTGCTGCTGTGGTCCTCGACCTGGGTGTAGTAGTAGTTCTGGGTGGACGAATCGGAGCTGAGGTCGGGCTCGCGCTTGGTGCGCAGCGAACGGTGGTAGCCGGCGATCAGGTCGGAGGTCTGTGTCTGCGTGATGGCGCGGTTGGCGGCGGAGCCGCCCGAGATCTGGGTCGACTGGCCGACACGGTAGTCGAAGATGTCGATCTCATTGGTACGGCGTGGGTTGACGGCGCGGCGGTTGGTCACGATGGACGCGTTGAAGTCCGCCAGGCCCGTGAGCAGGCTGTGGTCCTCTTCGCTGAAGGCGTCGGCATCGCTGGTGATGTCGGCGGGCCGCACCCGGTCCAGGCCACTGGCGGCCTTGTCGGTGGCGCCATAGCCGCCATGCAGGGCCGCAAAGGATGACTTGAACAAATCCACCAGCTCCTGGTTGCCGTTGCCGCGCTCGGCCGCCTTGTCCACGCGGCTGAGGTACTGCTGCACGGCCTTTGCCTTCTGCTCGGCGCTGCCCCAGATGGCGCTCTGGCGCAGGTCGGTCTTCACGGTCGCCGTGCCCTTCAGGGTCTTGAGCTCGATCTCGCGGCTGTCGGCATTGGCCGTGTAGCGGGTGCCCAGCACCATGGCGCGCTCGCCCTTGTCGTTCAGTCCATAGACTTCGGCCTTGAGCTCCACCTTGGTCAGCAGCTTGCTGTCGGCCTTCATCAGGCCTTCGAGGTTGAGCAGCGGTGGATCGCGCGTCAGCCCCTCCAGGGCCTCGTCGAAGCCTTTTGCCAGAGACTGCAGGGCTTCCTTCTCCTGCGGCGTCAGGTCACCCTCGACCTCGATCTGCACCGCGATACCCGAGCCTGTGGAGGTGGGCGCCTTCTGGTCGTGGATGGACATGCGCACCGTGGCGCCCGACTGGGTCTTGATCGTCAGCTCGGTGCTCGCGCTGGGGCGGGCCTTGATGTCCCAGAGCGCCTCGGTCGCCTTGCCCTGGATGCGGTCGGGCGAGTAGGCCGCGCCGATGTTCACCACCGTCTGCTTGTAGCCCGTGCCCGTGCTGGCCACCTGCTCCAGCAGGGCCGAGCCCAGCCCGGCAAGGCGCGCCTGCTCGCTGGTGGCCCCCGCATTGCGGCCCAGCACCTGGTCCACGGCGGTCTTGGCGCCGGGCGGCTGTTCCCACACCTGCATCCGGCCCGAGCGCGGCTGCAACTGGGCCTGGGCCAGCGCCTCGTAGGTCAGGTCGGCCGAATCCAGGCCCGAAGGCATCTGGGTGATGTACAGGAAGCGCTTGTCGCCGGACGCGGCCGGAGGAATGGCCACGGGCGCCGAGGCCGAAAAGCTGGTTGCCGGGACCGTTTCGGCAGAGGACGCAGCTGCTTGCGCCAAGGCGGTGGCGGACGCGGGAGGCGCCTTGATCACAGCGTTCAGGGTGCCCACGGCAGCTGCCGGGGTGGAAAGGCTGACTGCACTCATTTCTGGTTGTGGCTTATTGATGCGGTTCCGGCTGATATCGGCAGTACTGAACAGAAATGAAGGGCCGTGTGCAATCGCACGATCCAGCCGCGGGCGTCACGGCCTGGCAATGAATGCCTGCTTGCCCTGCCGGTCAAAACCCGCAGACTCATAGAACCGCAGCGTGGCCTCGTCCTTGCGGCCTGTCATCAGCATCACCTTGTAGCAGCCCTGGGCCCAGGCAAAGGACAAGGCATCGTGCAGCACGGCTTTGGCGTACCCGTGTCCGCGATGTTCGGCATGGGTCACCACGTTCTCGATCAGCCCATAGGGCCGGCCGCCGCGCGTGAGGTTGGGCACGATGGTGATGGCGCAGCTGGAAACCAACTGGCCATCCACATAGGCGCCCAGGTACCGGTAGCGGTGGCTGGCCAGCAGTTCGTTCCATATAGCGTCCAACGCGCCACCATCGGGCGGCGATTCGTCGTCAGCATGCAGATGCGCATACAGCGCCAGCAAATGCGCAAGCTCGGACCGTGCGATGGGGCGTATCTCCATGCATGCATTCTGCATCCGCAGGTCACCCCACCCGCCGCCCGGCAAACCACTCCCCCAGAAAATCCGCCAGCGCCCGCGTCTTGGCCGACAGGTCGCTCTTGGTCGGATAGACCAGGGTCACGTCCGCTGCAGGCAGAGCCCAGCCCGGCAGCACGGGGCGAAGGCGGCCTGACTCCAGGTAGGCCGCCACATCCCAGTGCGAGCGCATCAGCACCCCATGCCCGTCCAGCGCCCAGGTGGTGGCGGCGGCACCGTCGTTGGTGCTGAGCATGCCGCGCACCTTCACCGTCTCCTGCCGCTCGCCCTGGTGCAGGTGCCAGGTGCCATAGGTCTCATCGCTCTCGCGGATCACGATGCACTGGTGGGCCAGCAAGTCGGCGGGCTGTGCAGGCTCACCCGCCTGGGCCAGGTAGGCGGGCGATGCGCACAGCACGCGCTGGTTGGCCATCAGCCGCCGGGCCGTGAGGCGCGAGTCGGGCAGGTCGCCAAAGCGCACGGCGGCGTCGAAGCCCTGCTCCACCAGGTTCACGGGGCGGTCGGTCAGGTGCAGCTGCACCTCCACCTCGGGGTAGGCGCGCGCAAAGGCCGAGAGGGCGGGGGCGATGTGCACCCGGCCAAAGCCCAGCGTGGCCGCCAGCTTGATCAGGCCGCGCGGCGAGCTGCGCGCGCCGGCCACGGTGCGCTCCAGCGCTTCCAGGTCGCCGAGGATGCGCGCGCCGTCCAGCAGGTAGGTCTCACCCTCGGGCGTGAGGTGGATGCGCCGCGTGGTGCGGTGCAGCAGTCGCACGCCCAGCCGGTGCTCCAGCTGGGCCAGGCGCCGGCTGACCGCAGGCGGGGTGATGCCCATCTGCTGTGCGGCCGCGGCCAGGCTGCCTTCCTTCATGAGCAGGGCAAAAAAGCGCAGATCGGAGAAGCCGTCCATGGAAGAGTTATTCGTGCGTTGAAATTATGAATGAAGTAATTTTGACGGTATTTATGGCTTTGAACATCACCCATAAGATCCCATCCACAACAAATACCGCTGGAGACAGACCCATGACGACGCTTTCCCTTCCCCGCCGCCGCCTGGCCACCGCCGCCGTGGCAACCGCCACACTGGCCTTGCTGGCGCCATCCCTCGCCACGGCCCAGGCCGCCTACCCCAACAAGGCCATCAAGCTCGTCGTGCCCTATGCCCCGGGCGGCAGCGCCGACATCGCGGCGCGCCTCATCACCGACGAATGGGGCAAGGCCCTGGGCGGCTCGCTGTTCATCGAGAACAAGGGCGGGGCAGGGGGCAACATCGGCGTGGACATGGTCGCCAAGGCCGCGCCCGATGGCTACACCATCGGCCTGCAGACCGTGTCGCTGGCCATCAACCCCGGGCTCACGGCCAGGATGCCCTACGACACCTTGAAGGACCTGGCACCCATCGGCATGGTGGCCAGCTCCCAGCACGTACTGGTGGTCAACAACACGCTGCCGGCCAAGAACCTCAAGGAACTCATCGCGCTGCTCAAGGCCAAGCCGGGCCAGTACTCCTACGGCTCGGCCGGTGCTGGCAGCACCTTCCACATGTCGGCCGAGCTGTTCAAGGCCGTGGCCGGCACGCCCATCGTGCATATCCCCTACCGCGGCGGCGGCCCGGCCATGATCGACACCATGTCGGGCCAGGTGGCACTGAGCTTTCCGGTGCTGTCGGCAGCGCAGCCGCATGTGCAGGCCGGCAAGCTGCGTGCGCTGGGCGTCACGGGCACCAGGCGCTCGCCCCTGATGCCCGATGTGCCCACCATTGCCGAGGCGGGCCTGCCCGGCTACGCTTTCGAAACCTGGTTCATCGTGTTCGCGCCGGCTGGCACGCCCAAGCCGGTCATCGACAAGCTCAACACCGCGCTGAACCAGGCACTCAACACCCCCGCGCTCAAGGAGCGCATGGCCAAGGACGGCTTCGATCCCCTCCCATCGACCCCCGAGCAGGCCCGTGCACGGCTTGAGAAGGAGATACCGCAGTGGGCCAGGCTCATCAAGGAGCGAGGCATCACGGCCGAATAGAACACGCCAACGACACCATGACCACGACGACCCCGCTCTTTCCCGGCTTCACCCCCTGCCGCGTGCCCACGCCCGACGGCCAGCACATCCATGCGCTGGTGGGAGGCGATGGCCCGCCTTTGCTGCTGCTGCACGGCCACCCGCAGACCTCGGCCATCTGGCACAAGGTAGCGCCCGTGCTGGCCCGGCATTTCACGCTGGTGCTGGCGGACCTGCGGGGCTATGGCGATTCCGCGAAACCTGCGGGCGATGCCGAGCATGCGCTCTACAGCAAGCGCACCATGGCCGCCGACATGCTGGCCGTGATGCAGCACCTGGGCCACCCACGCTTCACCGTGCTGGCCCACGACCGCGGCGCGCGCGTGGCGCACCGCCTGGCGGCCGACCACCCGGCGGCCGTGCAGCGCATGGTGCTGCTGGACATCGCGCCCACCCTGGCCATGTACGAGCAGACCAGCAACGCCTTTGCGCGTGCCTACTGGCACTGGTTCTTTCTGATCCAGCCTGCGCCGCTGCCCGAGCGCCTGATCGAAGCCGACCCCGCCGCCTACGTGCGCGACGTGATGGGCCGGCGCAGCGCGGGCCTGGCCCCGTTCGACCCGCGCGCCCTGGCCGAGTACGTGCGCTGCCTGGCCTTGCCCGGCACGGCCCACGGCATCTGCGAGGACTACCGCGCCGCCGCCGGCATCGACCTGGTGCACGACCGTGCCGACCGCGAGGCAGGCCGCCAATTGCCCATGCCGCTCCTGGCCCTGTGGGGCGAGCAGGGCGTGGTGCACCAGTGTTTCAAGCCCCTGGCCGAATGGCAGCGCGTGGCCACCGACGTGCGCGGCCATGCGCTGCCCTGCGGCCACTACATCGCCGAGGAGGCGCCCGAGGCGCTGCTCGATGCGGCGCTGCCCTTCCTGCTGGCCGGCCGATGAACAGAACAACGGATACAACCCCACGATCACCATGACCACCCCCACGACGCTCTACCAGAAGCTGGTGGCATCGCACACCGTAGCCGTTCTGGACGAACAGAACGTGCTGCTGTTCTGCGACCTGCACCTGATGAACGAATACACCAGCCCCCAGGCCTTCGCCGGCCTGCACGAGGCCGGGCGCGGCGTGCCCGTGCCGGGGCAAAACGTGGCGGTGGTGAGCCATATCATCCCCACGCACCCGGTGCGCTGGCGCACCATCCAGGACCCGCCTTCGGCCCTGCAGGCCAGCAACCTCAAGGCCAACTGCGAGCGCCACCAGATCCCGCTGTTCGACACCAACGACCCGTTGCAGGGCATCGAGCACGTGATCGCGCCCGAGCATGGCATGGTGCGCCCGGGCATGGTCATCATCTGCGGCGACCGCCACACCACCACCTACGGGGCGCTGGGGGCCCTGGGCTTCGGCATCGGCACGTCCGAGGTGGAGCATGTGCTGGCCACCCAGACCCTGGTCTACCGCCTGGCCAAGGACATGCGCATCCGCGTGGACGGCACGCTGCCCACGGGCACCACGGCCAAGGACCTGATCCTCCTGGTCATCAGCCGCATCGGCGCCCAAGGCGCGCGCGGCTTTGTGGTGGAGTTCTGCGGCAGCGCCATCGAGGCCCTGTCGGTGGAGGCGCGCTTCACGCTGTGCAACATGGCCGTGGAAGCGGGCGCGCGCGGCGTGCTGATCGCGCCCGATGCCACGGCCATCGACTATGTGCTGGCCAAGGCGCCCGACATCACCGGCGAGGTCCGTACGCAGGCCCTGGCCCACTGGGCCACGCTGCACAGCGACGCGGGCGCCGTGTTCGATGTGGAGCATGGGTTCGACGCCAGCGAGGTGGCCCCCTTCGTCACCTGGGGCACCAGCCCTGACCAGGCCATGGCCATCGACGCCACCGTGCCCCGGCCCGAGGACATCGCCGACGCCGTGCAGCGCAGCAGCGCCGAGCAGGCCCTGCGCTACACCGCGCTGGCGGCGGGCCAGCCGCTGGCGGGTGTGCCGGTGCAGCATGTGTTCATCGGCTCATGCACCAACGCCCGCATCGAAGACCTGCGCGAGGTGGATCGCATTGTCGGCAGCCGCCACGTGGCCAGCGGCGTGGGCGCCATGGTGGTGCCCGGCTCGGGCGCCGTGAAGGCCCAGGCCGAGGCCGAGGGCATCGCCGCGCGCCTGGTGGCCGCGGGCTTCGAATGGCGCCAGCCCGGCTGCTCGATGTGCCTGGCCATGAACGACGACGTGCTGGCCCCCGGCCAGCGCTGCGCCTCCACCACCAACCGCAATTTCGAGGGCCGCCAGGGCCGTGGCGCCATCACCCACCTGATGAGCCCGGCCATGGCCGCAGCCGCCGCCGTCACCGGCCGCATCACCGATGTCAGGACGCTGGAGCCCGCATGACCACCACAACCCATGCCATCGTGCGCGGCCAGGCGGCACTGCTCGATATCGCCAACCTCGACACCGACCAGATCATGCCCAAGCAGTTCCTGCGCGGCATCGACAAATCGGGCCTGGCACCCGGCCTGCTGTACGACCTGCGCTTCGACGGTGCGGGCCAGCCGCGGCCGGATTTCATGCTCAACCAGCCGGCCTTTGCCGGCACCAACGTGCTGCTGGCCGGCAGCAACTACGGCTGCGGCTCCAGCCGCGAGCATGCTGTTTGGGGCATGCAGCAGTACGGCTTCAGGGCCGTGGTGGCATCGAGCTTCGGCGAGATCTTCTACTCCAATGCCATGAACAACCGCCTGCTGCTGGCCATGGTCAGCGAGGCCGACGCCCGGGCCTTCATGCAGGAAGCTCGTTCCACCAGTGGCCCGCTGGCCATCGAGATCGACGTGGAGCAGCGCCAGGTGCGCACGGCGGGGCACAGCGCACCGTTCACCATCTCCGAGCGGCACCGGCGCATGTTCCTCGACGGGCTGGACGTGATCGGCGCCTCGCTGACCTACCGCGAGCAGATCGACGCCTTTGCTGAGCTGCACTGGGCAGCGCAGCCGTGGGTGCGGGACGTAGCTCGGTTGACACGCGAGCGGCTCGTGGCTTAGCCGGTCTGCGAATGTGGAGCCTCTGCCAAGCAGGTAGAACTGGCAATGTCATCGCAGGCGTGGGCGCTGCCGTTGCCCGGACGTGCGGCGGGAAAGGGCGCCTGTATTCGGGAGCTGCTTCTGTCATATACATGGCGCTGCGCGCCACCCGCGGCGTATGAAACTGGCGCGGCCCAAACCAGTGCCACCGCGCAAGGGCCGCCCCGCCGCGCTGGGGCCGTCCCCCTACCGACTCGCGCAGCGAGTCGAGAGAGGGGTGAAGGCGCGAAGCGACTCAGGGGGTGTCTCAATTAGATCCCAAACACCTTGAGCACCGAATCCCCAAACCCCTCCAGCCACCGCCCCGGGCCACCCGGGTGCTTGCGCGGGTGGGGCAGTTCCTCATAGACATAGAAGCCAGGCCCGCCCGCGAAGGAGTCGTTGAGCAAGGCCTGCTTGCCGCGCAGGTAGGCGATGAAGGTCTCGCACCGGCGTGTGGAATAGCCCAGGTTGGCATTGAAGCCAATGGTTGCCGCCTGGCTGATGGCGCGGCCGGCATCGGCCGGCTCCACGCGCACGCCCCGGCAGCCCTGCACGACGAGCCGCGCCGGCCCGTGGAAGGCCAGGTAGCGCAGCTGCAGTGTGAGCCAGGCATGCAGGCTGCCCAGGCGCCAGTGCGAGCTGATGCGCACCGGCACGCCGCGCGGCTGCAGCACGCCCACCAGGTTGTGCGGCTGCATCACCAGGGCCGCGCCGGCCGGCAGCACCAGCACGCCGACTTCGCTGTGCGCGTCCTGCGTGGCCGATATCACGTAGGTCGCAGGGGCACCATCGCTGCGGATGCGGGTGAGCGCCACCATGCCCGATGCCAGGCTGGTCAGCGGGTAGCGCGGGTTCAGCAGCCAGCAGGTGTCGGTGCGCCCCGCGGTGGCAGCGCTCTGCAGAAAGTCCGGCTGCACCAGCAGCTCGTGCCCGGCATCCACCACCACCTCGCGCGATACCGCGGCATGGCCCGACTCCAGCGCCACTTCGCCCAGGGTGCCCGGCAGCAGTTGCACCGGCGGGCGCCGCGCGGCCAGCGGCGCCAGCACGAAGTAGAACAGCAGCTTGATGGCAAGCGGCGTGAGCATGGCGCCCAGCAGGATCAGCAGGGCCGTGGGCATGACCTCCAGCACCGGCCCCGACAGCCGGGCGAACCAGTTGCCCTCGCGCAGCGCCTGCAGCTCGGCCTGCCGCGCGCGCAGCGGTGCCAGCACGGCCTGCACCTCCACCAGATCCGGTGAAAACGCCGCCAATGGCGGCAGCGGCGGCGCGGCCTGCTGCACCAGTCCCAGCTGACGCTGGTAGTCGGCCTGGGCGCGCCGGTTGTCCTCCAGCAGCCGGGCCTGCAGCGCGCGCAACTCGGTGCACTGCCGGTATTCGGCCGTGCCCAGGCCCAGCCGGCAGGCCAGGGGTTGGCCTTGCTCCAGCGCCTCGCGCTCGCGCCGGGCCGCCTGCCACTGGGTGTACAGGCCCTCGTGCACCAGGCGCAGGCGCTCCAGCTCGGCCCGGCGTGCCTGGCCTGACTGGGTGGCCAGCAGGCGCAGCCGCAGCGCCTGCAGGTGCTTGCGCTCGGCCTGCAGCAGATGGATCTGGGCGTCCAGCCGCATGCCTGCCAGCTGGTGGTCCAGGATGGGCTGGCCGCGCAGCACGGGGCCGAGGGCGCTGGCCCGCTGGCGCTCGATCTGCAGGCGCCGCGTCTCCTGGTCCAGCGCCTCGATGCGCGCGCCCAGGGCATCGAGCGACGCAGCCGCAAGGCCGGCCACGCGGCCGCGGCTGGCGGCGGCCAGTGCATCCACCTCGTGCGCGATGCGCTGGTCGGCCGCGGCCAGCTGCGCCAGCTCGGCCCGGGACGCCTGGTGCGCCTGCCACTCGGCCCAGCCCCAGCGGCCCAGCAGCAGCACCGCGCAGATCAGCGCGAAGGACAGCAGGTGGCGCAGCACAAAGCGGGCGATCGCCGCGGCAAGGGAGGTCAAGAAGCGGGGCCTTTCAGGGCGCAGGGGCCGAAGCCGCCACAATAGCATCTGCGCCTGCCCCACACTGTGGGACCGCGCCGGGTTGCGCTGCACTGCATTGCCCGTGCCATCCCGGCATGCCATAGTAGTATCCGCTGGGCCGTGCGGGTGGGGCCGCGGCGGCGGGCCCGATCACAAGAACACTAGGGAGTTGCATTGCGGCGTATCCAGACACGGCTGGCAGTGCTGTACGGCGTCGGCCTGCTGGCGGTGCTGCTGCCCATCATCGCAGCCGTGCTGCTGGCCGAGCGCCGCAGCTTCGAGCAGCAGCGCGACCGCGCGAGCCGCCTGGCCAGCGAGATCCTGTACCGCTCGCACAAGGTCACCGACCAGATGGCGGCGGTGTTCCGGGAGCTGAACGCGGTCCAGGGTATCGACCCCTGCGACGACGCCAACCTCGACCGCATGCGCAAGCTGGTGGTGCAGTACAACCTGCTGATCGACATCGGTTACGTCGCGGGAGGGCAGTTGCGCTGCTCCTCCTTCGGGCACAGCGGCTACCCTGTGGGGGCGCCGAGCTACCGCAGCGCCCTGGGCTACGACGTGCGCACACGCTTCGAGCACCCGTTGCTCACCGGCTCCCAGCTGGTGATGACCACCAATCCCAGGACGGGCTACTCCGTCCTGGTGCACAAGGATTCCGCGCTCGACGTGGCACCCGCCGAGGACCGGCTGTCCTACGGTGTCATCGGCGTGAAAAGCCGCACTGCCGTGGCCCACCACGGGGTCTTTGATCCCGTCTGGCTGGACAGGCTGGGCGATGCCCCCGAGACCAGCATCTTTGACGGGGAGCGCATCATCGGCTGGAAGCGCTCCGAACGCTACGACCTGGCCGCCTACGTGGCCATTCCGCGCACCGAGATCGAACACGACTCCAGCCGGGCCCTGCTGGTGCTGCTGCCCGTGGGCATTGGCGCCGGGCTGTTGCTGGCGCTGGTGGTGGCGCAGTTGGTGCGGTTGCAGCGCACGCTGTCCACGGCGTTGCGCGACGCGCTCAAGAACGACGAGCTGTTCCTGGTCTACCAGCCCATCGTGGACCTGGCCAGCGACCGCTGGGTGGGCGCCGAGGCATTGCTGCGCTGGCGCAGCGCCAGCGGTACCCTGGTCAGCCCCGACGTCTTCATCCCCGAGGCCGAGCGCAGCCAACTGATAGAGCGCGTAACGGCGCGCGTGGTGCAGTTGCTGGTGCAGGACGCGGCCGAGTTGCTGCGCGAGCGGCCGAACTTCCACATCGCCATCAACCTCTCGGCCCAGGACTTCGGCAACCCGGCGCTGCCCGACCATCTGCGCAGCGCCTGCGCGCAGATGCGGGTGCCCCCGGCCAGCCTGCACATCGAGGCCACGGAGCGCGTGTTCCTCGACCTGGGCCAGGCCCGCAAAACGGTGGCCGCCCTGCGCGCGCAGGGGCATGTGGTGTCCATCGACGACTTCGGCACAGGCTACTCCAGCCTGTCCTACCTGACCGAGTTCGAGCTCGACTGTCTGAAGATCGACAAGTGCTTTGTCAGCACCATCGGCACGCAGGCCGTGACGCGCAACGTCATCGGGCACATCATCGAGATGGCCAAATCGCTGCAGCTGCGCATGATCGCCGAGGGCGTGGAAACCCAGGAGCAGGCCGACTACCTGCGCGCGCACGGGGTGGAGTCCGCACAGGGCTGGCTGTTCGCCCGGCCCATGGACATGCAGCAACTGGCGCAGTCCCTGCGCAGCCAGCAGGCCGGCGCGGGTGGCGCGGGTGGCGCGGCAGGGTAGCCCAGGCTGCGGTTGACGCGGCGTCAAGCAGCCCCCGCGCCCGATGGACAAGGCTGCGGGGCCGCACGGTGCGGGGCGGGGCAAGAATCAAGGCCATTGCAACCCGCACCGGCCCACCCCCCATGTCCCAGAACGCCCACACCCTGCACCTGTTCTTCGAAGACCCGATCCGGCTCAAGTACGCCCAGCTGGTGTACCAGTACATCGCCGAAGGCAACACCGCCGAGGCCGAGCGCTGGGCCGGCAAGCTGGGCGCCGCCCTGGCGGACCTGTGGAATGCCGAGTGGTTCAACCAGCAGGTCACGGCCGCGCCCGGCTACCTGCAGCTCAACTTCGATACCGGCACCAGCGACCCGCTGCCGCTGTCGCCCCTGGGCGCGCTGTTCGGCCACGGCCTGCAGGCCGCGGTGCTCGACGTGTTCTACGACCAGGTGGGCGAAACCCAGCGCATGTACTTCGACAAGGGCCAGTGGGTGCCGCGCCAGTACTTCCTGGCGCTGTACCCACACCTGCAGTCCATCGTCGAGCCTGCGCACGACCCGGACGACGGCGACGAGCCCGGCGAACGCGCCGCGGCCGATGCCCACGACCCGCCCAAGCCCCAGTCCGTGGGCCGCCTGATCAAGGACGAGGCCAAAAAGCGCAAGGAAGCCCAGGAGGCCGCCGAGGCCTTCGTGGAGATCGCCAAGGCCATGGGCAAGAACGGCGTCAAGAACACCATGGACGGCGTCATCGGCGTGGTGCTGCTGGGTTCGGCGCTCAAGGGCCTGCTGCACGCGGCGGTCTTCACCGTGGTCACCGTGCTGCTGTTCAAGGGCCTGTGGCTGTGGCTGGGCCTGGGCCTGGTGCTGGCCGTGGCGCTGCCGCTGTACTACGCGGCGCGCACGCACCGCGAAATCAAGGGCGATGGCGACGATGAAGACGAAGGCGATGACAACGGCCCCGCGGGTGGCGAGCCGGCCCATGCAACCCGCTGATAGCAGACGACAGGAAACGACGACATGCTGACACAGATCGAATGGTGGGGCGGGGTGATCTTCGTGCTGGGCGCGCTGGCCTACCGGCTGGTGCTGGGCGCGCTCGAACCGGGCGAGGCCTCCGGCTGGTACCGCTGGCTGATGCGCCTGTTCTTCGTGCTGCCGGGCGCCTTGCTGGCCGGGTATTTCTATCCGCTGGAACGCACCGGGCTGCAGTACGCCTACCTGGCCGGGCTGGCACTGGCGCTGCTGGCCGTGGCCTGGGTGCTGGTGCAGGAAGTCACGGGCGACGCCGAACCGGACGAGGACGAGAACAAGGGAGCCAAGGCCGGGAGGGAGGGAGAAGAAGGGGAAGGGGAAAAGCAGAAAAAGCAGGGGGAGGCCGATGAGGACGGCGAGCCTGGCTGGCTGATGAGCATCGTGGGCGTGGCCCTGCTGTACAGCCCGGTGCTGGCCGCATGCGGCCTGGCCTGCCACAAGGCATGGCCCATGCTGCAAAGGTTGGCGTGACGGCCGCCGCTGTCCCGCTGACCATTGCGGGGTGCGGCGGCCGCTCGATGCCCCCGCTTTTTGGCCGCCGAGGGGGCCGGCGCAGGAGACAATGCCTCCTGGAGGCCACGGCCTCTTTTTGCTGTCCTGCGTCCACTTTCCTACCGGCTTGCCGCCTTCCATCCATGGCCCACGATTCGTTCCCGGAGCTTCTGTCCCTCTACATGCGCCGCATCCGCGCCAGCGCCTCGGGGGTGGCCACCGAGATCGGCCTGAGCCGCGAAGCCGTGAACAACTGGCGCAACGGCATGTCGGCGCCCAATGCCCGCTCACGCGAGAAACTGGTGGCCTGCACGCGCTACCTGCGCCTGACCGAGGCCGAGGCCAACCGCCTGCTCAGCGCGGCCGGCTTTGAGCCCGAGTTCCCGCTGCAGGCCGAGGTGGAGCTGCTGCCCGCGGCCGCGCCCGGCGTTGCCGCACCGGCGCAGGCCGACCAGCCCTTTGCCGCCTTCCAGGCGCGGTTGTTCGCCCAGCTCGCCCAAGCCATGCCGTACCCCATTTCCATGCTGCTGTCGCCCGCGCACTGGGGGCAGCCGCCGTTCCGGCCCGAGCTGCTGCAGCGCGCGCGCCAGCACTACGGCGCCGCCTCGGTGCTGCACATCCAGCCGCCTTACAGCGTGAGCACGGCGCCCACCGAGTACTTTGCCGCCATCGGCCGCCAGTGCGGGCTGGGTGAGGTGCAGTCGGACTACGAATTCGAATCCGCGCTGGAGCGGCGGCTGCTGGCCGGCGAGCGCCTGTTCTGCCTGGTCAGCCGC
>NZ_JBKDTZ010000135.1:0-49700 GCF_046339755.1 Acidovorax sp. | reverse complement strand
ACTCTTGGTTTCGGCCGCGATGGGCGTGCCCGAACTGTCGTCGATCTGCCCGCCCGCGCGCTGGGCCATCCAGTCGCAGAATTCGAGCACATTGGTCCAGCGCGCAGCCGCCACCGTCTCGCTGTCCTCGCCGTCGTACAGGTGCTGCTCGTAGCCGATCTCCTTGAGCCATTCGCCCAGGAAGGTGCGCGAGGCCTCGGCGCCATGGGTGTGCCGGGCGCGGTATTCCAGGTCGTTGATGTAGCGGCCGAACTCGTGCAGGCTTTCCAGCGCGCGCTTGGGCACCGCCGCCGGCAGCATGTTGTTGAACAGCGCCGCGAACATGCTTTGCTTGTGCTGCGTGGCAAATGCACCCAGGGCGCCCAGCGTGGTGTGGCCGATGCCCCGCTTGGGGCTGGTGATGCAGCGCAGGAAGGCCGGATCGTCGTCGTTGTTGATCCACAGCCGGAACCAGGCGCACAGGTCCTTGATCTCCGCGCGGTCGAAGAAGCTCGTGCCGCCCGAGACCTTGTAGGGAATGTTCACCCGGCGCAGCGCCTTCTCGAAGGGTTTGGCCTGGTGGTTGGCGCGGTACAGGATGGCGAACTGCTTCCAGTCAGGCGGCGGGTTGGCCGCGGCGCGCAGGCTCAGGATGCGGGCCACGGCGCGTTCGGCCTCGTGCTCCTCGCTGTCGGCGTCGATCACGCGCACCGGCTCGCCCTCGCCCAGCTCGCTGAACAGCGTCTTGGGAAAGAGCTTGGGGTTGGGCCCGATCACATTGTTGGCAGCGCGCAGGATGGCACTGGTCGAGCGGTAGTTCTGCTCCAGCTTGATGACCTTGAGCGCCGGGAAATCCAGCGGCAGCTTGCGCAGGTTGTCGAGCGTGGCGCCGCGCCAGCCGTAAATGGACTGGTCATCGTCACCCACGGCCGTGAAGTGCGCGCGCTCGCCCACCAGCAGCTTCAGCAGCTCGTACTGCGTGGCATTGGTGTCCTGGTACTCGTCCACCAGCACATGGCCGAGCAGCGCCTGCCACTTGGCGCGCACTTCGGGGAAGTCGCGCAGCAGGCGCAGCGGCATGCCGATCAGGTCGTCGAAGTCCACGCTCTGGTAGGCCGCCAGGCGCTCTTCGTAGCGCGTCATCAGCACCGCAATGCTGCGCTCGTTGTCGTCCGCCGCCTCGGCCAGCGCCTGCTCGGAAGTCAGGCCCTTGTTCTTCCAGGCGCTGATGGTCCACTGCCACTGGCGCGCCGTGGCCATGTCCACCGTGCCGCCGGCCGCGTCCTTGAGGATGCTGGTCACGTCGTCCGCATCGAGGATGCTGAACTGGGGTTTGAGGCCCAGCACCGCGCCGTCCTCGCGCACCATGCGCACCCCCAGTGCGTGGAAGGTGCAGATCAGCACATCCTTGGCGCGCTTGCCGATCAGGCCCTTGGCACGCTCGCGCATCTCGGCGGCTGCCTTGTTCGTGAAGGTGATGGCCGCAATGCGCTTGGGCTCCATCCCGCGCTCGATCATGTGCGCGATCTTCTGCGTGATCACCCGCGTCTTGCCCGAACCGGCACCGGCCAGCACGAGGCAGGGCCCGTCAGTGTAGTGAACAGCCTGGAGCTGGGCGAGGTTGAGACCGAAAGACATGGGGGAGGCAGCGACCAGGGAGGGGTGACGCGCATGCGCCGAAGGCGCGCGGCGTGGTTTGGAGCACGGGGATGGCAGATCATACCGTGGGCACATCTCGGGGCTTGATGTGAACAATTGGCAACAGAAAGGTCAACTACTGTCACAAAACCTGACTGATACGGTTTTGTACTGGTTGCGAATGGAGTGCTCACTTAAACTGACCGGTTACACCCTGCACTGCGGAGTATTTTGCGTGAAGACCAATCTGAAGGGGGATCTGGCGACCGGCTTGCTGGCCCCCGCATTGCGCGCCCGGTTTTCCGAGCTGTTCGGTGTTGCGGCCCGCAAATCCGTCTTTGCCTGGCGCGAATCGCCTCTGGAGCAAGCCCAGGTGGCCATGCTCGACGTGTCTTCGAACCTGGTGCGCCTGCAGCCCTTGCCGCCTTGCGTGATCTGGATCGGGCGCGAGCAGGCTGCCGCGCGCTTTGCCGACGCCTGGGTGGGGCGCCTGCCGCAGGACTACACCGTGGCCGACCTGATCGACATCCTGGACCGCGCCGCCGTCTTCCTGCTGGACTGGAAGGCACGCCGGCCCGCCGCGCCAGCCGTGGTCGGCGTGGCGGCGCAACCTGAGGACATTCCTCCCGTGGTCCCCGTATCGACGCCGTCGCGTGCATTTGCCCACAGCACCATCCAGCCCACACCCCCTGCGGCCGCTGGCACAGCCGCCATGGCCGCAGCCCAGGGCAGCCGCTACCGGCTGGGGGCCTGGGTGTTCCTGGGCCCGCCGTTCGACAGCTCCGGATGCATCAGCGCGCTGGCCCTGCTTGCGCGCCAGCCCGTGACCGCGCAGCAGCTGCACACCCACAGCGGCCTGGCGCCGGCGGAACTGGCCGAGCTGCTCAAGGAACTGGCGCGCCGCAAGGTGCTGCAGGTGATCGCACCTGCGCAGCCCGTGGGCCCATCGCCAGCTGCTTCCACTCCGCATGGCCCGGCTCCCGTGAGCAAGGGCCTGGTGCGCCGCCTCTCCCACTGGATCAGCGGGGCCAGCAGGCCGTGAAGCACCCCCTGAGTCGCTTCGCGCCTTCACCCCTCTCTCTCCTCGCTGCGCGAGTCGGGAGGGGGACGTCCCCAGCGCGGCGGGGCGGCCCTTGCGCGGAGACACTGGCCTGGGCTGCGCCAGTTGCAGAGGCTACGGTGGCATATAGCACCATGGAGAACTGATGTCCTATTCCAGCACCTCCCCGATGCCACGCATCGCCTTCATGGGCCCCATGGGCGTGGGCAAGACCACGGCCATCCGGGCGCTGTGCGGCGATGACATGGTGGCCACCGACGTGCCCAACATGGACCGCCAGTCCCATGCCAAGGAGTTCACCACCGTGGGCGCCGAGTTCGGCCAGATCGACCTCGGCGATGGCGAGTTCGTGCAGGTCTGCGGTTGCCCCGGGCAGGACCGCTTCGACTTCCTGCGCCAGTGGGTGGTGTCCGCCTCGGTGGGCGTGTTCGTGATGGTCGACGTGAATGAAGCCCATGCCGTGCAGGCAGCCGGGGCGCTGCTTGCCGAGGCCGCCGCGGCCCAGAACCCGCCCCTGGCCCTGGTGCTGAGCGCCCGCCCCGCCTCGGCTGCCGCCACCCAGGCCTTTGCGGACGGGCTGCAGGCCGCAGGCCATGGCGTGGTGCCCGTGCTCCAGGTCGATGTGAGAAAGCGCGCCGATGTGCTCCAGGCCCTGAGCGTGCTGGTGTCGATGTTGTCCCTTCGCAGCGAATCCCCATGAACAGCAGAAGTTCCTCCCTGATTTCCGAAGCGCTGGCGCAGACGGCCTTGCGTGCCCTTGAAACCCATGCCGCCCCCATCTCCGGCCTGCAGCTGGCGCTGCTGGCCACGCCCGACGGTTTCGAGATCGCCTGCCTGCGCAACCGCAGCGAGCTGCAGGCGGGCCGCCTCTCGGCCATGGCCAGTTCGCTCATGGCCATGGCCCGTGCCGTGGGCCGCGAGATCCAGAGCCCGCAGTGCAAGCGCCTGACCTTCGAGGCCGAGGGCAGCACCGTGGTCTTCCAGTCCATCGATGCGCCGGTACCCTGCATCCTGTGCCTGGTGCTGGGCAGTGATGCCTTGCTGGGCCGCGCCCTGTGGGCTGCGGGCGAAGTGATGCAAGAGATGTCCCGGGCCTGACGAACGCTCTTGCGACCGATTTCCGGGCGCGGGCGTTTCATTGGCAGCCTGCGCCCACTCACCCTTCCAGCCAGTGCGAATAGAACCCCTAGGAACCCCCAAAAATGGCGACTCTCAATGAATCCCTGAACCAACTGCAGGCCGTGGAAGGCGCACTGTGCGCCGCCATCGTCGACAGCGGCAGCGGCATGCTGCTGGGCAGCATCGGCACGGGGGTGGACATGGAACTGGCCGCCTCCGGCAACACCGAGGTGGTGCGAGCCAAGAACAAGACCATGCAGGCGCTGGGCCTGCAGGACACCATCGACGACATCCTGATCACGCTGGGCAAGCAGTACCACATCATCCGTCCCATGGCGTCCAAGGAAGGCATCTTCATCTACGTGGTGCTCGACAAGGCGCGCGCCAACCTGGCCCTGGCCCGCCGCAAGGTGCAGGATGTCGAAAAGCTGATCGAATTCTGACGGCGCGCGCTGGCACGCGCCTTCCTGCGGGAAACCCCGCTGTCCCTGGTCTGTGGGCACTTTGATACTGCACGGACCAACGAGACAAGCCCGAAAGGCCGTGCCATGCCGATCAAGAGCCTCGCGCCACCGCGCGCCAGCGCCGCCGCCACCTTGCAGCAACGTGCTTGGTGGAACGGCGCGTTTCTTCTCGTTGGCGCACTGGTTGCGACCGCACTGGCCGCCTTGCCCGCGCGGGCACAGATCGGCAGCACCGCGCCCGTACGCATCGGCGTGGTCGGGCCGTTCACCGGCGCCTCGGCCGACTTCGGCGTGCCCATGCTCAACGGCATCCGCATGGCGGTGGACGAGATCAATGCCGGCGGCGGCTACCTGGGCCGGCCGCTGGAACTGGTAGTCAAGGACGACGCCGCCAACCCCGACCAGGGGCGCAAGGTCTCGCAGGAACTGCTGGCCGAGAAGGTCGTCGCCACCATCGGCTTTTGCAACACCGGGGTGGCCATGAAGGCCATCGACCTGTTCCAGGACGCCAAATCACCGCTCATCGTGCCCTGCTCCTCGGGCACGGCCGTCACGGCCAAGTACCCGCCGGCCGAGAGCTACATCTTCCGCGTGCAGGGGCGCGATGCCCTGCAGGCCCCCTTCATGGTGGAAGACATCGTCAAGCGCGGCTGGGACAAGGTGGCCATCTTCGCCGACAAGACCGGCTACGGCGAAGGCGGCTACAACGACGTGGTGGCCGCGCTCGCCGCCAAGAACCTCAAACCCGTGCACGTGGCGCGGTTCGACCTCGGGGTGAAGGACCTCACCGCCGAGCTGACGGCCGCGCGCAGTGCCGGTGCCAACGTGGTCTTCAGCTACACCGTCGGGCAGGAGAATGCCGTCATCGCCAACGGCAAGAAGACCCTGGGCTGGAAGGTGCCGCAGGTCGGGCCGTGGACCTTGTCGTTCCCGTTCTTCCTCGACGGTGCGCGCGATGCGGCGGAGGGCGCGCTCATGGTGCAGACCTTCATCGCCGAGCCCAGCAACGAGCGCCGCGCCTCCTTTTTGTCGAGCTACACGCGCAAGTTCCAGCGCAAGCTGGCCGTGCCCATGGCGGCGGCCAATGCCTACGATGCGACCTATTTGCTGATGTATGCCTTCCTGGGCATCCGCGATGGCAACCTCAACGGCCCGGCGCTCAAGGAGTCGCTGGAGGGCAAGATGAAGACCTACTACGGCGTGGTGGCTACCTACGACAAACCGTTCAGCGCCACCGACAAGGACGCCATCACGCGCAACATGCTCGTCATCGGCGCGGTGAAGAACGGCGCCATCACCTTTGCCTACCCCGAGGATGCCAAGCGCAATCTCATCATCCAGCGCAAGCAATGACCCTGGGCCTGGCCTCGCCGCAGGCGAGGGCCCCCGTCTGACTCTGCGCTGACGCTGCGGCCCGGCAAGGCCCGGGCCGCCCGACAATATCCCCGTGCTCTCCGTCCTGCTCGTCACCTTCCCCTTCTTTGCGCTCGTACTGTGCGGCTACCTGGCCGCCCGGCGCGGCATCCTGCCGCAGCCGGCCATTCCGGGGCTCAACGCCTTCGTGCTGTACTTTGCGCTGCCCTGCATGCTGTACCGCTTTGGCGCCAGCACGCCCATTGCACAACTGCTCGACCCGGCCGTGGCCGGCGTCTATGTGCTGTGCGCGCTCATCATGGTGGCGGCCACCGTTGCCCTCACGCGCCGCGGGCGCATCGGCTGGAACGACGCGGCCTTCGGCGCCTTGGTGGCCGCGTTTCCCAATACCGGTTTCATGGGCGTGCCGCTGCTCGTGGCGCTGCTGGGCGCCCAGACCGCAGGCCCGGCCATCGTCACCATCGCGGTGGACATGCTGGTCACCAGCTCGCTGTGCATTGCCCTGTCGCGCATGGACGGCGCCGGCACGCACGGCGTGGGTGTGGCGCTGCGCAATGCCTTCAAGGGCATGGCCACCAACCCCATGCCCTGGTCCATCGCGCTCGGCGCGCTGGCCTCGGCGCTGAGCTTTCAGCTCCCCGGTCCGATGGACCGCACGGTGGCCATGCTGGCCGATGCGGCGTCGCCCGTGGCGCTGTTCACCATCGGTGCTGTGCTGGCGCGCTCGCAGATGAACCAGCACGAGCAGGTGCCCGCGGGCGAGTATGTGCCCGTGGCCCTGGCCAAGCTGCTGGTGCACCCGGTGCTGGTCTGGGCAGCAGGCACGGCGGCCATGGCCGCCGGCGTGCCGCTCACGCCATTTGCGCTCACGGTGCTGGTGCTGGTCGCGGCCCTGCCCAGCGCCAGCAATGTCTCGCTGCTGGCCGAGCGCTTTGGCGCCAACAACGGGCGCGTGGCGCGCATCATTCTGGTGTCGACGGCGCTGGCGTTTCTGAGTTTTTCTGGAGCGGTGGCCTTGCTGACTTGAGCCTGTGCAAAGCAAACAGCCCACCGAAGTGGGCTGTTGTGTTGCTGTGTCAGCGAGATCAGTTGACGAAGGCTTCGCTGTTCTGGATCTGCGGTGCTTTCAGAGCAGCAGGTTTTTGTTGGCTGCGTACGGGGGCATCGCGGCCCAGATTGGGCGGAACGGTCGTGTCCTTATCTTGCATCATCGCACGCAACTTTTGCATGCTGTCCTGGAAGCTTCCCGCCAGTCGATCGGCTTCCTCTCGGTTGTTGACGATGTAGGGCGTGATGCTGATGAGCAATTCGGTCTTGTTCTTGGTCTTGCTGTTGGTGCCGAACAAGCCCCCCACGATGGGTATGTCCTTGAGTACGGGGATGCCGACGATGCCATTTTCGGTCCGATTTTCAATCAGACCGGCCAGCATGATGGTTTTGCCGTCTTCGATGGTGGCATCCGTGGTGATTTTGCGCTTTTGGAAGCTGGGATAGTCCACACCACCTGCCTTGACAAGATCTCCCAAGTTGCTGACCTCTTGGGAAATGCTCAGAGTGATGCGGCCGGTCGAGGTGATGCTGGGTTTGACTTCCAGCAAGATGCCTGTCGGGCGGTATTGAACCGAGTTGGACGTGGAGAACTGGTTACTGCTGATAAGGCTGTTGGTCGGGGTTGCCACTGTCTGAGTGACCACAGGAACTTCGCTGCCCACTTCGATTTTTGCCACCTTGCCATCGCTGGCAAGCACATGGGGTGTCGAAAGGATGTTCACATTGGTATCACGGCCCAGCACATTTAGCAGCCCGATCACTTGTCCTGATCCGCCGAATACCGCGTAATTGAGTCCTGAAGACGTCCCTGTCACAGTGGGCGTAGCTCCAGCAACTGCCGTAGTAACGCCAGTCGTTTTGATGGCGCCATCCAGTCCGACAAAAGCTGGCCAGCTCTTGCCGCCCGAACTCAGCGCAGACTTGACCCACCATTCCACACCGTATTGCAGTGCATCGGTCAAAGTCACTTCCGCCACCATCACCTGCACCATCACCTGGCGAGGCGATGAATCCAGCCGCTCCAGCACCTTGCGCACCTGCTGGTAGTCCTGTGGCGAGGCGCGCACGATCAGCGTATTGGTTTCGGTGTCGGCAATTACCTGCACCGATCCGCCCAGGCCCGGAGCGGTGCCTGTCGCGCCTTGGGAAGGTGTGTTGCCCCTTTCGATGGTGCGTGCGGCAGAGCTGTTGTTCTGGTTGTTGGTGCCTGTGGCGGCACCTGTCAGCCCGGCGCTGCCGCCCGTGGCGCCACCCGTTGAGCCAAACGCCGTCCCCGAAGCCGATGGCAGCGCCGAGGCCCCGGTATTCGCATTGTTCTGCGTCGGTGCCGACCCCCCGAAAATCTGCGTCACCAGGCTCGCCAGATTGGCCGCATTGCCATTGGACACCGGGTACACGTGCACGAAGGAACCCAGCCCATTGCGCGGCTCGGCGTCCAGGGTCTTGATCCACTGCTCGGCCGATTGCAGCAGCGCCGGGTTGGCGGCGGCCACCATCACGGCGTTCATGCGCGCCACGGGCAGGAAGTAGGTCTTGTTGGCATCGGTGCCGGGGCGGTTGAAGATGCCCGAGGTCTTGAAGATCGCGTCGAGCTCCTTGACCACGTCGGCTGCCTCGCTGTGCGCCAGCGGGAACAGGCGGATCTGCACCTGGCTCACGTAGTCCGCATCCAGGGTCTTGACCATCTCGACGATCTTCTCGACGTTGGCGGCCTTGTCCACCACGATCAGGTAGCGGTTGGAGGGGTCGTTGGTAATGGCCGCCTGCGCGCCGACAAAACCGCGCAGCGTGTTGGCCAGCTGGTTGGCCTGCACGAACTGCACCGGGATGATCTGCATCACCGACGAGGCCGCGCCCACGCCCGGGCCCAGGCCGGCGTCGCGCACCGCGTTGGCGTCGCGCAGCACCTTGTACAGCTTGCCCTGGCGCACGATGGAGATGTTGCTCGCGGCAAGCGCCGTCTCCAGCGTGCTGTAGATGTCGGCCATGCTGATGGCGCCGGTGCTCTTGAGCGTGACGCGGCCCTGCACGGTGGGGTCGATCACGTAGTCGAGCTTGAGCACTTCGCCGAGCACCACCTGGATCACCTCGTAGATGTCGGCGTTGTCGAACTTGAGCGTCACGCCCGGGTTGGGCGTGTTGGACAGCACCACTCCGGGGTTGCCGCTGGCGGGGGCGGTGGCCGCAGTTGCTGGCGCTGCGCCGGGGGTGGGCATGGTGGCCATCGGGGCGGGCACGGCGGGCGCTGCCGTTGGTGCGGCTGCGGGTGCCGTGGGCGGTGCCGCAGGCGCTGCGGCCGGCGCAGCCCCGGTGCCCGCTGCCTGGGACGGCTGCACGGTGATGCCGGGCATGCTGAAGCCGCCGGGCACGGGGGTGCCGCCGCCGCCGGGCACCACGGGCATGGGCTGGCCGGTGAAGGGGTTGATCGGTGGCTGCTGGGCCATCACCAGGTGCGTTGCCGTCAGCGTGGGCAAGAGCGCAACACTCACAGCGGTCAGTTTGCGCAGCATGGGAGGAATGGATTTTTTCATTGCAGTCTTCTGAAATTCAGCCGTGTTCGTTTTACTTGCGGGGGGCCGCAGGCGCGGCCGGGGCGGCGGCTTCGGGCAGCGGCTTCATGTGCAGGCCGGAAAAGCGGGCCACGATGTGCAATTGCTGCCCGCCGCGCTGGGTGTCGTCCACCACCTTGATCTCGACCCTGTCCATCACCAGCAGCTTGGGCGATTGCGCCAGGGCGATCTGCAGGCGCGGCAGCTGCTGGGGCACGCCGTTGAAGCGCGCCGTGAGCGACATGCGCGAGACGCTGCCCTTGGGGGCATCCGAGAATTCCGACAGGTCGATGTTGTCGAAATACAGCCCCTGCAGCAGCTTGGTCACCTGCTGCTGCATGGCATTGACGGACTCGGTGATGTCGTTCGCCACGAACAGCTGCTCCTGGATGGGCGTGTAGCTGCCGCCCAGTTGCTCGCTGTTGGCCTGCACCTTCTTGTCGAGGTCGAGGGTGTTCTGGTTGCTTTCCAGCAGCGTCTGCAGGTCGCTGGCCTGCTCGCGGTGCTCCAGGTAGCCCGTCAGGCGCTGGTCCACCAGGGCGGCAATCAGCAGCAGCACGATGACGGGAAAGGCAAAGTACTTGATGCCATGGGCGGCATGCACCCGCTTGAGATCACGCTTCATCATGGTTGGGATGCCCCCGATGCGGGTGGCTGGGCTGGGGCGGGTGCGGCAATGGGTTGGGGCGCTTCCTTGCGCGCCTGCAGGTGGATCTGCGGGGTGCTGGCGGCCAGGTATTCGGGCACGGGGAAGTCGGTCCAGGCGCCAAAGCCGGCCAGCGGCCGCTCCTGCAGCCATTTCACGCTGCCCTCGTTGCCCTGGCCTGCCAGCGCGACGACGCCATTGTCGGAGCTGAAGTACTGCAAGGTGGCGGGCGGCGGCGGGAAATACGCAACCAATTGCGAGAACGGGCCCAGCGCGGAAGGCGCCTCGCGCGCCGTGTTCACGGCCTGCACCGCATCGGCCATGCGCAGGGTGCGGGCCTTGAGCAGCTTGGCGGCTTCCACCTTGGGCAGGTCCTTGCGAACGCGCTCGCGGCCCTCCTCGATCTGGCGCACCAGCCGGCCATCGTGCCAGACCATCAGCGCCAGGCCCGCCATGCCCACGGCACCCAGCCCGAGGCTCAGCACCTTGAGCGCCTGCACCATGTCGTTGTGCGTGTGGCGCACGACGATGCCACCCTGGTCCGAGCGCCAGAGTTTTTCGAGCAGGTCGGCATGGGACGCCGCAGGCAGCACATGGTGCTGGTAGCCGGCCCAGGTTCGGGGTTCGGCCGCATAGCCCCTGGGCGTGCTCAGCTGCACCGGGTGGCCGGGGGCCGCGTCGGCGGGCGCGCCCAGCGCGGCCAGCTCCACCTGCAGGGTCTGCGCCAGGTGCTCGTTGCCATCGTGTGCTTCGAGCACGCGCGTGCGCAGAATGGTGCCGTTGGCGGCGTACACGTGCAGGTACTGGTCTGTGGCATCGGCCTCGACCACGGCGCGCAGCGAGGCCGGTTGTTTGGCCGCGATGCGCTGGAACAGCTGCGCACGCGCATACAGCTCCACCAGTGCCAGGCGGCAGGCGCTGCTGATGCGCTCGATCTCGGTCACCCAGTCCTTGTGCATCCACATCAGCGAGGCGCCCTCGGCCCCGCCGAAGCCGTCCACCTGCGTGCGCGTGTCGCTGGCCGGAAAGGGCAGCGAGGGCGGCGCGCCCGCCCCCTGGGTATTGGGCGGAACGATGCCCAGGATGTCGCCGGCCAGAACCCAGTGCGCGCGCGTGCCGGCCGGAATCTTCCAGCGCGTCACGCTGTCGGCCAGCTGCTGCTGCAGTTGCGACGTGAAGCCCTCTCCCTCGGGCAGGGGCACCACGTGCTCGTGCGCCCGCTTCCAGCCCAGCAGCCCGCGGTAGAAATGCAGGATGCACAGGCTGTGCGGTGAGAGGGAGAGCACCAGCTGGTGCCGCCAGCTGGCTGAAGGAGAAAAATTGCGCATCGGTGGAGGTTTCAATCGGGTCGGGAGCTTCTTTTCAGGCAGCCTTCGGGTGTTCGTTCGGTCACAGGGTTGGCAGTGGTCAGCGGGCGCTTACATCGATCATGGAGTCCACCACGCTGAACTTTCCACCCTGCTGAACCAGGGTCGCCACCAGCGCGGCACCGGTGGACCGGGCCCCGCCCAGGCGCAAGCGCGCTGTGACGGCCGTGGGCGGGCCCGTCATGTCGGCCGCAATCAGCCCCGTGCCGGCAGTCCATTGCTGGGCCAGCGCCGCCGTGATGGGCGTGCCCGAGCGGCGCATGGCTGCCAGCCGCTGCAGCTGCTCGTCCGTGAGATTGCCCAGGGCCCGCAGCAGCACAATGGGCGTGGTGTCCAGCCGCACCTTGCGGTTCTTGGTGCCGACCACCAGCAGGTCCTGCAAGCCCACGGGAACCTGGGTGGTGCCACCCCGCACCAGGGTGCGCGGTATCTCGTTCCAATCCGTCAATTCTCGCATGCTTGAAAATCCGGCCGTTCCGCGCGTGTCCATCACCCGGTTCTTGAACTCCATGGTCAGAAGCGCCAGCTCTCGCGCGCGTTCGGGGGCGGTGCCCAGCAAGGCATACAGACGCTCCCATTCCTGGGCGGTCAGGTCGTTGGCATCGGGCAGGCCGCTGGCGTCCTGCAGCTCGGCGGTGAACGGCTGGCGGCCCAGCGTGGCTTCATAACGCGCCGTGGGCGTGGAGCCGGCGGCGGCCGCCGCAGCCGTGCCCCGGGCCGAAGGTGCGGTGTTGGGCGCGGCGGCTGGCGGTTCGCCAGGCTCCGGCAGGCGCCACAGCGGCCAGTTGCGGCGCACTTCTTCGGGCAACGGCGGGTTGGCACCGGCCACGGCCGAGGCAATGCCCAGCTGCAGGGCGGTATAGGTGGCGGCGGACTGCAGCATGTAGCTTTCCTGCAGCGCGTCCTTCTCGCGTGTCAGCAGCTGTGCATCCAGGCGCAGCGAGACCGAGACGCCCAGCACCACCGTGGTCACCACGGCCATCAGGCCCAGCGCAAACAGCAGGATGTAGCCATGCTCCTGGCCTGGGCCACGCAGGGGGCGGCGCAGCGACGGGTTGCGGCGGTTCATGGTGCGCCCGCCTCGCTGCGGGCCTTGTACACCAGGGCCGGCATGTCGTCGCGCACGCCCGACAGGCCCATGCGCAGCAGGTCCGGTGGCTGGCGCAGCTGCTCCCACTTGGCCAGCCAGGTGGGGATGGGCTTGCCCTCGCGGTTGGGCAGGCGGGTCAGGTACGAGAAGGCACACATGCGCAGGCCCGAGGCCAGCACCTGGGTGTCGAGCAAGGTCGGGGTTGGCGGCCGGGCGGTGGTGTTGGCGGCGGTGGCGGGTGGCAGCGTCCTCACGCGGTGCACCAGCGTCATGGTGCTGCTGCCTTCTGCGGTTTCGCAGGCGTACTCCACACGCGCGATGGCCGGGGCCGCACCGGGCGTGCCCATCACCGGGTGCAGGGTGTCGAACTCCAGTGTGGTGGCGCTGCCCTTGACGGCGATGCCGCGCGTGGTCCATTCATGGCGCAGGATGCGCTCGGCACCGCGCACCTCCTCGCGCGAGCGCGCGCGGTCGCCGTTGCGGCCATAGAAGTCGAGCGCCGTGGACATGGCCGAGGCGCCGATCACGGCCACCACGGCCGAGATGGCGAGCGCCACCATCAGCTCCAGCAGCGTGAAGCCGGCCTGGATGCCCGGGGCGGAAAAGCGTCGCTGGCTCCTCATGGCGCGGGCCGCACGGGGTTCTGCGGTGTCGACGAGGTCGGCGCCGCCGCGCCGCCTGCCGTGCGCTCGCCCGGCGGGGGCTGTGCCATGCGGTAGCTGCTCAGGCGGTAGACCTGCTGGTTGCCCTTGGGGCCCCAGAAGACTTCGACCTCCACCTCTTCGAGCTTTTGCCGGAACGCGGGGATGCGCTCCTGCTGCGCCCGGGTCAGCGCCTCGAGCGGGCGCAGGTGGATGCGGTAGCCGAAATCGGTGCCGGCATAGCCCTGGTCCACGGCGTCATCCGCCACCGCGAAGGTGGGGCTGGCCAGCGCCTCGTCGAGCTTGGCCTGTGCCAGCGCCATGGCGGCCGTGTGGCCGTTGATCTTGTCGTCCAGGCGTGCTGTGCCCGAGATCGCGGTGAACGCGATCGCCAGGCCAAAGCCGATCAGCACCATGGCCACCAGCACCTCCAGCAGGGTAAAGCCGTGCTGGAAGGGTGGGCGTGGCCGGGCCGGCAGCCGCGTGCTACGGTTCCGTCGGTGCGGCATCTTTTCTCTCGATGCGGCCGCTGATGCGGGCCAGGCGGAACTGCTGCTGCACGCCCGAAGGCGTGCGCACCAGGAAGGCGGCTTCCTGCATGGTGCCGTCGGGGTAGAAGGTCAGCGCCAGGGTGTCGCCTTCGTCGGCACGCGCGGCTGCAGGGCGTGGGCGGGAGGCATCGGTCGCGATGAAGCGGTAGCTCTCGGGCAGCTCCAGCACATTGCCCCCGCCCGAGGCAATGCGCCCCGCATCAAAGTACACCGTGGCTTGCACGGGCGAGCCGCCAAGCACGGCCCGGTTGCGCAGGCGCTTGAGCTCCTGCTGCGTGCGGTCGAGCCAGCGGCGCTCCTCGGCGCGGCCGGCCAACTGGTCCACCGACACCATGGCCAGGCCCGTGCCGATGCCTACCAGCACCAGCACCAAGAGCAGTTCGAGCAGCGTGAACCCGGCGGTTTTCTTCATGCGTGATCAAGCAACCGCACGGAATCCCAGACAGGGATTTATTCCCAGCTGCGGATGTCGGCGTCGTCCCCGCTGCCGCCTTCCTTGCCGTCGGCTCCCAGGGACAGGAGCTCGTAGTCGCTCTTTTCGCCGGGCGAGCGGTAGACATAGCTGTTGCCCCAGGGGTCCTTGTCCACCTTCTTCTTGAGGTAGGGGCCGCGCCAACGGGCGGCTTCTGCCGCGTCGGCGGGCTTGTCCGACAGGGCGGCGATACCCTGTTCGGTGCTCGGGTAGCGCGACATGTCCAGGCGGTAGGTGTCCATGGCGGCGCCCACCATCTCGATCTGCGTGCGTGCGGCCTTGACCTTGGAGGCATCGAGCTGACCGAACAGGCGTGGGCCGACCAGCGAGGCCAGAAGGCCCAGGATGACCATGACGATCAGCAGCTCGATCAGCGTGAAGCCGCGGGTGCGGCGCAGTGCGCTCGTGCGCGGGGGGAACTTGAAAGGCATATGCATTGAAAAACCTACTACTTGCGTCACTTGTTCATTCACAGGGGCATGTCGTTGATCGAGAAGATGGCGGTCAGCATCGACACCACGATGGTGCCGATCAGCCCGCCCATCAGCAGGATCATCATGGGCTCGAACAGGGCCACCAGGTTGCGGGTGGCCTTCTGGATATCCTTTTCATACTGGTCGGCCACCTTCACGAGCATGGCGTCGAGCGCGCCCGACTCCTCCCCCACCGCGGCCAACTGGCCCAGCAGGCGGGGAAAGAACGGGTCGGCGCGCACCGGCCCCGACACGCCCTTGCCTTCCTGCACGGCGCGCACCAGCCGGTCGAGCGCCTTTCGCAAGGGGATGTGCTCGGTCAGCTCGCGCACGATGCGCATGCCGGTGAGTATCGGAACCCCGCTGGCCAATAGAGTTCCCCAGGTGCGGCACACATGGGCCAGCTGGATCTTGAGCAACAGGGGGCCGAGCACGGGCACGCGCAGCAGCAGCAGTTGCCAGCGCTCGCGCCATTTCTCGTCGCGCAGCGCCATCACGAAGCCGGTGAGGGCGAGGGCGAGCACCCCCAGGATGTACAGGCCATAGGTCTTGAGGAACTCGCCGGTGCCGATCAGCACGGCCGCGGCCGTGGGCAGCTCCTGGTGCATGTCGGTGAAGATCTGGCCGAACTTGGGCAGCACGAACACCGTGAGCCCGAGCAGCGCGCTCACGCCGAAGAAGAACAGCAGCACCGGGTAGATCGACGAGGTGACCAGGAACGAGCGGAACTCGATGCTGCGCGTGTAGAACTCCACCAGCCGCTGCATCACCACGGGCAGCACGCCGCCTTCCTCGCCCGCGCGCACCATGTTCACGTACAGGCGCGGGAACACCGAGGGGTGGCGCATGAAGGCATCGCCCAGCGAGTTGCCCTTTTCCACATCCACCACCACGGCCTGCATCACACCCCGGAAGAACGGCTGCTCGATGCTGCTCTGGCAGATGTGCAGCGCCCGGTCCAGCGGCAGGCCGGCATCGAGCAGGGTGAGCAGCTGCTCCGTCATGGCCAGCACATGCTTGATGCCCACGCGCTTGCTGCCGCCGCCAAGCGAGGCGGTCCAGTTGATGCCGGAAGACGACGCGGGCTTCTGGTCGCTTGCCAGCGGCGGCTGCAGGGCCGGATCGGCGGGCAGCGGGGTGGCGGCTTCGACCAGGGTGGCCTGGCCGAGGCCCTTCCCACCCGCCGCACCGGGACGCGGCCTCACGTCATTTCCTGGCGGGTCACGCGCGCCAGCTCTTCGAGGGTGGTGATGCCGGCCAGCACCTTGCTGATGCCGTCGGCCCGCATGGTGCGCACACCCTGCTCGATGGCCTTGCGGCGCACGCCTTCGGCCGGCATCTTCTGGATGATGGCTTCCTTGATCGCCGTGGTCATGGGCAGCATTTCATAGATGCCCGTGCGGCCGATGTAGCCCGACTGGCCGCAGTGGTGGCAGCCCTTGCCGTGGAACAGCTCGGTCACCTGGTGGGCCTCGACGCCTTCTTCGGCCAGGAACAGCAGGTCGGCCGAGGTCGGCGTGGTGCTGTCCTTGCAGTGCGGGCAGATCACGCGCACCAGGCGCTGCGCCACGATCAGCACCACCGAGGAGGCGATGAGGTAGCTCTCCACCCCCATCTCCATGAGCCGGTGCGGCGCGCCGAACGAATCGTTGGTGTGCAGGGTCGAGAACACCAGGTGGCCCGTGAGGGCGGACTGGATGGAGATCTCGGCCGTCTCGCGGTCGCGGATTTCACCGACCATGATGATGTCCGGGTCCTGCCGCACGATGGAGCGCAGGGCGCTCGCAAAGGTCAGGTCGATCTGCGACTTGACCTGGATCTGGTTGATGCCGTCGATCTGGTATTCGACCGGGTCTTCCACCGTGATGATCTTGTTGCCCGGCAGGTTCACCTGGCCCAGCGAGGCGTACAGCGTGCTGGTCTTGCCGCTGCCGGTGGGGACGGTCACGAGGATCATGCCGTGCGGCTGCACGATGGCCGCCTCCAGCATGGCCAGTGCCTCGGCGTTCAGGCCGAGCGAGTCCATGCCCATCATGCCGGGGCCCTGGTCCAAAAGGCGGATGACCATGCTCTCGCCGTACACCGTGGGCACGGTGGAGACGCGCATGTCGATCTGGCGGCCGCCCACTTCCATCTTCATGCGGCCGTCCTGCGGCAGGCGGCGCTCGGCGATGTTCATCTTGGCGCGCAGCTTCAGGTGCGAGATGGACGCCATGTACATGCGCCGCGGCGGCGATTCGGCGTCGAACAGCACGCCGTCGATGCGGTAGCGCACGCGGAACTTCTGCTGGCTGACCTCCAGGTGCAGGTCGGAAGCGCGGCTGTCCACCGCGCGCAGCAGCAGCGACTGCACCAGGCGCACCACGGGCGCATCCTCGGCCAGGGCCTTGAGGGTTTCGAGGTCGTCGTCCGGGTTCTCGGAGCCCGAGGCGTTCTCGTCGTCGAAGGCGGCCAGGTTGGCGTTCTCGGGGCGGTAGACCTGGTCCAGGCCCGAATGGATCCACATGCGCGGCGCCAGGTGCAGGCGTGTAGGCACGGTGAAGAATTGCTTCAGGGCATCGAGCGCGGCCAGCTGCACGGGCACGCTGGAGGCGATGTGCACCGCCTCGTCGGTCACCGAAAAAGGCAGCAGCGAGTTGCTGCGCAGAAACGCCGGCGACAGGCCCTCGATGGGCGACACGTCCTGCAGCGCATGCGTCATGGTGTTGAGCAGCGGCACCTTGAGGTTGCGCGCGAACTGGGCCAGAAGCTCGGCTTCCTGGTTGCCGGCGTCATCGGTGCCGATGGGGAGACTGCTCATAGTTGCTGTGGGAATGGCCGGTTCGGCACGGGGGGCTCGGGGTGTAAAAAGGGGATTGCCGGCGGCCCATGGCCTGCAGGTTGGGCGCTGATCAACCCCTGCAGCCTCAGGCCGGGGGTGTTCTGGCACCACCCGGCATTGTAGTTTGTTCGCATTTCCCGGGGCACCCCCTGCATGGGTGGGCTTGTGCGGGCTCGCGTAACAAAGATCAGTGCGTGTTAATGGGGCTAGGGCGTGTCATCATTCATTTCACCCCCGCGCTGGCCCCGGCATGCGGATGGATGCGCGAAGCGCGGTGCAGCCAATAGCGGGCTATTGGCAAGCCGTGCGACAAAGCAGACGCCGCATGCCGTGGCCAGCCCGAAGGGAAAGCCTGCAGCGCGGCGCATTGCGGCGTTGCCCTTTGCTTGTGTAGCCGTGCTACACGGCACTCAGGGCCGCCTTGCACTGCACCGCGCCGCAGGCTTTCGCGGGGGTGAAATGAGTGATGACACGCCCTAGATCGCCAGAGGGTCCACATCCACCAGCCAGCGGATCAGGCCCCTGTGGGCGGGATCGCTGCGTTCGGCATGCAGAACGGGATGCCATGCCGCCAGAAAGCGCTGCAGCGCGGCACGGCTGCCGCTCTCCAGCAGCATCTGGGCGCGCTCCACATTCGCCACCCGCTGGATGGCGAGCGGCACGGGCGGGTACAGGGTCACACGGGGGAGCCCTGGCAGGCCGTGCTCCCGGGCGGCAGCACTGGCGGCGGTGAGGAAGCCCTGGGCCACCTCCTGGGTGCGCGCGTCCGCCCGCACCAGGGCCTGGTAGGCGAAGGGGGGCATGCCCGCCTCCTGGCGCTCGGTCAGTTGCTGGGCCGCGAAGGCCGGGTAGTCGTGGCGGCGCAGCGCCTCGAACACCGCGTGCTGCGGGTGGTAAGTCTGTACCCACATCTCGCAGGGGGCGCCACCCTGGGCCGTCACGTAGGCCGCGTCGCGCCCGGCCCGCCCCCCGGCCTGCATCAGCAGGGCGAACAGCCGTTCGGCCGCGCGGAAGTCGCTGGAGAACAGCGCGCCGTCGGGCTGCACGGCCGCCACCAGGGTGATGCGGCGAAAGTCGTGGCCCTTGGCGATCATCTGCGTGCCCACCAGCACATCCACCTCGCCCGAGTGCACCTGGGCCAGTTGGGCTTCGAGCGCGCCCTTGGCCTTGGTGGTGTCCGCGTCGATGCGCGCGATGCGCGCAGGCGCGCCATCGGGCCGCAGCACCTCCGACAGCAGGTCGGCCAACTGCTCTTCCAGTTGCTCCGTGCCTCGGCCCATGGACAGGATGTCGGGGCTGCCGCAGGTCGGGCAATGGCGCGGCACGCGCACGGTGTAGCCGCAGTGGTGGCAGCGCAGGGTGCGGTCGGTCTTGTGGAACACCTGGTGGGCGCTGCAATGGGGGCAGTCGCTCTTCCAGCCGCAGTCGGCGCAGTGCAGCACCGGGGCGTAGCCGCGGCGGTTGAGCAGCACCATGCACTGCTCGCCGCGCTGCACTCGCTCGGTGATGGCGGCCAGCAGCGGGGCGGTGAACACCGCGCGCTTGGGCTGCTGGTTCATGTCCACCCGCCGCACGCGCGGCAATTGCCCGGCGCCGATGCGGCTGGGCATGTGCAGGCGCAGGTAGCGGCCGCCCTCGGGGTCCTCCGGGGTGGGGGGGCGGCTGGCGTGCCAGCTCTCCAGCGACGGGGTGGCCGAGCCCAGCAGCACCTTGGCGCCCTGCTCGCGCCCGCGCCACACGGCCAGATCGCGCGCCGAGTAGCGGGCGCCCTCCTGCTGCTTGTAGCTGGGGTCGTGCTCTTCGTCCACCACGATCATGCGCAGGCCCGGCAGGCTGGCGAACACCGCCATGCGCGTGCCCAGCACGATGCGCGCGGCGCCGCTGTGGGCCGCCAGCCAGCTCTTGAGGCGCTGCGGGTTGGTCATGCCGCTGTGCAGCGATACGACGGCCCGCGGGCCAAAACGGTGGATGAAGCGCTCTTCGAGCTGCGGCGTGAGGTTGATCTCGGGCACCATCACCAGGGCCTGGGCGTTCGGGTCGGCGTCCAGCACCTCCTGGACGCAGCGCAGGTAGACCTCGGTCTTGCCGCTGCCCGTGCTGCCGAACAGCACGAACGGGCCTTTTTCGGCGGCGATCTGCGCGCGCGCGTGCTCCTGCTCGGGCGTCAGCGCGACGGTGGCAATGGCCTGCCCGGTGTCGCCAGCGGGCGCGGCCGGGCGGCGCAGGCGCCGGGCCAGCTGTTCCGGGCCCAGGTCGCGCAGCTGGGGCGGCAGGGCGGCCAGCGCCACCTCGCCCCGGGCCCGCTGGTAGTAGCGGGCGGCGAAACTCACCAGGCGGCGCCAGGGCGCATCGAGCGGGGCCACACCGGCCAGCACCCCGGCAATGGCCCGCATGGTGGCGCCTTCGGGCAGCTCGCCGGTGGCTTCGTCGGGGTCCCAGACCACCCCCAGCACTTCGCGCGTGCCCAAGGGCACGCGCACCAGCGTTCCGGGGGGCAGGGGCTCGGCGCTCGTGTAGCTCAGCAGATCCCCCACGCCGCTGTGCGATGGCGTCTGCAGGGCAACTTGGACAATGGTGGAGGGGGCTGGCAGCAAGGTCAGGCGATCAGGGAGGCGCGGCGACTGGGGCGAGCGGGGATCGTACGCGAATCCTCCAGCGCGGCGCCGTGCCGGGCTGGCCGCGGCGGCCTGTGGCGCCGGTTGCGAGCCTTACTTCATGTGCCGTGGTGGTTTTGGCGCTAAGTGGCTGATGGGGCTGCGTTTTCCAAGTCATCCCACATTTTTGTGGATAACTTTGTTGACATCCTGTCCTCACCGCCGTGCAGGCCGCATGGATGCTGGGCCTGGACAGAGTGCCTGTAAATCCAGCAGGCGCAAAAAATCCATATGAATCAACCATCTGACGATTTTCGGGCGGGATTTTTGTGCTAGCTGTCCGAGCGGTTTTTTTGCTGCGCCGCATCACGGTTTGTGTGCATAAGTGGAGTTGGCAGCGTTCGTCAAGAGGACATTGCCCGCGCCTTTTGTGCCAGCTTGCGCGAGGCGATTTGCACTGATTTCTGCGATGTGGGCTGCAAGTGCTTGATTCGTCAAGGTTTTCTTGGGAAGTCCACGAATTCTGTGGATAACTTTGTTGATATCCCTTGCTTGCGGCCCGCCAAGCCTTGAAAAACCGTGCTTCCGCTAGGTTGCCCGCCAAAAGTGCAAGCTTCGAATGCCTATACAAATCAACCACTTGCAGATTGGAGCGGAAAAAGTTCGGCAGCAGGCTTTGCGCGATTGAATTTTTCATGGATGCCGTGCCGGTGTGCACAACCCAGGCTATTCCCGGCCCGGCAAATGCCTTCTTCGCGCCCGTCGACCCCTGGTTCATGTTTCCAGGCGAGCACATGCAGGCCTTTTGGGCGATGCGCGGTGCGCCCCACCGGGCGGGTGCCTGGATGATCAGCAGCAACCATGGTGATCCGGGTTTCCCCTGCTATCCCACAATTTATGTGGATAACTTTGTTGACATCCTGTCGCGAGAGTGCCGCAGGCCGCATGGATACTGGGGCCCGACACAATGCCTGCCAAAAGAGCAATGCCAAAAAATCTATATGAATCAATCATCTGAAGGATTTCGGAGCACTTTCTCGTGCTAGGAATGGAGGAGGTCTATTTGCTGCGGCGCGCGACGTTTTGTGTGCATAAGTGCAGTGGGCCTGGTTCGTCAAGGGGCGCGTTGCCGCCGTTTCGATCCCGTGGCGTAGGACGACATCCAGCATTTTCTGTAGTTCAGGCTGCAAGTGGTTGATTTGTCACGGATTTTTCACAAACCCAGAATTTCTGTGGATAACTTTGTTGATATCCACACCATGCCGGCCGCCGGGCCCCGCCAATTCGTGCTTTTGGGTGTGTTGCCCAGCAAAAGGGCAACTGCGGGATGGCCATATGAATCAAGCACTTGCGCGTTCGCGCAAAAAAAGAGCCGTCGCGAAGACGGCTCTTTTGGATTTTTTAACGATGCACCGTTTGTGTGCACAACCCAGGCGATTTTCAGCGCCCCGGGTCTTAGAACGTGTTTACGATCCTTTCGCGGCCTCGAAAAAATCGTAAACACGTTCTTGGTCAGCCCTTCTGGCGAAGCGCACGCGAATGGCTGTGCACGGTTTCCACCAGCGCCGCCACATGCTCGGGCGGGGTGAACTGGCTGATGCCATGGCCCAGGTTGAAGATGTGCGTGGGCCCGGTGGTGCTGTGGTCGGTGTGCGGCGTGCCAAAGCTGTCCAGCACCCGGCGCGCTTGGGTGGCGATCTGCTCGGGCGGTGCAAACAGCACATTCGGGTCGATGTTGCCTTGCAGGGCCTTGCCCGGGCCGCCGGCCGCACCGCCCACGAGGGCGCGGGCACGGCCCAGGTTGGCCGTCCAGTCCAGGCCCAGCACCTCGCAGTCCAGCGGCTTCATGTCTTCCAGCCACAGGGCACCGCCCTTGGTGAAGACCAGGCGCGGCACATCGCTGCCATCCACGCCGGTGCGCTTGAGCTGCGCCAGCACCCGGGCCGTGTAGGCCAGGCTGAATTCCTGGAAGGCGCCGTCCGCCAGCACGCCGCCCCAGCTGTCGAAAACCATCACCGCCTGGGCGCCCGCATCGATCTGGGCGTTCAGGTAGGCGGCCACGGCGTCGGCATTGGTCGTCAGGATGCGGTGCATCAGGTCCGGGCGCGCATACATGAGGCTCTTGACCAGGCGGTAGTCGTCGCTGCCCTTGCCTTCGACCATGTAGCAGGCCAGCGTCCAGGGGCTGCCCGAAAAGCCGATCAGCGGCACCCGGCCATTCAATGCCTTGCGGATGCTGGCCACGGCGTCGAACACGTAGCGCAGCTTGTCCATGTCGGGCACGGCCAGTTCGGCCACCGCAGCTTCATCGCGGACGACCCTGGCAAAGCGCGGGCCCTCGCCCTCGGCGAACGACAGGCCCAGGCCCATGGCGTCGGGCACGGTGAGGATGTCGGAAAACAGGATGGCCGCGTCCAGCGGAAACCGTTCCAGGGGCTGCAGCGTGACCTCGGTCGCATAGTCCACATTGGTGGCCAGGCCCATGAAGCTGCCGGCCTGTGCGCGCGTGGCCTTGTATTCGGGCAGGTAGCGGCCCGCCTGGCGCATCAGCCACAGGGGCGTGTAGTCGGTGGCCTGGCGGCGGCAGGCGCGCAGGAAGGTGTCGTTGGAGAGGGGGGCGAAGCTCATGCCCCGATTGTCGCAGGGCTGCGGCGGGCCCATGCGGAGGGGCTTGCTGCTCAGGCCTTGGTCAGGATGAACAGGTCCTGGTAGAAGTCTGGCCCCTCGATGGCCCGGCCGGACCAGCCTCCCAGCTGCAGGCGGTCTACGTGCAAGCCCTGTTGCTGCAGGATAGCCAGCATCTCGGCATGGTCGAAGGCCACGGCCTTTTCGGGGATCGCCGGGTCGATGACCTGGCATCCCTCCAGGGCGTGGACGAAGTTCAGCGTCGATTGGCCCCTTGCAATGTGCGCGCGCGCGCTGGCATCCAGCAGGAAGAAGGTGGCCAGCGCCTTGCCGCCCGGCTTGAGCACGCGGTGCATCTCTTTCACATAGTTGCGCATTTCCCGGTAGGGCAGGTGGGTGAACACCGAGGTGGCGATGGCCACGTCGAAAACACCCTCTTCGTAGGGGAACGCATAGCTTTCAGGCTTCAGTTGCCCATCGGGGTTGTAGGAGCTGTTGAACACGTCCGACAGCGCGAACTGGAACTGCGGATGGCGGGACGTGATCTCGTGCTCGCACCAGGCGATGGCATCGGGGGTGATGTCGAACCCGCGGTACAGCCCATGGCTGGACAGCACCTCGGTCAGGGCAATGGCAATGCGGCCGATGCCGCTGCCGATGTCCAGCACCGCGCTCTCGGGTGCGAGTGCGCAATGGGCGAGCAACTGCTCCTTGACAATGCGGCCGACCTGTTTGAACTGTTCCAGGTCCTCATGGAGTCCGACGGTGTTCAGGGACTCCTTGGGCAGGGCATCGTAGAGGTTCATGGCAAGGTGATTCACAGAGAAGGTTGGAAAAAAAGCGGCCAGGGGCTACCTGCCGGGTTGCCGGGCATTGTCCCCGACCGGCGCATCCTGCCGGCGCCGGCATCCGTATGCGGTCAGCGCTCCGCAATGTAATGCGACATGCGCACCACCTCGCCGGGCGCCAGGAAGGCGCGCACCTCGGTCTCCAGCGCCTGGTCGGCCATGGTGGCACGCGCGCGCTGGTGCAGGTAGTCGGCCCAGGACTCGACGATGAAGCGCTCCACATAGCGTGTGGGGTCGCCCAGGTCCTTGTACACGCGCCAGAAGGTCGCGCCATCGCGCCGGCGCGGCGCCTTCATGCGGCTGATGGTGTCCAGGAAGGCGGTATCCGAGCCTTCTGCGATGCGGTAGCTCACCTCCACGGCCACCGGGCCGGCCTCGGGCAGGGGCTCGGCCTCGATGAACAGCTCGTCCCAGGGCGTGGCCTGGGTCACCTCATGCAGGGCACCCATGCGCAGCGGCATGGGGCGCGCGAGCAGCAGGCCGACCCCCATGCAGGCAGCTGCGGCCACCAGGGTAGGCGCCAGTCCCACGATGTCCGAGGCCGCACCCCAGATGGCCGAACCCATGGCGAAAGCGCCCAGCGCGGTCACCATGTGCATGGCCACCGCGCGCGAGCGCACCCAGGGCGGCGCGCTGGCCTGCGTGGCGGTGTTGAAGGTGGACATGGCCGACATCCAGGCCGCGCCGCCAAGCATCATCGCCAGGTAGACCACGATGGCGTTGCGCGAGAACGCGGCCACCAGCATGGCGCCCGCGAACACCTCGCAGGCCACGTTGACGATGACTTCCAGCCCGAAGCGCGCGCGCAGCTTGCCGATGACCAGGCCCACGGCCACGGCGCCCGTGCCCAGGCAGCCCATGAGCAGGCCGAAACCCTGGGCCCCCGCGCCCAGCTGGCGCTGGGCGATCACCGGCAGCAGCGCCCACAGGGCCGAGCCGGCGGCGCTGAAGGCCGTCACCCGCACCAGCTGCGCCAGGATCATGGGCGAATGCCAGGCAAAGCGCAGCCCGCTCAGGGTGCCGCCCCACAGGCGCTCAGCCGGCAGCCGGGTGGGCGCATGCGGGCGCGGCGGCCAGCGGCGGATGGACTCCCACATCACCAGGGTGGTGACCGCCGCGATGGCGAACACCCAGCCCGCCCCGAGTTGCGCGAACACCAGACCGGCCAAGGTGGGGCCCACGGCGCGCGCGGCGTTGTAGGCGATGCTCACCGCGGTGATGGCCTGCGGCCACTCGTCGCGCGGCACCGGGTCGATGACCGAGGAATTCCAGGCCGGCGTGAGCACCGCCGTGCAGCAGCCGCACACGAACACCAGGAACAGCACCGAGGCCGGCCCGCCCTTGCCAAGCAGCACCAGCAGCGCGAGCAGGCTGCAGGCGGCGATCTGCGCGATCAACGCCCCGGAGATGAGCCGGCGCCGGTCCGTGGTGTCGGCCAGCACACCGGCCGGCAGCGCCAGCAAAAACATGGGCATGAACACGGCCGTCTGCACCAGGGCGGCGAGGAAGGACGAACCCGACAGCTCCACCATCAGCCAGGCGGCCGCCATGGTCTGCATGCCGCTGCCGATGAAGAACACCCCGCCGCAGATCCACAGGCCCCGGAATGCAGGTTGGCGCAAAGGGCTCCAGAGCGAGTTGGCGGAGGACATGGGTGGCGTGGGGGCGTATCGTGTCGATGGGAAGAAAGGGCGCGCACAGCGCCCTGCCGCCACAGGATAGCGGCACCGGCCAGCTTGCGGTACGCCAAAGTCCGTTTTTCCTGTACGGCGGCCAATGGCGTGTGGGGTGGCTGCTACTCCGGGTGGCGCCCGCCGCGCAGCCGGTAAGTGCGCGGCACGTCGGTGCGGGTGGCCACCAGCGCCTCGGCCTGGCGCTGCATGTGGGCCAGGCTGGCGTCCAGCGTGTCGAGCGCCTGGGCATCCAGCCCGGTCAGCAGGGCCTGGTTGAGCGCCTTGATCTGCGGGAACAGGGCGTCGTGCACCACTTGGCCAGCCGGGGTGAGCATGAGCTGCACCTGGCGCCGGTCCCCGGGCATGGCCTCGCGCGTGATGAGCTTCTTGCCCAGCAGCGAGGTGACTGCGCGCGAGGTGCGCGCCCGGTCCAGCCCCAGGCGCTCGGCCAGCTCGGCCGGTGGCATGCCGGGGCGCTCGGCCAGCCACATCAGCAGGCCCCATTCGCGCCGGGTGATGCCGTAGCCGCCCTCGCACAGCCGCACCACCAGGCTGCCGGCCACGGCCAGCAGGCGGTTGAGCCGGTACATCAGCAGGTGCCGGGCGGCCTCGGGGTCGGCCAGCCGCAGCGGGTCATCGTCGGGTGCGGGCATCAGGGTAAACACGGGCAAGGATTGTTTAGATCAATCGATTGTGGCCCTTCTACAGTGCGCCATTCCTTCTATCGATATCCATTCATTCCTTCATCCATTCGGGAGCATCGCCATGTGGAAACCCCTCGCCACCGTGATCACCGCCGTGCTGGCGCTCTCGGCCACGCTGGCCCAGGCCCAGGAGGCGCCGCTGCGCATCATCGTCGGCTATGCGCCCGGCGGCTCCAGCGACCGCGTGGCCCGCATCGTGGCCGACAAGCTGCAGGCCAAGCTAGGCTCGCCCGTGATCGTGGAAAACCGCACCGGCGCCGGCGGCCGCCTCTCGGCCCAGGCCGTCAAGAGCGCCCCGGCCAACCAGCCCGCGCTGCTGCTGGCCAACCCGGCCGTGATGCTGGTCGCGCCGCTGGTGTTCCCCGACGCCGGCTATGACGCAGAGCGCGACTTCCGCCCCGTGAGCCACGTCAACAGCTACGAGTTCGGCGTGGCCGTCTCCGCCGCTGTGCCGGTGCGCGAACTGCCCCACCTGATCGCCTGGCTGCGCGCCAACCTCGACAAGGCCAACTTCGGCGTGCCCGCCACGGGCAGCCTGCCGCACTTTTTCGGCCTCATGGTCGGCGATGCCGCCAAGGTCAACGCCGAGGTGGTCGGCTACCGCGGCTCGGCCCAGCTGCTCAACGACCTGATCGTCGGCCAGGTGCCCGTGGCCTTCGACACCTTCGACACCCTGCTGCCCCAGCACGAGGCGGGCAAGATCCGCATCCTCGCCGTGTCCGGCGCCAGGCGCAGCCCGCTCGATGCCAAGATCCCCACCTTCAAGGAAGGCGGCCTGGACCTGGCCGCCACGGGCTGGAACACCTTCTTCGCGCCCATGAGCATGCCCAAGGCCCAGGCCGAGCGCCTGGCCGGCCTGATCCACGAAGTGATGAAGGATCCCGACACCCGCCGCAAGTTCGAGGCCGCCAAGATGGAGCCCGTGGCCGCCACCATGGCCCAGACCGAGGCCATGCTCAAGGCCTACCGTGCCCAGTGGGCGCCCGTGGTGCAGCGTTCGGGCTTCAAACCCTGAGGTGCCTTCGATGAGCCATCCACGCCCCAACATCATCTTCATCGTCGCCGACGACCTGGGCTACGCCGACCTGGGCTGCTACGGCGGGCGCGAGGCCGCCTTCGGCCCGGTCTCGCCTGTGCTCGACGGCCTGGCCGCGCAGGGCCTCAAGCTCACCCAGGGCTATTCGAACTCGCCCGTGTGCTCGCCCACCCGCTTCGGGCTGATGACGGCGCGCTACCAGTACCGCCTGCGCGGCGCGGCCGAAGAACCCATCAACAGCAAGAGCCGGGGCAGCAGCACGCTGGGCTTGCCGCCCTCGCACCCCACGCTGCCCTCGCTGCTGCGCGCCGGCGGCTACCGCACGGCGCTCATGGGCAAATGGCACCTGGGCTACCCGCCGGCCTTCGGGCCGCTGCAGTCGGGCTACGAGGAGTTTTTCGGCCCCATGTCGGGCGGGGTGGACTACTTCACGCACTGCAGTTCCGCCGGCCACCACGACCTGTACCTGGGAGAGGCCGAAAAGCAGGAGGACGGCTACCTCACCGACCTGATCACCGAGCATGCGCTCGACTTCGTGGAGCGCATGGCCCCCGGCGCCCAGGCCGGCACGCCCTTCTTCCTGAGCCTGCACTACACGGCTCCCCACTGGCCCTGGGAGACGCGCGACGATGCGGCCCTGGCCGAGGAGGTGAAGAACAACCTATTCCATCTGCACGGCGGCAACATCGAGACCTACCGCCGCATGATCCACCACATGGACGAAGGCATCGGCCGCATCATGGAGGCGCTTGCCCGCCACGGCGTGGACCGCGACACGCTGGTGGTCTTCACCAGCGACAACGGCGGCGAGCGCTTCTCGGACAACTGGCCCCTGGTGGGCGGCAAGATGGACCTGACCGAGGGCGGCATCCGCGTGCCGTGGATCGCCCACTGGCCCGCGGTGATCGCCCCGGGCGGCGAAAGCGCGCACAGTTGCATGACCATGGACTGGTCCGCCACGATGCTCGACGCGGCGGGTGTGCAGGCTGATGTGGACTACCAGCTGGACGGCGTCTCGCTGATGCCGCTGCTGCGCAATGCGGAGTGGGAGTGCGAGCGCCCCCTGTTCTGGCGCATGAACCACCGCGGCCAGCGCGCCATGCGCCTGGGCGAGTGGAAGTACCTGCGCGTGGACGGCAACGACTACCTTTTCAATCTGGCCGACGACGAGCGCGAACGCGCCAACCGCGCCCAGGTGGACCCGGAGCGCCTGGCGTCCATGCGCGCGGCATGGGAGGCGTGGAACGCCACCATGCCGGCCATCCCCGAAGACGCCACGGTAAGCCTTGGTTATTCAATCAAGGACATGCCACAGCGATAGTCCGCTCTACTGTGCAGCCGGCGCGGCCACGTGCTCGCGCCGCTGCACGATCACGAAGCGGTCGGCCACGAAGGCCAGGTTGGTGTAGCTGGCATTGGCGGCCGGGTTGCCGCCCGTGGCGTGGTAGTCCGAGAACGAGGCCGACTGGTTCACGAACACGCCCTGTGTGAGGTTGATCGACAAGGCCACGCGCGTGCGCCGGCCCAGGGTGATGGCGGCGTCGATGTAGGCGCGGTCGGTGGAATACACGCCCAGCGTCAGCGCGCCGTGCGCGCGCAGCGTGGCCTCGGCCACCTGCAGGCTGGCGGCGGCCGAATCGGTCGCCACCAGGTAGGACACGGGGCCGAAGCATTCCTCGCCATAGATGGCGCTGTCGGCCTGCTCCAGCGCCACGATCACAGGCGTGTGGATCTGCGCGTTGGCGAACTCGGGGTGGGGCAGGGCGCGCGAGGCCAGCACCAGGCGGCCCTTGCCCGCGGCCTGCTGCATGCGCGCCACGGTCTCGGGCGAGCCCACGGCGCCCAGCACCGAGGTGGCCACGCGCGGGTTCGAGGCCAGCTCGGTCACCGCGGCGGCGAGGTCCGCGCCCACCTGCTCGAAGCTCTTGTGCCCTTCGTCGGTGGCAATGCCGTCGCGCGGCACCAGGATGTTCTGCGTGGTGGTGCACATCTGGCCGCTGTACAGCGACAGCGTGAACGCCAGGTTGCGCATCAGCGCCGCGTACTGGTCGGTGGATTCGATGATCACCGTGTTCACGCCGGCCATCTCGGCATACACGCGCGCCTGGCGGGCGTTGTCGATGAGCCAGCGGCCGAACTGGTTGCTCCCCGTGAAATCGATGCTGGCCACCGCGCTGTGCGTGGCCAGGGCCTGCGTGCTTTCGGGCCGGGGGCTCAGCGCCAGGGTCACGGTGTTCGGGTCCAGCCCCTGCTCGGCCAGCACCTCGCGCAGGATGTTCACCGAGATCGCGGCCGGCAGCACGGCGTTGGGGTGGGGTTTGACGATGACCGGGTTGCCCGTGGCCAGCGCGGCGAACAGGCCGGGGTAGGTGTTCCAGGTGGGGAAGGTGGCGCAGCCCACCACCAGCGCGATGCCGCGGCCCACGATCTCGTAGTGCTTGCGCATCACCAGCGCGGGGTTCTTGCCCTGGGGCTTGTCCCACAGCGCTTCACCGGGCATGTCGGCCATGGCTTTCCAGGCGTAGGCGATGGCTTCGAGCGCGCGGTCCTGTGCGTGCGGGCCGCCGGCCTGGAACGCCATCATCGGGCCCTGGCCGGTCGTCAGCATCACGGCGTGCGCGATCTCGTGGCTGCGGCGGTGGATGCGCATGAGCGCCTCCAGCAGCACGCCCACGCGGCCCTGTGCGCCCAGCGCCTGCCAGGCGGGCTCGGCCGCCTGGGCGGCTTCCACCAGGGCCTGCACATCGCAGTCGGGGTAGCGCACATCCAGCGCCACGCCATAGGGCGAGCGCTCGGTCGCCAGCCGGCCCTGCTCGCCGGGCTGCTGCAGGGCAAAGTCCTTGCCCAAGAGGGCATTCACGGCCGCCTGGCCGTCGGCCTGTCCGGTCTCGCCATAGACCTTGGGCGAGGGCGATTCGGGGAAGGGCGTCCAGTGGCCACGGGTGGCCAGGGCGTCGAGGGCTCCCTCCAGGAGGGCACGGTGGGTTGCGAACAGGGTCATCAATTTGTCTCCGCTAGGGTTTGCCCTGATGGGTTTGACTTGCATCAGGATTCGGGAAAGTTTATTCTCTACCGAACGGTCGGTCAATAATGTTTGCGATCAATCAAAACAGGTTTTCCCCACCTCGATAGGCAGGAGCATCCATGTCTGAACCCCTGGTCCTTGTGACGCAGTCGGGCGCCGTGCAAACGCTGGCGCTCAACCGGCCCGCAGCGCTCAACAGCTTCACGGCCGAGTTGCATGCCCAGCTGCTGGCCGCGCTCGAAGCCGCCGCCGCCAACGCCGACGTGCGCTGCGTGGTACTCACAGGCACGGGCCGGGCCTTCTGCGCCGGCCAGGACCTGGCCGACCCGGCCGTGGCGCCCGACCTCACGCCCGGCGCCGCAACCAAGGACCTGGGCGGCGTGATCGACAAGCTCTACGGCCCCCTGTGCCTGCGCATCCGCAGCATGCCCATCCCGGTGCTGGCCGCCGTCAATGGCGTCGCCGCAGGCGCGGGTGCCAACCTGGCGCTCTCGTGCGACCTGGTGCTGGCCGCGCGCTCGGCCAGCTTCATCCAGGCCTTCACCAAGATCGGCCTCGTGCCCGACACCGGCGGCACCTGGCTGCTGCCGCGCCTGGTGGGCCGCGCCCAGGCCCTGGGCCTGGCGCTGCTGGGCGACAAGCTGCCCGCAGCCGACGCCGAGCGCCTGGGCCTCATCTGGCGCTGCGTGGACGACGCAGCCCTGCAGGACGAAGCCCAGGCCCTGGCCCAGCGCCTGGCCGCCATGCCCGTCAAGGCCCTGGTCGCCACGCGCAACGCCATGGACGCCGCCGCGCAGATGGACTACGGCCAGGCCCTGGCGCAGGAGGCGACTTTGCAGCGCACGCTGGGCGCCTCCGCCGACTACCGCGAGGGGGTCGAGGCCTTCATCGGCAAGCGCGCCCCCGTCTTCAAAGACCGCTGAACCCCGCATCCCAATGGACTCCACCATCGCTTCCATGGACCCCCAGGCCATCGCCGAGCACGTGCGCACCGGCATGCTCGCCAACGACCGCGCCACGCAGGGCCTGGGCATCGCCATCACCGCCATCGCACCAGGGCAGGCCACGCTCGAGATGACCGTGCGCGCCGACATGCTCAACGGCTTCGACATCTGCCACGGCGGCTTCATCACCACGCTGGCCGATTCGGCGTTCGCCTTCTCGTGCAATGCGCGCAACGACATGACCGTGGCCTCCGGCCTGTCCATCGACTTCCTGGCGCCTGCGCGCGAGGGCGACCGCCTCACCGCCGTGGCCACCGAGGTCTCGCTCGCCGGCCGCACCGGCGTGTACGACGTGAACGTGCACAACCAGCGCGGCGAGGCCATCGCCGTGTTCCGCGGTCGCTCGTACTGCATGAAGGGCAAGCACACCGTGCCGCTTGCCGATGACGCCGGCCGCTGACCCCACACACCATTACAGGAGACATCCATGGCCGTGCGCCACCCCGCCCCAGGCGACCTGGAGCCCATCGAAACCGCCAGCCGCGACGAGGTCCAGGCCCTGCAGCTGCAGCGCCTGCGCTGGACGCTGCAGCACGCCTACGACAACGTGCCGCATTACAAGAAGGCCTTCGACGCCAAGGGCGTACATCCGGGAGACCTGAAACAGCTGTCCGACCTCTCGAAGTTCCCCTTCACGGTCAAGAAGGACCTGCGCGAGAACTACCCTTTCGGCATGTTCGCCGTGCCGCGCGAAAAGGTGGCGCGCATCCACGCCTCCTCGGGCACCACGGGCAAGCCCACGGTGGTGGGCTACAGCCTCAAGGACATCGACACCTGGGCCGACCTGGTGGCGCGCTCCATCCGCGCGGCCGGCGGCCGCGCGGGCGATCTGATCCACGTGGCCTACGGCTACGGCCTGTTCACGGGCGGCCTGGGCGCGCACTACGGTGCCGAGCGCGCGGGTTGCACGGTGATTCCCATGTCCGGCGGCCAGACCGAAAAGCAGGTGCAGCTGATCCGCGACTTCGGGCCCAGCATCATCATGGTGACGCCGTCGTACATGCAGGTCATCAACGAGGAGTTCGTGCGCCAGGGAATGGACCCGCGCGAGAGCTCGCTCCAGGTCGGCATCTTCGGGGCCGAGCCCTGGACCGAGGCCATGCGCCGCGAGATCGAGACCAAGGCCGGCATCGACGCGGTGGACATCTATGGCCTGTCCGAAGTGATGGGCCCGGGCGTGGCCAGCGAGTGCATCGAGAGCAAGGACGGCCCGGTGGTCTGGGAAGACCATTTCTACCCCGAGATCATCGACCCCGAGACGGGCGAGGTCCTGCCCGACGGCGAAGAGGGCGAGCTCGTCTTCACCTCGCTGAGCAAGGAGGCGCTGCCCATCATCCGCTACCGCACGCGCGACCTCACGCGCCTGCTGCCGCCCACCTCGCGCGCCTTCCGCCGCATGGGCAAGATCGTGGGCCGCTCGGACGACATGCTCATCATTCGCGGCGTCAACGTGTTCCCCACGCAGATCGAAGAGATCGTGCTGCAGAACCAGAAGCTCTCGGGCCAGTACCAGATCCTGGTGGCGCGCGACGGCAACCTCGACCAGGTGACCGTGCGCTGCGAGCTGCAGCCCGGCGTGGCCGACGGCGAGCGCCACGAACTCACCGGCTGGGTGCAGCACCGCATCAAGACCCTGGTGGGCATCACCTGCCAGGTCGAAGTGCTGGCCACCGACTCCATCGAACGCACGCTGGTGGGCAAGGCCCGCCGCGTGATCGACCAGCGCGCGCGCTGAAGCCGCGCACACCCGCACGAAAGGAAGTAAACCATGTACACCCAGGCCATGGACACCATGGGCAAGGAAGCCGGCGACGGCAAGGCCCTGCGCAGCGCAGAGGAGATGCAGCGCCAGGAGGCCTTCGACGCGCGCATCGACGCGGGCGAATTCATCGACGCGAAGGACTGGATGCCCGAGCACTACCGCAAGACCTTGCTGCGCCAGATCAGCCAGCACGCGCACTCGGAGATCGTCGGCATGCTGCCCGAGGGCAACTGGATCACGCGCGCGCCCACGCTCAAGCGCAAGGCCATCCTGCTGGCCAAGGTGCAGGACGAGGGCGGCCACGGCCTGTACCTGTATGCCGCGGCCGAGACGCTGGGCACCTCGCGCGACCAGATGCTGGATGCCCTGCACACCGGGCGCGCCAAGTACAGCTCCATCTTCAACTACCCCACGCTGACCTGGGCCGACATGGGCACCATCGGCTGGCTGGTCGATGGCGCGGCCATCATGAACCAGGTGCCGATCTGCCGCTGCTCGTACGCGCCCTACGCGCGCGCCATGGTGCGCATCTGCCGCGAAGAGAGCTTCCACCAGCGCCAGGGCTACGACGCACTGCTCACCATGATGCAGCAGGGCACCGACGCCCAGCGCGCCATGGTGCAGGACGCGGTCAACCGCTGGTGGTGGCCTTCCATCATGATGTTCGGCCCGCCCGACGACCAGTCGCCCAATTCCGCGCAGTCCATGCGCTGGGGCATCAAGCGCGTCTCCAACGACACGCTGCGCCAGAAGTTCATCGACGCCACGGTCGAGCAGGCCCGCGTGCTCGGCGTGACCCTGCCCGACCCTGATTTGAAGTGGAACGAGGAGCGCCAGGCGCACGACTACGGTGCCATCGACTGGGCCGAGTTCTGGCGCGTGATCGGTGGCGACGGCCCCTGCAACGAAGAGCGCCTGGGCGCCCGCGTCAAGGCCTGGGAAGAAGGCGCCTGGGTGCGCGAAGCCGCCCTGGCCCATGCCGCCAAGCACGCCCCGGTGCGCGCCGCCGCCTGATTTCCTTGAGATCCGAGATTTCCCCATGACGACCCCATCCTCTCCCTCCACCCCCGCCGCCGATCCCGCCATGGCCACCGAATGGCCGCTGTGGGAAGTCTTCGTGCGCAGCAAGGCCGGCCTGGACCACAAGCACTGCGGCAGCCTGCACGCGGCCGATCCGCGCATGGCCATCCAGCTGGCGCGCGACGTCTACACCCGCCGCCAGGAAGGCACCAGCGTCTGGGTCGTGCGCTCCGACCAGATCGTGGCCAGCGACCCGGGCGAAAAGTCCATGTACTTCGACCCCGCGCAGGACAAGGTCTACCGCCACCCCACCTTCTACGTGCTGCCCGAGTCCGTGGACCACATGTGAGCGCCGCCGCCATGCAAGCCACCAGCATCCATACCAGCCACGACCCGGCCGTGCAATACCTGCTGCGCATCGGCGACACCTGCCTCATCCTGGCCCAGCGCCTGGGTGAATGGTGCGGCCACGGCCCCGTTCTCGAAGAAGACATCGCCCTGTCCAACATGGCGCTCGACCTCGTGGGCCAGGCGCGCGCCGTGCTCACCCGGGCCGGCCAGCTCGAAGGCCGCGGCCACGACGAGGACCAATTGGCCTTTCTGCGCGATGAGCGCGACTACCGCAATGTGACCCTGGTGGAGCTGCCGCGCGGCGACTTCGCCTTCACCATGGTGCGCAACGCCATGGTGGCCACCCTGCTCAAGCAGCTGTGGGAACGCCTGCTCAGCTCCAGCGACACGGAGCTGGCCGCCATCGCGGGCAAGGCCGTCAAGGAAGCGCGCTACCACCAGCAGCACGCGGCCGACTGGGTGGTGCGCCTGGGTGACGGCACGGCCGAATCGCGCCGCCGCACCGAAGCGGCCTTGAAGGCCCTGTGGCGCTACACGCCCGAGCTGTTCGCCGCCGATGCGGTGGACGAAGCCGCCCACGCCACCGGCCTGGGCCCGCGCTGGGCCGACCTCCAGGACGCCTGGAGCGGCGAGATGGCGCAGATCCTGGCTGCGGCCAGCCTGGCCACGCCCAAGGAGTCTGCCTTCCTCAGTACCGGCAAGCAGGGCGTGCACAGCGAGCACATGGGCTTCATCCTGACCGAGATGCAGTACCTGCATCGCAGCTTCCCAGGTGGGGTGTGGTGATGATGGCCGAGGCCATGGCTCCCGCTGAAACTGCCGACGCGCGCATCGCCCGCGCGTGGGCGGTGCTCGACGGCGTGCCCGACCCCGAGGTGCCCGCGGTCTCCGTGTGCGACCTGGGTATCGTGCGCGACGTGCGCCTGGCGGGCGATGGCCTGGAGATCGTGCTTACCCCCACCTATTCGGGCTGCCCGGCCACCGAGGCCATCGAGCACGACGTGCTCGCCGCCATCGAGGCCGCCGGCCTGGGCCCGGCCCACGCCACCTTGCAGCGCGCCCCGGCCTGGACTACCGAGTGGATCACCGAGCGCGGCCGTGCCCGCCTGCTGGCCTACGGCATCGCGCCGCCCGGCCCGCTGCCGCCGGGCACCGAGGTGCCGCTGCGCTTCATGCCGCGCGCTGCGGCCGCACCGGCCCTGGCCTGCCCGCGCTGCGGCAGCCTGCAGACCGAGCGGCTCTCGGCCTTCGGCTCCACGGCCTGCAAGGCGCTGTACCGCTGCATGGCCTGCCGCGAGCCGTTCGAACATTTCAAGCCGCTGTGACGGCCGCCCACCACAAGACACCGACATGAGCGTCATCTTCCATCCCCTGCGCGTGCGCGCCATCGAGCCCGATACGGCCGAGGCCGTGATCGTCTCCTTCGACGTGCCACCCGAGCTGCGCGAGGTCTTCGGCTTCACCCAGGGCCAGTACCTCACCCTGCGCACCGACATCGGCGGCCAGGACCTGCGCCGCTCGTACTCCATCTGCGCCGGCGTGGACGACGCCGAGCTGCGCGTGGGTGTGCGCAAGGTCAACGGCGGTGTGTTCTCCAACTGGATCAATGCGCAGCTTCGGGTGGGCGATACCCTGCAGGTCATGGCGCCGCAGGGCCGCTTCTTCGTGCCCATCAAGCCCCAGGCGCAGCGCCACTACCTGGGCATCGCGGGCGGCAGCGGCATCACGCCCATCCTGTCCATCATGAAGACGGTGCTCGCGCGCGAGCCCGGTAGCCGCTTCACGCTGATCTACGGCAACCGCACGCTGCAGTCCACCATGTTCAAGGAGGAGATCGAAGACCTCAAGAACCGCTACCTCACGCGCCTGGTGCTGCACCACGTGTTCTCGGCCGAGCAGACCGACGCACCGCTGAACATGGGCTTCGTCAACCGCGAGAAGCTGGCCGAATTCCTGGGTGCGCTGATCCCCGCGCAGAAGATCGACGAGGCCTTCATCTGCGGCCCCTTCCAGATGAACGACGAGGCCGAGGCCGCGCTGCTGGCAGGCGGCGTGCCGGCCGAGCGCATCCACGTGGAGCGCTTCGGCGTGGCCTTGCCGGCCGGCGGGCAGGTGGGCGCAGTGGTGCACGAGGCGCTGCCGGGCGACGCCAAGGCCTCCCGCATCGCCATCGTGCGCGATGGCCTGCGGCGCGAGTTCCCGTTCTCGGGCGAGCAGGCCAGCATCCTCGATGCCGCCTCGGCCGCCGGGCTGGAGGTGCCGTTCTCGTGCACCTCGGGCGTGTGCGGCACCTGCCGCGCCAAGTGCGTGGAGGGCGAGGTGCGCATGGAGCGCAACTTCGCGCTCGACAAGAGCGAGGTGGCCGCCGGCTTCGTGCTCACCTGCCAGTGCCGGCCGCTGTCCGAGCACGTGGTGCTGTCCTTCGACGAGCGCTGATGCAAGCGACCCAGGCATCCACCGCTGTACACGGCATTCTGTTCCGTGGGAAAAGCAGCGCGTGTGTGCCTTCGGCGCGCCGGCATGCGGCAAGATGGCGGCCCTTCACTTCTGCATGCAACAAAGGAATTCCATCCATGGCCCGAGGACGATCCCCCGGCTACGACGACCAGCGCGAGATGATCCTGCGCCATGCCGCCGAACTGTTCGCGCGCCGGGGCTATCCCGCGACGTCGATGAACGAGGTGGCCGAGGCCTGCGGCCTGTCCAAGCCCACGCTCTACCACTACTTTCGCGACAAATACAACCTGCTCGTGCACATTGCCGATGGCCATGTCTCGCGCCTGCAGGCGCTGGTGGAGGAGGTCGAGGGCCAGCAGCTCGCACCCGAGGCCCGGCTGCGCGAGCTGATCCACCGCTTCGTCGAGGAATACGCCGAGGCCCAGCACGCCCACCGGGTGCTGACCGAGGACGTGCGCTTCCTGCAGCCCGAAGACAGCGAACGCATTCTGGGCAAGGAGCGCGCCGTGGTGGCCGTGTTCGCCCAGGCACTGGCGCAACTGCGCCCCGACACCGATGCGGCCGGCCTGACCAAGGCCCTGACCATGCTGCTGTTCGGCATGATCAACTGGATGTTCACCTGGCTCCGGCCCGACGGGGAACTCGACTACGAGACCATGGCTCCGATCGTTGCGGATCTGTTCTTTGGTGGATTTCCTGCCGTGCAAATGCCCATTGAACTGGCCCAAAGGCCTGCGCGTCCATGACAATGGCGGCGCAGCTTTACCGCATACCCGATACCGGCCGACAAGAGCCGGACCAGCGCTGAATGGTTCCTCAGCGCTGGCACCACCATCCTTTCTTTTCCACAGGAGACAACCGCATGAAGAAATCCCGTTTTGCCCCCCTCGCGCTGGTGGCCGTTGCCGCCGCCATGGCCTGCGGCGCCGCCCTGGCCGACATCACCGTCGGCGTCACGGTCTCGGCCACCGGCCCGGCCGCCTCGCTCGGCATTCCCGAGAAGAACACCGTGGCCCTGATGCCGCGCACCATCGGCGGCCAGAAGGTCAACTACATCGTGCTCGACGACGCCTCGGACACGACCACCGCCGTGAGCAACACGCGCAAGCTCATCAGCGAAAGCAAGGTCGACATCATCCTGGGATCGAGCACCACGCCCAACTCGCTGGCCATGATCGACGTGGTGGCCGAAGCCCAGACGCCCATGATCTCCATGGCCGCCTCGGCGCGCATCGTCGAGCCCATGGACGCCAAGAAGAAGTGGGTCTTCAAGACCCCGCAGAACGACATCATGATGTCCCTGGCCATCGTGGACCACATGGCCAATGCGGGCGTCAAGAGCGTGGCCTTCATCGGCTTCTCGGACGCGTACGGCGAAGGCTGGTACCAGGAGTTCACCAAGGCCGCCGCCATCAAGAAGATCCAGATCGTCGCCAACGAGCGCTACGCGCGCACCGACACCTCGGTGACCGGCCAGACGCTGAAGATGATCTCGGCCAAGCCCGACGCGGTGCTGATCGCCGGCTCCGGCACACCGGCCGCGCTGCCGCAGAAGGCGCTCAAGGAGCGCGGTTTCACGGGCAAGGTCTACCAGACCCACGGCGTGGCCAATGCCGACTTCCTGCGCGTGGGCGGCAAGGATGTGGAAGGCACCTTCCTGCCATCCGGTCCGGTGCTCGTGGCCGCGCAGCTGCCCGCCTCGCACCCCGTGAAGAAATCCGCCATGGCCTACGTCACGGCCTATGAAGCCGCCAACGGCAAGGACAGCGTCTCCACCTTCGGCGCCCATGGCTGGGATTCGGGCGTGCTGATGGCCGCCGCCGTGCCCGTGGCCCTGAAGAAGGCCAAGCCCGGCACCGTGGAATTCCGCACGGCCCTGCGCGATGCGCTCGAGCAGATCAAGGAAGTGCCCGGCGCCCACGGCATCTTCAACATGTCCGAGAACGACCACCTGGGCCTGGACCAGCGCGCACGCGTGATGGTCAAGATCGAAAACGGCACCTGGAAGTACCAGCCCTGACCGAGCGCAGCGAGGTCTGATGCCGCAGGTGCGGGGGCGGCGGGCGTATGAAGCGCCCGCTGCCTGCGCAGCCCTGCGGCATGCCTGCCTTCAATAGACAGAAAGCTGAATATGGATATGCAGATCGCCCTGCTCTTGGGGCAGGACGGCATTGTCAATGGCGCCATCTATGGACTGATGGCGCTGGCGCTGGTGCTGGTTTTTTCCGTGACCCGGGTGATCTTCATCCCCCAGGGCGAGTTCGTGGCCTTCGGGGCGCTGACCATGGCCATGATGCAGGGCGGGCGCATTCCCGGCACGCTGTGGCTGCTGCTGGGCATGGCCGTCGTGGTGCTGGCGGTGGAAGCAGTGCGCTACCAGCGCGGCAGCCCCGTGAACTGGCCCGCCACCGTGGTCTGGTGCCTGGTGCTGCCGCTCATTGCCGCGGGGCTGATCATCGGCCTACGCCCCACTTCGCTGGGCATGCAGGCGCTCACCACGCTGATCCTGATCACGCCCATGGGGCCGTTGCTGTACCGCCTGGCCTACCGCCCGCTCGCCGATGCCACGGTGCTGATGCTGCTCATCGTCTCGGTGGCGCTGCATGGCGTGCTCGTGGGCCTGGGCCTGTTGTTCTTCGGTGCCGAGGGACAGCGCACGCCGCCGTTCTCGGAGGCGCGCTTCGACCTTGGCGGCATCCCCATCTCGGGCCAGTCGCTCGTGGTGCTGGGCGTCACGCTGGCGCTGGTGATGCTGCTGTTTTTGTTCTTCGGCCGCTCCATGGTGGGCAAGGCGCTGCGCGCCACGGCCCTCAACCGCGTAGGTGCGCGCCTCATGGGCATTCCCACCGAACTCTCGGGCGACGTGAGCTTTGCCCTGGCCGCGCTGATCGGCGCAGTCTCGGGCCTCTTGATCGCCCCGCTCACCACCGTGTACTACGACACGGGGTTCCTGATCGGCCTCAAGGGCTTCGTCGCGGCCATCGTCGGCGGCCTGGGCAGCTACCCCATGGCGCTGCTCGGCGCGCTCATCGTGGGCCAGCTGGAGGCCTTCGCATCGTTCTGGGCCAGTGCCTACAAGGAGGTTCTCGTGTTCACCCTGATCGTCCCCGTGCTGTGGTGGCGTTCGCTCAACAGCCGCCATGTGGAGGATGAGGAATGAGCGCGCCCTACAAAACCGACCTGGCCGCCGGCGCACCGGTAGCCACTGCTTCGCGCGGTATCGCCACGCGCACCCAGCTCACGCTGGCCGCCGTCGCGCTGCTGGCCCTGTGCTGGGGCTGGCTGCCCGACTTCACCGTGGTCACGCTCAGCTACATCGGCCTGTACGCCATCGTCGCGGCCGGCCTGGTCATGCTCACCGGCGTGGGCGGCATGACCTCCTTCGGCCAGGCCGCCTTCGTGGGCGTCGGCGCCTATGCCACGGCCTGGATCTGCACCGCACCGGCCTCGGTGCAGGCACTCTCGGGCGTGGTGGGCATGGCGGGCATGCCCTGGGTGGGCCTGGTGCTGGGCCTTCTGATCACCTTCGCCGTGGCCTGGGGCCTGGGCTCGGTCACGCTCAAGCTCTCGGGCCACTACCTGCCGCTGTGCACCATCGCCTGGGGCCTGTCGCTGTACTACCTGTTCGGCAACATGGAGTTCCTGGGCGGGCAGACCGGCATCACCGGCATTCCGCCGCTGGTCGTGGCGGGCTTCTCGCTGGCCTCGCCGCGCGCCATCGGCGTGCTCATATGGGCCGTGCTGCTGGTGGCCCTGTGGCTGCTGCACAACCTGCTCGATTCGCGCGAGGGCCGCGCCATCCGCGCGCTCAAGGGTGGGCGGGTGATGGCCGAGTCCATGGGCGTGGACACGGCGCACTACCGCATCAAGCTCTTCGTGCTGGCGGCCCTGCTCGCCGCCATTTCGGGTTGGCTGTATGCGCACCTGCAGCGCTTCGTCAGCCCCACGCCTTTCAACCTCAACATCGGCATCGAGTACCTGTTCATGGCCGTGGTCGGCGGTGCCGGCCACCTCTGGGGCGCGGTGCTGGGCGCCACGCTGATCGCCTTGCTCAAGGAGAAGCTGCAGGACGTACTGCCCTCGCTGCTGGGCACCAGCGGCAACTTCGAGGTCATCGTCTTCGGCCTGCTCATGGTCTTCGTGCTGCAGCGCTTTGCCGACGGCCTGTGGCCCACGCTGCAGCGCCTGGGCGAGCGCTGGCTGCGCCGCGAGGCGCCGCGCGCCGTGCGCGAGGCGGCGCCGCTCGTCCAGCGCACGCTGCCGGCGGCAGGCACCGTGCTGCTGCAGGCGCGCAATGTGACCAAGCGCTTCGGCGGCCTGGTCGCCAACAACAACGTCTCCATGGACGTGAAGGCCGGCGAGGTGCATGCCCTGATCGGCCCCAACGGCGCGGGCAAGAGCACCTTCTTCAACATGATCTCGGGCGTGGACGATGCGACCGAGGGCGAGGTGCGCCTGATGGACCAGGCCATGCTGCGCCGCCCCTCGCGCGCCTTTGCCAGGCTGGGCATGGCGCGCACCTTCCAGCATGTGCGCCTCTTGGGCCAGCGCAGCGTGGTCGAGAACGTCGCCCTGGGCGCGCACCAGCGCGCCCACCGCGGCTGGATCGCCTCCATGCTGCGCCTGGACCGCGCCGAAGAAGCCGCCCTGCTGGCCGAAGCCCGCCGCCAGATCGAGCGCTGCGGCCTGGGCGCGCATGCCGACACCCCCGCTGCCTCGCTGGCCCTGGGCCAGCAGCGCATCGTCGAGATCGCGCGCGCCCTGGCCGGCCAGCCGGCCATCCTGCTGCTCGACGAGCCGGCCGCCGGCCTGCGCCACCTGGAAAAGAAGGCCCTGGCCGACCTGCTGCGCCAGCTGCGCGCCGAGGGCCTGGGCATCCTGGTGGTGGAGCACGACATGGAATTCGTGATGAACCTGGCCGACCGCATCACCGTGCTGGAGTTCGGCACCGTGATCGCCGAGGGCACACCCGCACAGGTGCAGAGCAACCAGCGCGTGCTCGACGCCTACCTGGGCGGCGCCGACGACGACCTGCCTGCCGCTGCACCCGAAGGAGCCACCGCATGACCGCCTTGCTGCAACTGCAGGACCTGTCCGTGTCCTACGGCCCCGTGGAGGCCGTGCACCAGGTCCGCCTCGACGTGAACGAGGGGGAGATCGTCACCGTGATCGGCCCCAACGGCGCCGGCAAGACCACGCTGCTGTGCGCGGCCATGGGCCTCTTGCCTGCCACCGGTTCCATCACCCTGGCCGGCGCGCGCATCGCCCGTCCCAGCGGGGACGCCATGGTGGCGCGCGGTGTGGCCCTGGTGCCCGAAAAGCGCGAACTCTTCGGCGAGATGTCGGTGGAAGACAACCTGCTGCTCGGCGGCTTCTCGCGCTGGCGCAAGGGCCAGCGCGACCAGGCCCAGCGCATGGAAGAGGTCTTCGGCATCTTTCCGCGCCTGCGCGAGCGCCGCGCGCAACTGGCCTCCACGCTCTCGGGCGGCGAGCGCCAGATGCTGGCCATCGGCCGCGCGCTGATGGCGCGTCCGCGCCTGTTGATGCTCGACGAGCCTTCGTTGGGCCTGGCGCCGCTGATCGTGCGCGAGGTGCTGCAGGTCGTCTCCTCGCTGCGCCAGCACGGCGTGTCGGTGCTGCTGGTGGAGCAGAACGCGCGCGCCGCGCTGCGCGTGGCCGACCGGGCCTATGTGCTCGAGATGGGCGCCGTGGCGCTGACCGGGGCCGCGCAGGACCTGCTCAACGACCGCCGCATCATCGACACCTACCTGGGCATGGGAGGGGCTGCGCACGCAGCGGCCGAGGCCCACTGACACACCCGAGGACCGCCGTGTAACGCAGCGGCGATCTCCTCTCCACCCTTCCACAGCCGTCGCAGGCACCGGAAGGGTTTTTGCGTTGTGAAAAAGCATAAAGACGACAGGAGACAAGACATGGATGCAGGCGTTCCACCCCGTTTTTTGCGCAGGGATTTCCTGCGCTGGGGCGCGGCCCTGGGCCTGGCCGGCGGCCCGGCCTTCGCGCAGGACAGCGCAGGCGTGACCGACAGTGAGATCGTGATCGGCCAGTCCTGCCAACTGAGCGGCCCACTGGCTGCGCTCACCACCGAGGTGCGCCAGGGCGCGGCCCTGTACTTCGACCACGTCAACGCCGCGGGCGGTGTGCGCGGGCGCAAGATCCGCGTGGTCGCCATCGACGATGCCTACGACCCCAAGAAGGCCGCCGAGAACACGAAGAAGCTGATCGACGAGGACAAGGTGCTCGCGCTGTTCCAGTACGCCGGCACCCCGCCCGCGCTGGCCGCGCTGCCCATCGCCGAGGAGCGCGGCGTGCCCTTCATCGCGCCCTTCACCGGCTCGGACGGCCTGCGCCAGCCCGGCAGCCGCTACGTGTTCAACATCAAGGCCGGCTACGCGGCAGAGCTTGACGCCACGGTCAAGCAACTGGCCTCGGTAGGCATCTCGCGCATCGCCGCGGTCTACTTGAACAACCCCTTCGGCACGGGCGGCCTGGCCTCGGTCGAGAAGTCCGTGCAGGTCCACAAGGTGAACCTGGTGGCCAAGGCCCCGCTGGAGGTCGATGGCTCGAAGATGGCCGATGCGGTCGCCGCCGTTGCCAAGGAGTCGCCGCAGGCCATCATCGTGATCAGCGCCGGCAAGCCCAGCGTGGATTTCGTCGATGCCTACCTCAACGCGGGCCACCGCTCCACCTTCTACATGCTCTCGGTGATCAGCAACGCCCAGCTCGTCAAGGCGCTGGGCGAGCGCGCACGCGGCGTGGTGGTCTCGCAGGTGGTCCCTTCGCCCTGGAACCAGAGCATGCCGATCTCGCGCGAGTTCCAGACCCTGGCCAAGGCCAAGGGCATCACCGAGTACACCTTCAGCCAGATGGAGGGCTTCATCTCCGCCCGCTTCCTGGTCGAGGCGCTGCAGCGCGCCGGCGCCAAGCCCACGCGCGCCGGCCTGGTGCAGGCCATGGAGTCGATGAAGAGCGTGAACCTGGGCGGCTACCCGGTGGAGCTGGGGCCCGGCCAGCACAGCTCGGGCAAGTTCGTCGACCTGCTGATGATGGGCCGCGACGGCCGTTTCACGAAGTAGGCTTCTCAGGAGTTCAGCAGCGCGCCGCCCTCGGAGGATTCCAGCAGCCGCGTGAGCAGCGGGTGCATGACCTTGCGCGCGTTGTAGATCAGGTGGAACTGCTCCTGCACGTCGGGTGTGGTGCCCACGTGCACCAGGCCGTGCGTGCGCGCAAGGTGCCCGCCCACCGACTCCGGCGCCGGCATCACGCCCATGCCCGTGGCGGCAAAGGTGCTGAGCAGGGCACTGTCCTCGAACTCGCCCGCGATGCGCGGGCGGATGCGTTCGCGCTCCAGCCAGTGGTCGATGCGCGCGCGCATGGCCGCATGCTCGGTGGGCAGCAGCACGGGCACCACGGCCAGGCTCTGCGGAAACTGCTGCGCCGCGGCCTCGCCCCACACGGGCGGGGCGTACCAGGCCACGGCACTCGTGCCCAGCAGCTGGCTGGTGGTCTTGAGGGCCGGGTTGGGCGGTGCGGCGCGGTCGGCCAGCACCGCGTCGAGCTTGTGCAGCGCGAGCTCGCCCAGCAGCGGCTGGAACTCCCCTTCATGGCACAGCAGGCGCAGGTGCGGCTCGTCGAGCACGGGCGTGAGCAGCCGGTGCATGGCCAATTTGGCGATGCCGTCCGAGATGCCCAGGTTCAGCCGCAGCGTCTTGCCGCTGGCGGCCTCGCGCACGCGGTGGGTCAGCTGCTCGCCCAGGGCAAAGATCTGGTCGGCCTCGTGCAATGCCGCCACGCCGGCCTCGGTGAGCACCAGGCTGCGCCCCTCGGTGCGCAGCAGGCTGGTGCCCAGTGCCTGCTCGAGCAGGCGCACCTGCGCGCTGATGGTCTGCACGGCCATGTCCAGCCGCTCGGCGGCGCGCGCGATGCCGCCCTCCTTGGCGACCACCCAGAAGTAGTAGAGGTGGCGGTAGTTGAAGCTCTGGCTCATGGTCTGGGTTGTCCCAACGGTGAGAAGGGGTATCCGTAAAAAGGTTTTTGGTTCGTAAAAACCAGATGAATGGTATCGAAAAGGCAGGTTTTAAAGATGAAAGGACATCCCTACAGTGCGGGCTTGCCTTGAATTTCTCAGGAGTCCCCTCATGCACCCCACCGCCGTCCGCATTGCCCCCACCACCCCGATCCCGGGCCTGCCACCCCTGCCGCGTTCGCGGCGCTGACGCCGCTGCGCGAAGAAGGAGAACAACATCATGGAAACCATTGGAACCTGGTGGATGTGGGCGGGCTTTGCCGTCTTCGTGGTCGTTGCCATCGGCATCGACCTCTTGGTCATGGAGCGCCAGGGCGCGCACAAGGTCACGACCAAAGAGGCCCTGAAGTGGAGCGCCCTGTGGTTCAGCCTGGCCTTTGTGTTCGTGGCCGGCCTGTGGTGGTACCTGGACGGCAGCCAGGGCCGCGAGGTGGCCAACACCGTGTCGATGCAGTTCATCACCGGCTACCTGGTGGAGAAAAGCCTGTCCATCGACAACATCTTCGTGTTCCTGATGCTGTTCAGCTACTTCGCGGTACCGGCCCAGCACCAGAAGCGCGCGCTCATCATCGGCATCATCGGCGCCATCGTGCTGCGCACCCTGCTGATCCTGGCAGGCGCCTGGCTGCTGGCCTCGTTCCACTGGCTGCTCTACGTGTTCGGCGCCTTCCTGGTGTTCACCGGTGCCAAGATGTGGTTCGCCGCCGGCCAAGAGCCCGACATCGCTACCAACCCGGTGCTGCGCTTTTTGCGCAAGCGCATCCGCATCGCCGACGTGTTCGACGGCGAGAAGCTGACCACCACCATCAACGGCGTCAAGCATTACACGCCGCTGTTCGTGGTCCTGATCCTGATCGGCACCACGGACATCATCTTCGCGGTGGACAGCATCCCGGCCATCTTCGCGATCACCAGCGACCCGTTCATCGTGCTCACGGCCAATATCTTCGCCATCCTGGGCCTGCGTGCGCTGTACTTCCTGCTGGCCGACCTGGCCGACCGCTTCCACCTGCTGGCCTATGGCCTGGCCCTGGTGCTGGTGTTCATCGGCAGCAAGATGCTGCTCATCGACCTGGTGAAGATCCCGATCGGCTATGCCCTTCTGGTCACTGCGGGCCTGATCGCAGGCTCCATCATCCTGTCCCTGCGCAGCTCGGCGGGCAAGGCACATGGGCAGGAAGCCACGCCCCTGCCCCCCAAGCCCTGATGAAAGGACATTTCCATGGAACTGGGATTGATCGAGTCGGTGATGCTCACCATGCTCGTGGCCCTGGGCGGCACGGCCCTGCTGGCCTGGTGCCTGGGCAACGAGCGGCGCGACGTGGGCCTGCTCACGGCCCTGGCCACGCTGTGGGGCGTGGCCACCGCAGCTGCCTTCACCTGGTAAGCGGCGGGTGCAGATGCTGAACACCCTGCGCCGCAAGCTGCGCCACCTGGAGCCCAGCGTGCGCGACCTGCTGGGCCGCACGGCGCTGGCCGGCGCCGTGCCCTGGATGGAGCGGCATGCGCTGTTCCGCTTCCAGCGCGAACCGCTGGCACGCGGCGTGGCGGCGGGCCTGTTCTGCGGGCTGAGTCCCGGCCCGCTGCAACTGGTGGGGGCGGTCGGCGCTTGCGCCTGGCTGCGCGGCAATGTGGTGGCCGGTGCGGTCACCACTTTCTACACCAACCCCCTGACCACCGTGCCGCTCTACGTGCTGGCCTTCCAGGTGGGCTCGGCGGTGCTGCCGGGCGAGCAATCGCTGCCGCCCTTCAATGCCGATGGCCCGGCCGGCGCCTTGAGCGTGCAGGCCCTGGCCGAGTGGATGCAGGCGCTGGGTACGCCGCTGTTGGTCGGGCTGCCCGTGCTGGGCCTGGTGCTCGCGGCGCTGGGCTATGCGGCGGTGCAGGCCCTGTGGCTGGCCCCCGTGCTGCAGCGTGGGCGCCGCCTGCAGCGTGCGCGGGCCCAGCGCACGCCGTAAGCAGGCGGATCAGTCGAGCTTGACGCCCAGTTTGGTGATCACGCGGCCCCATTTTTCTCGCTCGGCCTTCGCATAGCTGCCCATCTGGGCCGGGGTGCCGGGCAAGGGCTCCACGCCCAGGGCCTGCAGCCGTGCGCGGGTGCGCGTGTCGGCCAGGGCCGTCTGCAGTGCCTTGCTGAACTGGGCCACGGTCTCGGTCGAGGTGCCCGTGGGGGCGACCAGCCCCTGCCAGGCATATCCCTCGAATCCCTGCAAGCCCTGCTCCTGAAGGGTGGGCACATCGGGCATGGTCGCCACGCGCTGCGGGCTGGCCACGCCGATGGCGCGCACCTTGTTCGTGGCCAGGAAGGGGTAGACCGTGGCGCTGTCGATCCACATCGCCGGCACCTGGCCGCCGATCACGTCCTGGATGGCCGGCGCCGCGCCGCGGTAGGGCACATGGGTGAGCGACAGGCCGCTCTGCTCGCGGAACAGCTCGCCCACCAGGTGGTGCGGGCTGCCCGGGCCGGCCGATGCCCAGTTCACGCCGTTCGCCTGGCCCTTGGCCCAGGCCGTGAACTCCTTGAGGTTTTTGGCGGGCACGTTGTTGGAGACCACCAGGAACATCGGAAAGCGCACCAGCAGGCCCACGGGCTGGAAGTCCTTCTCGGCGTTGTAGCTCAGTTTGCTGAACAGAAAGGGGTTGGCCGCCAGCGTGGCGAAGTCGGCCGAGAAGACCAGGTTGCCGAAGTCCTTGTGGCGCGCTGCATAGTCGGCCGCGATGTTGGTGCCCGCGCCGGGCTTGTTGTTGATGATGACCGGGCGGCCCAGGCTCGCGCCCATGGATTCGGCGATGGTGCGCGCCACGATGTCCGAGCCGCCACCCGCCGCATAGCCGACCACCCATTCGAGCGGTTTGGCGTCCTGGGCGTGCGCGTTCAGGGCAAAGGGCGTGAGGGCCAGGCCCGCAAGGGTGGCGAGGAAGTGTTTGCGCAGCATGGGATTTGTCTCCGGTTTTGAGGGTGTCGGGGTTGCAAAGAGGCACAGCGGCGCCGCAGGTCCCGTCTTTGCGGGACTTGCACGGCGGATGGTTCAAGAATGGTGCTGGGGTGTCAGGCCGCGGCGTGCACCGGGGCGACCGGCGTCACGGGCGCGAGGCCCGCGTTGCCGGCGGGCGCCTGGCTGCCGCGTGCAAACTGCAGTGCCTGCAGCAGCGTGGCCTGGTCGCCGATGTGGTTGGCCAGCAGCAGGATGAGGCGGGCGTTCATCGCATGGCTCTCGGGCGGGGTGAGACCATTGTGGCTGGCGATCAGGGACTCGTAGAAGTCGTCGCAGGCCTGCAGGTGGGGCTGGGTGTCGAGCATGCTCAGGGCTCCTTCGTCAGGCGGTTGCGAGGTTGGCGGTGGCGACTACGGGCTGGCGGCCGGCGGTTGCTTTCGCCAGCGCAGCGCGCACGGCGGTTTCATCCAGGCTGCGCCAGCGCGCGCACACATGCTGGTCGGGCCGCACCAGGTAGGCCGTGCCGGGCCGCGCGTCCAGGCGCTGCGTGAGCAGGCCCTGCGCGTCGACCAGGTCGCTGCCCACCTGCAGCAGCTTTACTTGGGGCAGGGCCGCTGCCCAGGCCGGCGCGGGGCGGAACACCAGCAGCGTAAAGTCCGGCCCCAGCGTGCGCAGCAGCCAGGTGCCCTGGCCGCCCTGTAGCACCGGTGCATCGAGCAGCACGGCGCCGGGCACCTGGGTGCCGGCAAAGGCATCGGCGTCGGGTGTGTTGAGCGCCGAGCCATGCCGCGTGGCCGGCACCGCCAGGCGCCCGCTGTTGACGATGCGGCGCGCAAACGGGTGCTCGCGCGCCAGCTGCAGCGCGGCATCGCGGAACAGGCGGCTGATCTCGCTCTTGGGCGTGATGAAGTCGGTGGCGCGGGTCGAGTTGGCAATGTTCTCGTCGGCCGCATACTCGCGCTCGGGGCCATAGGTGGCCAGCAATTCCTGGCCGGCGCGGCCGCGCAGCACCCAGTCGAGCTTCCAGGCCAGGTTCTCGGCGTCCTGCACGCCGCTGTTGGCGCCGCGCGCGCCGAAGGGCGAGACGCCATGCGCGCTGTCGCCGGCGAAGACCACGCGGCCGTGCACGAAGCGGTCCATGCGCAGGCAGGCAAAGGTGTAGACGCTGGCCCATTCGAGCTCGAACTGCGCATCCGGCCCCAGCAGCGCGCGCACGCGCGGCAGGATGTTCTCGGGCTTTTTTTCTTCCTCGGGGTCGGCGTTCCAGCCCAGCTGGAAGTCGATGCGCCAGACGTTGTCGGGCTGGCGGTGCAGCAGCACGCTCTGGTTGGGGTGGAAGGGCGGGTCGAACCAGAACCAGCGCTCGGTCGGAAAGTCCGTGCTGCCCGCCATCTTCACGTCGGCGATCAGAAAGCGGTCCTGGAAGATGCGGCCCTTGCTCTCCAGCCCCATCATCTGGCGCAGGGGCGAGCGCGAGCCGTCGCAGGCGGCGACCCACTGCGCGTCAATCCGGTACTCGCCCTCAGGGGTCTCGATGGTCAGCAATGCGCCATCGTCACGGGGCGCAATGCCCGCCACCTTGTTGCGCCAGCGCAGCTCGATGTTCGGCAATTGCAGCGCCCGCTCCACCAGGTAGGCCTCGGCGTAGTACTGCTGCAGGTTGATGAAGGCCGGGCGCTCGTGCCCCTCTTCGGGCAGCAGGTTGAACTCGTACAGCGGGGCGTCGTGGAAGAACACCTTGCCCACGTTCCATGACACGCCTTTGTCCACCATGCGCTGGCCCACGCCCAGGCGGTCCCAGATCTCCAGGGTGCGCTTGGCAAAGCAGATGGCACGCGAGCCGGTGGAAAGCTTGCAGTCGTTGTCCAGCACCACCACGCGCTGGCCGCGCTGGGCCAGGTCGATGGCCAGCGACAGGCCCACGGGGCCCGCGCCCACCACCACGACGGGGTGCTGCACAGGGTGGGCCGCATCCTGGTCAGGAGAGCGCTGGTAGGCAAACTCGATGGCCTGCACCTGGGCGCCGGTACCGTCGAAGGCGGGTGGTGCTGTCGTCGTGGCGGTTGTCATTCTTGTCTCCTCCGCTCCGGTCTCAGCCTTCCAGGGCTTTCCACATCTGCACATCGCGCTCGGCCGTCCAGATGCGCGGGTCCGGGTACTGCGTGGCCTCGTCGTAGGCCCGTGTCACGTCGAACGGCATGCAGTGGTTGAAGATCACCCAGTGCCCGTACTTGGGTTGCAGCTTCGCAAAGGTTGCCTCGTAGACCTTGCGCAGGTCCTCGCCCTTGGCGGCGCTTTCCTTCACGCTCTCGTACAGGTCGCTG
>NZ_JBKDTZ010000134.1:0-10613 GCF_046339755.1 Acidovorax sp. | reverse complement strand
GCTGTCGCGACTGAGCACCCGGCCGGGTGGCGCGAAGCGCTGGCCGGGACGCCCGACAAAACACCCGCCAGGAGAATGGTCCAAACCGAGGAACGGCGGTACGCAAGCACACAGAACCTGCGAACTCCCATCCCACAACCTTGGATATACGGTGACCTACCAGCCACCCTATGCTCATCCACACTGTGAATCACCCGCCCTCAGCGACCTACAAGCCTCAAGGCGGCAGCGAAAACACCAGCTGAGCAGCGCAAGTTACGCACATGCGGACCTAGCATCTGCACTTCTCGACTCAACCAAGAACCAAACGGGGAGTACGTTTTGGCCACCAAGAAGAGCGCAGCCACGCCGCAAAGCCAAGCCACCGATTACCAGCATGCCCAGCAGGCCACACAGCGGCCGGATGTCGGCGTGCAGGACCAGTTCAACACCAGGAAGCCGCCGAAGACCTACCGCTACGACAGCAGCCTGGACCCGGCGCTGAGCTGGGACGAGAACCGCGACCGCGACCTAGCCGAATGGCTGCTGGGCCTGGTGCAGCGCTGCGCCACTGAAGGCGAGGCGGCGGTGTTCACCGCCCCGCAGGTATGGGCTGGCGGTGGCGTGCAGGTGCAGTCGCTGAAGGCGGCGGCCGACCTGCTGCAGGCGCTGAGCCAGCCCTTCCTGAACTGGACCGGAAAGGCTGAGCGCCACCAGATTTCAGTGCCCACGGTGCCGCTGTTCGTGCACGAGCGGCACTCGACCAAGGCCATCCTGGAGGGCATCAAGCACCGCAAGGCCAAGGGCACCACCTACGACCTGTTCGGCGACGGCGGCGGGCTGGACGTGACCGACAAGCTCGATGCCTACGAGCACAAGGGACCGTGGCAGAACCGAATGATCCTCGGGGACAGCCTGCAGGTGATGAACTCCATGCTGGAGTTTGAAGGCCTGGGCGGTCAGGTCCAGATGGTCTTCATTGACCCGCCCTACGGAGTGAAGTTTGGCTCGAACTTCCAGCCCTTCGTCCGCAAGCGCGACGTGACGCATGGCGCTGACGACGAGATGACTCGCGAACCCGAAATGGTGAAGGCTTATCGGGATACGTGGGAACTTGGGCTGCACTCTTACCTGACGTACTTGCGCGACCGAATGATGCTCGCCAAGGAACTGCTGACAGACAGTGGCAGCGTGTTTGTGCAGATTTCAGACGAAAACCTTCATCACGTCCGAGAAGTGCTGGACGAGGTGTTCGGCGCCAGTAACTTTGTATCGGTCATCACGTTCTCAAAGACAACCAGCGCCACGACGGACCTCATCCCAGCGACGGTTGACTACTTGATTTGGTATGCAAAGGACATCAATCGAATCAAGTACAGGCATCTCTATTTGCCGAAGACTTTTGGTGGTGATGGCGCGAGCGCATACGGTAAGGTCGAGCTGCCGGATGGTTCTCGTAGGCCACTGACTGCAGCAGAGAAAGCAGATGTAGGTCAGTTGCCGGATGGCGCGCGCATTTACCGAATCGACAACCTGACCAGCCAACGACCGCCGGGTGACTTCCCAGTCGAGTTCGATAGCAGGGTGTTTCGGCCGAAGCGCGGCTACTGGAAGACAGGCGAAGAGGGCATGGCGCGGCTCGTGTCCAGCAAGCGGGTCGAGGCCACATCGGGGGGGCTGTACTACGTACGGTTCTTGAACGACTTTCCCGTCTACTCCATTTCGAACATGTGGGAGGACACGGGTATCGCAGGTTTCGCGTCGGACAAGCTATATGTGGTTCAGACATCGCCGAAGGTCATCCAACGCTGCATGCTGATGTGTAGCGACCCCGGTGACCTCGTGTTCGACCCGACTTGTGGGTCTGGTACGACGGCCTATGTTGCTGAGCAATGGGGCCGGCGCTGGATTACCTGCGATACCTCGCGCGTCCCGTTGGCGTTGGCCCGCCAGCGCCTGCTAACCGCGACTTTCCCGTACTACGAACTGAAGGACCCGACAAGAGGTCCGGCCGGAGGCTTCGTCTACAAGCGCAGGCAGAACCGCAAGGGCGAAGAAGTCGGCGGTTTGGTGCCGCACATCACCCTGAAGTCCATCGCTAATGACGAGCAGCCGGCCATGGAAGTGCTGGTGGACCGGCCTGAGGTGAATGACAAGGTGACCCGCGTTGCCGGTCCGTTCGTGGTTGAGGCAACCATTGCGCCCGCGCAGACAGTCGAGCTTGAGGAGGGAGCCCAGGCAGAGTCCGAAGCCCAGAGCTTGGATGCCGCACTTAGCGAGGCCGACGCTGCCAACGGCGGCCTGCCTTTGCTCGTGGCCGAACCCGCCGGCCGGTACGCCGACCCCGCCACGCACATCGAGCGCATGACCCAGGTGCTGCGCCAGTCCAAGACGCTGCGCCTGCCCGGCAACCGCGAACTTGTGCTGGCCGACAGCCGCCGCATGACCGATAGCGATGCCATTCACGCCGAGGGCCTGGATGCCGAGGGCAACCGTATCGCCGTGGTCTTCGGTCCAGAGGATGGCGCCATCTCGTCCGACGTGGTGTTCGAGGCGGCCCGTGAGGCACTGCTGCTGAGCTACAGCCACCTTTACTTCTTCGGCTTCGCCATCCAGGCCAAGGCGCGCGAGCTGCTGGAAGACCGAAAGAAACTGCGCGTGCCCTGCACCTACGTCACGGTCACGCCGGACGTCGCGATGAGCGACCTGCTGAAGACCAGCCGCGCTAGCGAAATCTTCTCGGTCACCGGCCTGCCAGATGCGAAACCGCGCAAGACCGGCACGAAGAACGCCGACGGCGCCGACCTGTGGGAAGTAGAGCTATTCGGTCTGGACATCTTCAACCCTGCCACGATGGACCAGGAAGACATCCCCGCGCAGAACCTGCCCGCGTGGATGCTGGACACCGACTACGACGGTATGTGCTTCTACGCCACCCAGGTTTTCTTCCCCAAGACTGCCGCATGGGACAACCTGCAGAAGTCGCTGAAGGCCGAGTTTGACCCGTCGGTGTGGGAGCACCTGGCCGGCACCGTGAGCGAGCCGTTCCCCATCGGGCCGAAGCGCCGCGTGGCGGTGAAGGTCATCGACGAGCGCGGTAACGAGCTGATGCGCGTGTTGGAGGTGAAGTGATGGCGATTCTTGAAGGCATCCAGATCCAGAACTACCGCGCTTTACGCGAGGTAACCTTAGGCAAAACCTTTGATAACGGCGCTGAGCCGCTGCCACGACTGATGGCGGTGATCGGCGCCAACGGCACGGGAAAGTCCACCCTGATGGACGCACTGGGCTTTGTCGGAGATTGCCTGCAGGAAGGTGTGCAGGCGGCATGCGACAAGCCTCAGCGTGGGGGCTTTGAGCGGCTCCGGACTCAGGGCGTAGACGGACCGATCCAGTTTGAGATCCGTTACCGCGAGAGCGGTGATTCACGGCCGATCAGCTACACGCTGCACATCAATGGCGACCGGCATGGCCGACCCGTAGTGGTCTACGAACGGCTGCGCCAACGCCGCAAAGGCCAAAGCTCCGGTCAGCCGCACTCGTTTCTCCTGATCGAAAACGGACGAGGTACGGTGTGGGCCGGAGAGGCATCTGCCAGCGCCGAGGGCAATCGGCATGACCAGGTGGCCATGTCCGACCGACAAGTGCTGGGCATCGCCACCCTGGGTACCCTGGCCGATCACCCGCGGATTGCTGCCTTTCGCGCCTTCCTCTCGGGCTGGTATTTGTCGTACTTCGTCCCCGATCTGGCGCGTAAGCAGCCCATGTCTGGCGCGGAGCCGCACCTTGATCGCACGGGCGAGAACCTCGGTAAGTACCTGCAGTTCATCCAGCGCTCAAACCCTGAGGCTTTCAAGGCGATGCTCGCCCGCATCGCCAAGAAGATCCCCGGCCTCTTGCGGATAGAGCCCATACCCGCGCCGGACAAGCGCCTGCTGCTGGCCTTCCACGTTAACGGATATGCCGAGCCCTTCTTCCAACAGGACATGTCGGACGGCACTCTGAAGTTGCTGGCCTACATGCTGTTGATGGAAGACCCAGACCCAGCACCGCTAATTGGCATCGAAGAGCCAGAGAACGGATTGCACCACCAGCTTCTGGCAGATCTTGCTCGCGAGTTCAAGGACTTCGCGCGCCGGGCCAAGGGCCCACAGGTGCTGATCACGACGCATGCCCCAAATTTCGTCGATGCCTTGACGCCACAGGAGGTTTGGATCCTGGAGAAAGGAATCGACGGCTTCAGCGTATTGGCAAGAGCAGCCGACATACCGGGGGTCAAAGCGCTCTTCGATGAGGGCATCCCGATGGGCAGCCTGTGGTTCAGTAACCACTTCGGCATGGGGCAGCCATGAAGTACTTCGAGGTACTCGTTGAAGGGGCTTCGGACGTACCGGCTGTGCGCGAGGTGCTGGTACGCCGCTTTGGCCTGATTGAAGGGCAGGACTTCCGGATCCACCCGCACAAGGGACGGGGTAGCCTGCCATCCAACCCGCTGGCAAGGCCTGATCCACGACATCAAGGCCTGCTGCATCAGTTGCCGGCCAAGCTGCAAGGCTTTGGCCGTTACCTTGGCCATGAGGCCTGCGTGTTGGTGGTTGTGGATGTGGACGACACACCTTGCCATCAATTGCTTGCCGAGTTGCAGGGGATGTTGGCGTCGCTACCCAAGCGCCCGCCCCATGTGTTGTTCCGACTGGCGATTGAAGAGACCGAGAGCTGGTTTATTGCCGATGCGAATGCGGTTGAGGCCGCCTACCCCAAAGCTCGGCTTCAGCGGTTGCGTGCGGTGGCACCTGACAAGGTCTGTGGAGCCTGGGAGGTTCTTGCCGCTGCGCTGGGTTACAAGACAGATGAGGTCACTGGCGCTGACAAGTCCGCATGGGCCAAGGCTATTGCCCCCCACCTGAATCTCGCTACACCCGCTTCACCGAGCCTGGGCAAACTTCTGCACGGCATCGAACGGGAGCTGGCAAGGGAAGCCGCAGCATGAGCCAAATCAACGCTGTCGAAGCACCCATCATCAACCTCCCGTATGTACCCCCGGCGTATCACTGGCACATCGAGGAAGGCAAGCACCCGGAGAAGCGGCCAGGCCGGCGCTTGGCCTCGTACTTCTTCCGCGTGCCCGACCGCGCCGCGCGCGGGCGCAAGGCCAAGGGCCAGCAGTCGCTGCTGGACGACGCATCCAAGGGCCAGGAATACCTGCTGGACCTGGCCAACCTCATCCGCCAGCGGCTGCAGGAATGGCGCGAGCGCGACTATGCCGGCGCCACCAAGGTCACGCGGGAACTGCTGGAACTGTGGCGCTCGCCTGACCGTTCGCAGCGGCTGTTCTTCGCCCAGCTCGAAGCAGTGGAGACGGTGCTGTTCCTGGTGGAGGGGCCGGACGACCTGAAGCAGGGCATCAACGTGCCCAGCGACGAGCCAGGCGACGACGCCAAGGCTGACGGCTACAAGGCCTTCGTGCGCTACGCGCTGAAGATGGCCACGGGCAGCGGCAAGACCACAGTGATGGGCATGCTGTCGGCGTGGTCCATCTTGAACAAGGTGGCCCAGCCGCAGGCCTCGGCCTATTCGGACACGGTGCTCATAGTCTGCCCAAACGTGACCATCCGCGACCGGCTGCGCGAGCTAGACCCCAACCTGGACGAGCTCAGCCTGTACCGCACCCGGCAACTGGTGCCGCTGCACCGCATGCCCGACCTGCGCAAGGGCGAGGTCTTCATCACCAACTGGCACAACCTGGAGCGCCGCGAGCTGACCGACGTGAACGGCACGTCGGCCAAGGTGGTGAAGCGCGGCGTGCCGGTGGAGAAGCTGCGTACCGTGAAGGTGGGCGGCAAGGACGCGGTGACCGAAGCCGACATCCGGCAGCAGGCGGTGACTGGAGCCTTCGACATCCTGCGCGAGCTGCGGGACAACAAGGGCCAGCTCACCGGCTTCGAGGTCAAGGAGGTGCGCTACTACGAGAGCGACACCGCCTTCCTGCGCCGCGTGCTGGGCAACCGCAAAGGGCGCAGCTCTGCCATCCTGGTGATGAACGACGAGGCCCACCACGCCTACCGGCGCGGCAAGCTCGACGCCGAGGACACCTTCGCCATCGACGAGGAAACGGCCGAGGTCGATGCCCGCGAGGCCACGGTGTGGATTGAGGGCCTGGACCGCATCAACAAGGCGCTGGGCGGTCGAACCAATGGCGTGCGGCTGTGCGTGGACCTGTCGGCCACGCCGTTCTTCATCCAGGGCAGTGGCAACGAGGTGGGCAAGCCCTTCCCCTGGGTGGTATCCGACTTCAGCCTGCTGGAGGCCATCGAAGCCGGCCTGGTGAAGATTCCGCAGCTCCCCACGCAGGACATCGGCGGCACCGAGACACCCGCCTACTTCAACGTGTGGCGGTGGGTGCAGGAGATTGCCGAGAAGGAAGGCCACAGCGGCAAGCTGACGCCCGACGTGCTGATGCGCTACGCCACGCAGCCCATCGTGCAACTGGCCGATGAGTGGCGCAAGACGGCCGAGCAGTGGTCGGCGCAATTCAAGGCAGGCCACCGCAAGACGGACGTACCGCCGGTCTTCATCATCGTGTGCCGCGATACCGCGCTGGCCAAGGAGCTGTACGACTGGCTTGCCAACGGCAACGCCACCTACGGCGCCGCGCCCGAGCAGTTCCGCAACGCCCCGGGCCGTGAATGGACTGTGCGGGTGGACAGCAAGGTGGCCGAGGACATCGCCGAGGGCGGTGGCAAGAACGACGAGGCGCGGCGCCTGCGCTTCGTACTGGAGACCATCGGTAAGACCGGCTGGCCGGGCAACAAGGTGCCCGAAGAGTACGTGGCCATGGTCGAGAAGCACAACCGCAAGGCCCTGGAGGACGACGATAACGGCCTGGTGACCATAGACGCCAGCGTGCCGCCCGGCCGCGATGTTCGCTGCATCATCAGCGTAGCCATGCTGTCCGAGGGTTGGGACGCCACGACCGTGACGCACGTGGTGGGCCTGCGCCCCTTCGGCTCGCAGCTGCTGTGCGAGCAGGTGGTCGGCCGGGCGCTGCGGCGCACGTCCTACGCAGTGGATGAGGCCACCGGCTTCTTCCGCGAGGAGACGGCCAAGGTCTTCGGCGTACCCTTCGAGCTCATCCCGTTCAAAGTGGAGGGCGGCGCCCAGCAACCGCCATCACCGCCGGCCAACCAGATTTACGCTGTGCCGGCCAAGGCGCAGTTTGAACTGGCCTTCCCTGTGGTGGAGGGCTACACCGACCCCGGTGTGACCCGGCTCACGATGGATTGGCCCAAGGTGCCGAGCCTGGATCTGAACCCCATGACGGTGCCGGACGTGACCCTGATGAAGGGGCTGACTACCCAGGACGGCTCACTGGCCGCCTACGGGCCGGGCGCGGCTGATGTGGTGAACCTGGAGCAGTGGCGTGCCAAGGTGCGCGTGCAGCAGGTGGCCTTCACCATGGCCAAGGTGCTGACGCAGCAGTGGCTGGCCGACCGTGGCGATGTCATCCCCACGCACCGGCTGTTTCCGCAACTGCTGAGCTACACCACCCGGTTCCTGGCCGAGAAGCTGAAACCGTTAGGCAACCGAGTGGCGCAAGACGTGGCGCTGAACCCGTACTTCCAGCAGGCGGTGGGCATCCTGTTCGACTCGCTGATGCCCGTGGACGAGAGCGGCAAGACGCAGGAGCGGCCCATCATCACGCCCGGACCGGCGGGCGAGCGATCGACACGACACGTCGAGTTCTTCACTGGCCGGCAGCCCTGGCCAGCACACAAGTGCCACCTGAACGCCATCGTCACCGACACGAAGACGTGGGAGCAGGCAGCGGCTACGGCCCTGGACGCACACGAGGGCGTGGCCAGGTGGGTCAAGAACGACCACCTGGGCTTCATCGTGCCGTACCGCAAGGACGGCATCCGCCGCCGCTATCTGCCCGACTTCATCGTGGACCTGACGACGGGCGAGCGCCTGATGGTCGAGGTGAAGGGCCAGCCTGGTGATGCCGAGGTGAAGGCCCAGGCCGCACACCGCTGGTGCACCGCCGTCAACAACGACGGGCGCTTCGGGCGGTGGAGCTATCACATCGTTCGGCAGCCGCCGGACTTGATGAAGCTGCTGGACTCGTTAGCTACCGGCCCGTGAGACCACGTTTCACTCCACTCGAATCAACAGCTCTTGTGTTTTAGATGAGCGACGAGTGCACGATCAGCCCTATTCAAGCTTCCCAAAGGACTTCGGATCAATCTCGATCATCAGGTCGCTGTGTTCATTCATCGTAGGACGAACATGCGCGCCAATCGGACAGAGAAAAAGCTGTGCACCTTCGCGCCGAGCAAACTTCATGGCAGGGATAAAGTCGCTGTCGCCGGAAACGAGCACAATGACCTGAACCTGTCTTTTCAACGTCAGAGCAGCAATATCCATGCCGATGCGCATATCGACACCCTTCTGACTGATCTGTGGATTCAAATCTTCTGCACGAATCTCTACAGCGGTCCCTTCGGCTTTATCGAGCGTACGCGGCCTGACTGCCCAGCCCTCAAATGCCAACTCACCGAGGCGAAGCGCCATGTATGGCTGCTTCGAAAGCTGGTCAAAGAGACTACGAGATCGCTCCGCTATGGCGGTAGCGCCGAACTCCACTGTTCCGCCGCCAAGCGGCTTCATGTGAGAAGAGGTCAGCGGAGCTGAGTCATAGTAGTAGACACGATGCAAGCGCATCCCACTCAACGGATGCGCAGAGCAAAGAGCACCCACCAATCGGGCAAAGTCTTCGGCTGTGGCCGGATTACGCGCGCTGCCTAGCTTGCGCTTGGCGAATCCACCATCGATGAGGATCGCGTAGTTGAGCACCGGAAAAAAATTTGGCCGCCAGACGGGTCGAGAGGCAAAGCTCTCTGTTATATGTCACCCGAAAGGCAGCCGTGTCTTTATGACTCGATGAGTCTGCCACGACTGACGCTAGCGCATCGTCAGCAAAGACACCTAAATTTTGCTACTTATTTCACATTGCGGAAAAAGTTGGCGTTGAATTGCCGTTTCACACGACAGAAGACGCTACCAACGCCGCCTTGATGCGAGCAAAGGACTACCGTACAAACGGTTTTCCTCACAGAAAGTTCAATACGCCACCTTGAAGGTCGGGCTGTCCTCCGGCCGCGTCTTGCGTCGGTCGTAGATCCGGGTCGTCGCGATGTTCGCGTGCCCGAGCCACTCTTGTACCTTGGCGATGTCGGCCTGATGGTCCAGCGCGTTCGTCGCTGCCGTCGCGCGCAGCGCATGCGCCCCGATCTCAAAACCTAACGCCGCAGAGTAGCAGCGAACGATCTTGTAGATCCCGTCCGGCGTGATCGACTTGGCTATGCCACCAGGCCGGCTGTGGTGCAGCGGCCGAAAGAGGGCCCCGCCTTCTTCAGCACCATGGCCCGAAGATTCCAGGTACTCGGCCACCCAGCCCCCAGCGGCCGGGTGAAGCGGTACATACCGCGTCTTGCCGCCCTTACCGGACACCTTCAGGTGCGCCACCCCTCGCCGCTCCTGCTTGTAGTCTTTGACCTTCAGCCGGCACAGCTCGTCGCGCCGCAGCGCGTGATACAGCAGCGTGGCCAGGATGGCCCGATCGCGCTTGCCCTTGAGCGTGCCGGCGTCCGGAGCGTCCAGCAGCTGCCGCGCCTGGTGGTCCCCGATCGCAGGGGTCTTGCCCTCGTAGCTCTCCACCGGAGGGCGCTTCACACCCTTGACCGGGTTGTGCGTCACCGCATTGCGGTCGCAGAGGTACTCAAAGAGCGACGACAGCGCCGCCAGGCGGTGCCGGATGGTCTGACCGCTCAAAGCTCGCTGCAGCAGGTCTTCCCGCCAGGCGATGACATGCGCCCGGGTGACGGTACGGAACTCCTCGGGCTGGGTGATGCCGGTGAAACGCCGGAAGTCCTGCAGGGCGTTCTCGTATGCGCGCCGCGTGGCCTTGCTGCCCAGGTTCGCAAACCACTCGATCTCCGGCGGCACCTCGGCCAGGCGCTGATACGCCTCGGCGCTGAGCAGCCGACCCGCGGGCGGCAGGACCTCGGGGAGCGTCTCGTGGATCAGTTCGGGCAGATCGGCCATCACTCGTCCTCCGGACCGGTGACGCCCCAGATCTGCAGAAGTGCCTGCACCCGGTGCTGGCCATCGGGTACCAGCTCGTGCAACTCCGCCTTGCCCCAGCGCAGCGCGTCCAGGCAGAGCAGCATGTCGTCCGAGATGCCCACGTCCAGGCCGCGCAGCGAGAACGGGTCGAGCGGGAAGGCAGCACCGTCGTAGGTGCTGGCGATGAACTGGGCGATGCGGGCGGCCTGGCCGCTGTTGACGTCTTCGGCCAGGTCCAGGAGCCGCGCGTAGGCGTGGGCAGCGGCAGCTTGGGCCTGCCGGGCGCGACGGGCCCAGTCCTCGACCTGGCTCAGGGGGTTCGGCGGGGTGGGCATGGCCGGTCGTCCGGTGGTGGGCGGGTGCGGTGACTTTACTATCGATAAAATATGTTATCAATAGCTTGTGACACCCGAAGGCCCCAAGGTCGCGCTCCGGCTCGGAAACTCGTTAGTCGTCCGTTTGCGACCTCCGAGCAAACCATCGCTACCGTCGGTCAGTCTGTTCAAAGC
>NZ_JBKDTZ010000133.1:0-17290 GCF_046339755.1 Acidovorax sp. | reverse complement strand
GCCAGAGCCAGGTCATGAACGAGGGCTGGGCCACCTTCTGGCATTACACCTTGCTGAGCACCCTGTACGACGAGGGCCACCTGAGCGACGGGGTGATGGTCGAGTGGCTGGGCTCGCACACCAATGTGATCTTCCAACCCCCCGTGGGGCACCGCGCCTACAGCGGCATCAACCCCTATGCGCTGGGCTTTGCCATGTACCGCGACATCCAGCGCATCTGCCAGAACCCTACGCCCGAAGACAAACGCTGGTTCCCCGACTTCGCCGGTGCGCCCTGGCTGCCCACGCTCGACCATGCCATGCGCAACTTCAAGGACGAGAGCTTCATCGGCCAGTACCTGAGCCCCAACCTGATGCGCGAGATGCGCCTGTTCGCCCTGCACGACGACCCGGCCCTGAGCGAGCTGGTGGTCAGCGAGATCCACGACGAGAACGGCTACCGCAGCCTGCGCCAGATGCTGTCGCAGCAGTACGACCTGGGCACGCGCGAGCCCAACATCCAGGTCTGGAACGTGAACCTGCGCGGCGACCGCAGCCTGACCCTGCGCCACACCCAGTACCGGGGCCGCCCGCTGGGCGAGGACACGCAGGAGGTGCTGCGCCACGTGGCGCGACTGTGGGGCTTTGGCGTGCAGATCGAGAGCGTGGATGCCTATGGCAACCACCCCGTGCTGCTGCACTCGGTGCCCGCGCCCACGGAATAGATGGAAGCACCCCCTGAGTCGCTTCGCGCCTTCACCCTCTCTCGACTCGCTGCGCGAGTCGGGAGGGGGGACGCCCCCAGCGCGGCGGGGCGGCCCTTGCGCGGGGGCGCTGGCCTGGGCCGTGCCAGTTGCATGCGCCAAGGGGAAGCGCAACCCCCCGTGTGAAAGACGCCGCTGCGTTTATGCCTCAGGCTCCTCGTACCCGAACATGGACTTGGTCTCCAGATACTCCTCGAAACCCATGCGGCCCCACTCGCGCCCGTTGCCCGACTGCCGGTAGCCGCCGAACGGCGCCGCATGGTCGGCGCGTGCGCCGTTGAGGTGCACCATGCCGGCCCGCAGCCGCCGGGCGATGCGCCGGGCGTGGTCCAGGTCGGGCGCGCTCACATAGGCCGACAGGCCATAGACCGTGTCGTTGGCCATGGCGATGGCTTCTTCCTCGCTGCCATAGGGCAGGATGCAGAGCACGGGCCCGAAGATTTCCTCGCGCGCAATCGCCATGGTGGTGGCCACGTTGGCAAACACGGTGGGCTGCACGAAGTAGCCATGGGCCAGCCCCTCGGGCCGTTCCAGCCCGCCCGTGGCGAGCTGTGCGCCCTCGCGCAGGCCGGTGGCGATGCACTCGCGCACCTTGGCGTATTGCACGGCATTGGCCACGGGTCCGAGGGTGGTGGCTGCATCGCGCGGATCGCCTGGGCGCAGCGACTGCGCTGCTTGCACCGCGATGGCCGTGGCGGCATCGTGCAGGTGCGCGGGCACCAGAAGGCGCGTGGGTGCGTTGCACGACTGGCCGCTGTTGCGAAAGCACTGCAGCGCCGCCTGGCGCACGGTGGCCGGCAGGTCCACGCCGTCCACCACGATGTGGGGTGACTTGCCGCCCAGCTCCTGCGCGACGCGCTTGACGGTGTCGGCCGCCGCCTTGGCCACGGCCACGCCGGCCCGCGTGGAGCCGGTGAAGGACAGCATGTCGATGTCCGCATGCGCGGCCATGGCCGCGCCCACGCCGGGGCCGTCGCCGTTGACCAGGTTGAACACCCCGGGCGGCACGCCCGCTTCGTGCAGCACCTGGGCGAACAGCAGGGCCGAGAGCGGTGCCGTCTCGCTGGGCTTGAGCACCACGGTGCAGCCCGCGGCCAGGGCCGGCGCCACCTTGCAGGCGATCTGGTTCAGGGGCCAGTTCCAGGGCGTGATCAGGCCGCACACGCCAATGGGCTCGCGCGTGATGCGGGTGCGGTTGACCACTTCGTCGAAGGCATAGCCGGCCAGCACCTGGGCGGCCTGCTTCAGGTGCGACAGGCCGGCCACGGCATGCGCCTGGCGCGCCAGCGTGAGCGGCGCACCCATCTCCAGCGACACCGCCATGGCGATGGCGTCCATGCGGGTCTCGTAGGCGGCGATCACGGCCTGCAGCACGGCCAGGCGCTGCTCCCGGCTTTGCCCGGCCCAGGCCGGGAAGGCGCGGCGGGCTGCGGCCACGGCCCGGTCGAGGTCGCGTGCATCGCCCAGGGCGATGCGTGCCACGGGCTGCTCGGTGAACGGGTCGATCACGTCCTGCGTGCGCGTGCCCTGGGCGGACACCCAGGCGCCGTCGATGTAGAAATTCAAATGTTCCTGCATGGCGGGTGCTCAGGCGATGTGCTGCAGGGCCGTGCGGATGCTGTGCGCCATCTCGCCGATCTGCGCCTCGCTGATCACCAGCGGGGGCGAGAGCACCAGCGTGTCGCCCGAGTTGCGCACCAGCACGCCGGCCTCGAAGCAGGCGATGTGCACGGCCTGGGCGCGTGCACCGGCAGCACCCGGGCGCGGCGCCAGGTCCACGGCACCCAGCAGGCCGATATTGCGCACGTCCACCACATGCGGGGCATCGCGCAGCGCATGCAGGGCGGCCTCCCACACCGGGGCGATGGCCTGCACGCGCGCGGCCAGGTTGAGTTCCTCGTGCACGTCCAGCGTGGCCAGGCCGGCTGCGCAGGCCAGCGGGTGGGCCGAGTAGGTGTAGCCGTGGAACAGCTCGATCACGTTGGCCGAGCCCTGCATGAAGGCCTCGTACACGCTGTTGCCCACGAGCACGCCGCCCATGGGCACGGCGCCGTTGGTCATGCCCTTGGCGCAGCAGATCAGGTCGGGCGTGACGCCGAAGGCCTGGGCCCCGAACGCGGCGCCCACGCGCGCAAAGCCGGTGATCACCTCGTCGAAGATCAGCAGGATGCCGTGCTGCGTGCACAACTCGCGCAGGCGCTGCAGGTAGCCCACGGGCGGCGGGTACACACCGCCCGAGCCGGTGACGGGCTCGACGATCACGGCGGCGATGGTGGCCGGGTCGTGCACCACGAACAGCTGCTCCAGCGCATTCGCGTAGTGCGCGCCGGTGGCCGGCTGGCCGTGCGAGAAGCGGGCGTCGGCATCATAGGGCAGGGGCAGGTGGGCGGTGTCGGGCAGCAGCGGCCCGAAGTCGCGCTTGTGACGGCCCAGGCCGGCCACCGACAGGCCGCCGAAGCCCATGCCGTGGTAGCCCTTGGCGCGGCCCACCAAGAGGGTGCGGCGCGCATCGCCACGGGCCTGGTGGTAGGCGCGCGCGATCTTGAGCGCCGTGTCCACCGCTTCGGAGCCCGAGTTGGTGAAGAACACATGGTCCATGCCTTCGGGTGCCAGCGCCGCAATGCGCTGGGCCAGCGTGAAGGCGGCCGGGTGGCTCATCTTGAACGAGGAGACGAAATCCAGGCGGCCCGCGGCCTCGCGGATCGCCTCGGTGATGCGCGGCTGGCCGTGGCCTGCATTGCAACACCACAGGCCGGCCATGGCATCGAGCACCTGGCGGCCGTCCTCGGTGGTGTAGTGCATGCCCTGCGCGGCCGTGAACAGCATGGGCTGCTGCTGGAACTGGCGCTGGGCGGTGAAGGGGAGCCAGAAGGCGGAGTCGTTGGGGGCGATGGAGGCAGAGGTCATGGGCTTTCGGTGAGGGCTGCAATTTCCGTCATTATGTTTTTTGTTTCAACAAAAATCAAATGACCGTGCAACCCGCGAACGCGGCGGTTTCCGGCCTCAGGTCTTCGCCGGTGGTCTGAGGCGGCTGGCCACGTCCAGGTGGCGCAGCATCAGCAGCGCGGCCAGTTCCTGGTCTCCCGCCTGCATGCGGTCCAGCATTTCCAGGTGCTCGCGGCAGTTCACCTCCATGCGCTCACGGCCGTACTTCCAGTCGTAGTTGGACAGGCGGCGCAGGCGGTTCTGGCGCTGGATGTCCATGTGGAAGAAGCGGTTGCCCGAGGCGGCGGCGACGCCTTCGTGGAAGGCTGCATTCATCTCGAAGAAGGCGATGCTGGACGAATCCTCCGACAGCGTGCGCAGGAATGCCTCGTGCTGCTGGCGCATGTCCTGGGCCCAGGCCGGCGGCAGGGCAAAGCCGGGCTCGCGGATGGCCGCGGGTTCGATCACCATGCGGTAGCGGTAGCTCTCGTTGCGCACGTTGGCGTCCCAGGCCCCGGTGGCGAAGCGCCAGCCATAGCCCAGCTTGGGCTCGATGGCGCCCAGGTCGGCCAGGCGCTCCAGCGCGTTGCGGATGGCAGGGCGGCCCAGGTCGTAGGCCTCCATCAGCTCTTTTTCCGACACGTACTCGCCCAGGTTGCCGTGCTGGCGGTCGTAGGCGATGCGCCGCAGCAACTGGTCGCTGTCGTCGGGCGCCTCGCGGGCGGCCGAGGGCAGGGGCGGCAGGCGCAGCAGCTCCACCCCGCGGTGCGGTTTGCGCTCGGCAAAGCCCTGCTGCGCCAGCTGGTCGAGCGCGGCACGCACGGGGGTGCGCGAGACGCCCAAGCGCTCTGCAAGCTGGTTCTCGTTGAGGCGCGCGCCCGCCGCCAGGCCGTCTTCGTGGATGAGGCGGCTGATGCGGTCCGCCAGCTCCAGGTGCAAGGATGTAGAAGCCATGGTTTGAAATGGTTGATGTTTTTTATTTTACAAAATACAATTTAAATCATCGATCACCGATTGCTCACTCCACCCAACGCCATGGACCAGACATTTCCCTGGGGCTCCGACCAGCCCATTCCTTCCTGCCCCCTGGTCGAGATCAGCGGCGCGCCGCGCGAGCGCGGCCGCCAGTATGGCGAACAGGCCAAGGCGCGCATCCTGCGCGGCATCGAACATTACTCCACCCAGCTCGAAGCCAGCAAACTCGGCTGGCCCGAGATCGGCACACTGGTGCAGAACTTCGAGCCCACCATCGAGGCCTTCGAGGCGGCCTACCTGGACGAGATGCGCGGCATTGCCGAGGGCGCCGGGGTCTCGTACGAGGCCATCGTGATGCTCAATGCGCGCACCGAGATCCTCAAGCTGGCCGACCGCCGCCGCAAGGGCCAGCCCGCGCAGATCGACCCCGATGGCTGCACCGGCGTGGTTGCCATGCCGCAGGCCACGGCCTCGGGCCGCGTGATCCACGCCCAGAACTGGGACTGGAAGGCCGAGTGCGCCGAGACCGCCATCGTGCTGCGCGTGCTGCGCGAGGACGGACCGGACCTCCTGACCTTCACCGAGGCCGGCGGCCTGGCCCGCTCGGGCATGAATTCTGCGGGCATCTCCATCACCGCCAACTACCTGGAATCCGACCGTGACTACCGCCAGCTCGGTGTGCCACTGGCCCTGCTGCGCCGCAAGGCGCTGGAGCAGGTGCAACTGGCCCTGGCCATGCGCATTGTGTACTGCACGCCCAAGTCAGCCTCCAACAACGTGATGGTCTCGCACGCCACGGGCGTGGCCATCGACTTCGAGTGCGCGCCCGACGAAACCTTCCAGGTCCACCCCGAGCGCGGCGTCATCGTGCATGCCAACCACTTCCAGAGCCCGATCGCCCTGGGCAAGGTCCGCGACATGGGCATCGTGAACACACCCGACTCGCTGTATCGCGACCTGCGTGTGCGTGAACTGGTGGAGCCGCACATCGGTACGCTCACGCGCGAGCACATCAAGACCGCGCTGTTCGACGACTTCCAGTCGCCCTGGTCGGTGTGCCGCCCGCCGCGCCCCAACTCCAGCAGCAACCTGTCGGCCACCGTGGCCATGGTGGTGATGGAGCCGGCTCTGGGCGAGATGGAAGTGGCCATGCTGCCCGCGCTGAGCCGCAGCTTCGCGTCGTACACCCTGGACATGGAGCGCCAACTGGCGCTGGCCTGAGGCTGTCCGCACCTGCCTGACCCACGAAGAAAGGACCTCGAGATGACTACTGCCCCCTCGCGCTGGCTGTCCAGTGGCCTGGCCTTGCTGGCCGGCCTGTGCTCCGTCGCCCAGGCCCAGCCGCAGCCCGACACGCTGCGCATCCGCCTGAACGCCGACATCCGCTCCACCGACCCCGGCATCAACCGCGACAACAACACCGACGCGGTGATGATGCACGTGCTCGAAGGCCTGGTGGCCTACCGCGAGGATGCCTCCGTGGCGCCGCTGCTGGCACAGTCGGTCAGCACCTCGGCCGACGGCAAGACCTATACCTTCAAGCTGCGCCAGGGCGTCAAGTTCCACAACGGCGCGCCGCTCACGGCCGACGATGTGCTCTTTGCCTGGAACCGCTACATGGCCCCGGCCAACAACTGGCGCTGCCTGGCCGAGTTCGACGGGCGCGGCCTGGCCAAGGTGCTCAAGGTGGAGGCGCCCGATGCGGCCACCGTGGTCTACACGCTGGACAAGCCCTCGGCCCTGTTCCTGGCCACGCTGGCGCGCGTGGACTGCGGCGGCACCGGCATCTACCACCGCAGCTCGCTCGAAGCCGACGGCAAGTGGCGCGAGCCCGTGGCCACCGGCCCCTACAAGCTGGGCGAATGGAAGCGCGGCCAGTACATCGAGCTCTTGCGCAACGACGGCTATGCCGCGCTGCCGGGCCCGCGCGACGGCAACACCGGCGCCAAGATCGCCGAGACGCCCAAGGTGCGCTTCATCGTCATCCCCGATGCGTCGGCGGCCAAGGCGGCGCTGTTCTCGGGCGGGATCGACCTGAACTACGACATCAACGACGAGGACATGGCCGAGTACAAGGGCCGCAAGGACATCCTCATGGAGACCCAGGCCACGATGAACGTGCAGGGCCTGCTGTTCCAGACGCGCGACCCGCTGCTCAAGGACGCGCGCATCCGCCGCGCCATCGCGCTCGCGCTCGACATGCCCGAGCTGGTGGCCGCCGTCACCTCGGGCAATGCACCGCCCAGCCGCTCGGTCGTGCCCACGCCCAGTGCCTTCTACAAGAAGCCGCAGGCGGCGGTGCCCGCGCGCAACCTGGCCCAGGCGAAGAAGCTGCTGGCCGAGGCCGGCTACAAGGGCGAGCCCATCAAGATCCTGGCCACCAAGCGCTACAACAGCGTCTTCAACATCGCCGTGCTGACCCAGGCCATGGTGCAGGAGGCCGGCATCAAGGCCGAGGTCGAGGTGCTCGACTGGGCCACGCTGCTGGACCGCTACAACAAGGGCAACTACCAGGCCATGGGCTTCACGTTCTCAGCCCGGCTCGACCCGGCCCTGTCGTACGAGATGGTCACGGGCCCCAAGGACAAGCAGCCGCGCAAGGTGTGGGACGACCCGCAGGCGCACGAACTGCTGGCCAAGAGCATGGAGACCACCGACACGGCCCAGCGCCAGGCGCTGTTCGACAAGCTCGAAGCCCGCATGCGCGAGGACGTGCCCGCGGTCTTCATGTACTCGGCCGTGAACACCAGCGCCGCCCGCTCCTATGCCAAGGGCTACAAGGGTTGGGCCCTGGGAACGCCGCGCGCCTGGGGTGTCACCCTGCGTGCACCGTGATGCGCATGGCACTGCCGAACTGACGATTCCAGATCCGCCATGGGTTCCTCCTTTCCTGCCTACCTGGGCCGGCGCCTGTTGTGGACGCTGCCCACCCTGTTCCTCGTGAGCCTGATGGTCTTCGTGCTCATGCGCCTGGTGCCGGGCGATCCGGCGCTGCTCATCCTGGGTGACAGCGCCACGCCCGAGCAACTGGCCGACCTGCATGCCCAGTTCGGGCTCGACCGGCCCATCCCCGTTCAGTTCACGCTCTGGCTCGGCCGGGTGCTGCAGGGCGACCTGGGCCAGTCCATCACCAGCGGCGAGGCCGTGCTGCCGCTTCTGCTCGAACGCTTCCAGGTCAGCGCCGCCATCGTGCTCGTGGCCGTGGCCCTGGCAGCGCTGCTGGCCGTGCCCGCCGGCCTGCTGGCCGCGTGGAAGCAGAACAGCGTGCTCGACACCATGGTGGTGGCTGCCGCCACGTTCTTTCTGTCCATCCCGAGCTTCTGGCTGGGCCTGCTGTTGCTGCTCTTCGTGGGCCTCAAGCTCGGCCTGGTGCCGGTGGTGGGGTACGTGCCCTTCAGCGAGGACTGGCGCTCGGCGCTCACCTTCCTGATCTTGCCGACCATCACGCTGGCGCTGATCGAGCTCGGTATCCTCACCCGCATGGCGCGCGCCAGCGCCGTGGAGGTGCTGCGCCTGGAGTACGTGACGCATGCCCGCGCCAAGGGCCTGGCCGAGCGCCGCGTGCTGCTGCGCCATGTGTTGCCCAATGCCTTCGCGCCCACCTGGACCATGATCGGCCTGGTGCTGGGCAACCTGCTGGGCGGCATCGCCGTGCTGGAGACGGTGTTCACGCTGCCCGGCCTGGGCCGCCTGCTGGTGGATGCGATCTTCGCGCGCGACTACCCCGTGGTGCAGGGCTGCCTGCTGTTCACGGCCGCGATCTACGTGCTGGTCAACCTCGTGGTGGACCTGTGCTATCCCCTGTTCGATCCCCGGGTGTCCGCGTCATGATGGTGGTGAAACGCTGGATGAAACGCCTGCGGGCGAATGCGCTGGTCGGCGGCCTGCTGGTCGGCCTGGTGGGCGCCATGGCCTTGCTGTCGGTGTTCTGGACACCTTACAACCCCATGGGCGTGGCGCTGCGCCAGCGGCTGCAGCCGCCCTCGGGCGCCTACCTGCTGGGCACCGACGAGTTCGGCCGCGACATCCTCTCGCGCCTGATGGCCGGTGCCGGCACCAGCCTGGTGGTGGCCGCGCTCACCGTGGCGCTGGCGCTGGTGCTGGGCGTGGTGATTGGCCTGGTGGCCGGCTACTTCCGCGGCTGGCTGGACCGCGTGCTGATGGTCTTCAACGATGCGCTGCTGGCCTTCCCCGGCATCCTGCTGGCGCTGGGGGTGATGGTCATCGTGGGTGCCAACCAGTGGGGCATCATCGTCGCGCTGGGCCTGGCCTATGCGCCCACGGCGGTGCGTGTGGTGCGCGGCTCGGTGCTGTCGCTGCGCGAGAAGGAGTACATCGAGGCCTCCGAGGTCATCGGCAACTCCGGCCTGCGCACGGTGTTCGCGCACATCCTGCCCAACTGCGTGGCGCCCCTGGTGGTGCTGGCCACGTCGATGTTCGGCTGGGTCATCCTGGCCGAGAGCGCGCTGAGCTTCCTGGGCCTGGGCGTGCCGCCGCCTGCGCCCACCTGGGGCAATATGCTGGCCTCGGGCCGGCCCTACATCGAGACCGCTGCCTGGCTGGGCATTGCGCCTGGCGCCTGCATCGCACTCACGCTGCTCGGCGTGAACCTGCTGGGCGATGCGCTGCGCGACTGGCTCGACCCGCGCATGGAGCACCACTGATGCGCCCATCCATTCACACCGTGGCGGAAAGAACCGACATGACGACGACCGAGAAGAACCCGCCGCCGCTGCTGTCCGTGCGCGAACTCACCGTGCACGGCCCGCTGGAGCGCCCGCTGCTGGATGCCGTCTCCTTCGACGTGCCTGCGGGCGGCGTGGTGGCCCTGGTGGGCGAATCGGGCAGCGGCAAGACCATGGCCGGGCGCGCCGTGCTTGGCCTGCTGCCGCCCCAGGTGCGCCAGAGCGGCGGCAGTGTGCTGCTGCAGGGGTGCGATGTGGGCACGCTCTCGGCCCAGTCGCTGCGTGCGCTGCGCGGCTGCGACGTAGGCATGGTGTTCCAGGAACCCATGGTCTCGCTCAACCCGGCCATGACGATTGCCGAGCAGCTCTTCGAGGGCCTGCGCCTGCACGAGAAGGTCACCACGGCCCAGGCGCGAGAGCGCGGCATCGCCATGCTGCGCCGCGTGCAGATCGCAGACCCTGAGCGCTGCCTGGCCTCGTACCCGCACCAGTTCTCGGGCGGCATGCGCCAGCGCATCATGCTGGCCTCGGTCATGCTGCTCAAGCCGCGCCTGCTGATCGCCGACGAGCCTACGACGGCACTCGATTCGCTGAGCCAGCGCGAGGTGATGGAGATCATGGCCGAGCTCACGCGCACCGAGGGCACGGCCGTGCTGCTGATCACCCACGACCTGGGGCTGGTGGCGCGCTACGCGCAGTCGGTGGTGGTGCTCGAAAAAGGCCGCCTGGTGGAGACCGGCCCCGTGCGCAGCGTGCTCACCGCCCCGCGCGAGGCTTACACGAAGAGCCTGATCGACGCTTTGCCCCAACGGAGCGCCCAGCGCTCGGCGCGGCCCGCTCGGGCGCCGCTGATCGAGGCCCGGGACGTGCAGGTGAGCTTTCCGGGTGCGCGCCAGGGCTGGCTGTCCAAGGCCGTGCCCAAGCTCGCGGTGCGCGGTGTGTCGCTGGCCATCCAGCCGGGCGAGGTGGTGGCCGTGGTGGGCGGCTCGGGCTCGGGCAAGACCACGCTGGGCCGCGCCATGATCGGCCTGCTGCCCGTGGCCGGCGGCGATGTGTGCTTTCGCGGCACGCCGCTGGGCAGTGCCGATGCCGCGGGCCGGCGCGAATTCCGCCTGGCCTGCCAGCTGGTGTTCCAGGACCCGTACTCTTCGCTCGACCCGCGCCAGCGCGTCTTCGACATCGTGGCCGAGCCGCTGCGCCACGGCCCGCCGCTCACGCGCGAGGCCCTGCGCGCCACGGTGGATGCGATGCTGGCCGAGGTGGGTCTGGCCGGCTTTGGCGAGCGCTACCCGCATGCCCTGTCGGGCGGGCAGCGCCAGCGCGTGGCGATTGCACGCGCACTGGTGCGCAAGCCGGCCTTCGTGGTGGCCGATGAGCCGGTGTCGGCGCTGGACATGACCATCCAGAAGCAGGTGCTGGACCTGCTCAAGCGCCTGCAGGCCGAGCGCGGCTTCGGCTGCCTGTTCATCTCGCACAACCTGGCCGTGGTGTCCGAGATCGCCGACCGCATCGTCGTGATGGAGAACGGCCGCATCGTCGAGGAGGGCAGCGTGGCCGACATCTTCGACCGGCCGCAGCAGCCCTACACACGTGCGCTGCTGGAGGCTGCGACCACCAGCGATCTGCTGGCCGAGTTGGACGCGGTGTAGCTTTCGGACCGCACCGAAGGAGAAAGGCGCCGCCCGCGAGGGTGGCGCCTTTTTTTGCTGAGGCCGGCTTCAGCCCTTGGCGAATTCAGGCCGGTCGTTGGTCTGGGGCTTGAGCGGCTGGGCCACCTTGCCCTCGGCGCGTTCCTTGCGCCATTGCTCCTTGCGCGCCGTCCATTCCTTCAGGCGCGCATGGGCCACGGTGCTGTCCTTGGCCATGGCGTTGGCATCGGCCAACTGGGCAGTCAGCTCCAGGCGGATGCCGTTGGGGTCGAAGAAGTAGATGCTCTTGAAGATGTGGTGGTCGGTCACGCCCAGCACCTCGATGCCGAAGGCCTCCAGGCGCTCCTTGGTGTTCTGCAGTTCCTGCACCGTGTCCACGCGGAAGGAGATGTGGTTGACCCACAGTGGCGTGTTGGGCGAGGGCTCGGCCTTCACGTCGTCGCCCAGGTCGAAGAAGGCGATGAAGGAGCCGTCCTTCAAGCGAAAGAAGAAGTGCGTGTAGGGGCAGTACTCGCCCGTGCTGGGCACGTGGTCGCTCTGGATGATGTGGTACAGCGGCAGGCCCAGGATGTCCTCGTAGAACTGGCGCGTTTCCTCCGCGTCGCGTGCCTTGTAGGCGTAGTGGTGCAACTGCTGGAAGGCGGCCGGTGCGGGCAGGCTGGCGAGGTCGGGCTTCAGAACGGCATTCATGCGCTTGTCTCCTTGGGTCGGTGCGTGTCGATTTGGAAATTCTACTATTCGTAATCAATTTACGTAAAGGGAATTTTGAGGGCGTGGGTATTTGCGGTACATTGCGCCTCTCGTCCACCACCCGAGGTGTTTTCACCGATGCGCCTGTAAGCCACTTTCACGCCGTTCCGCCCTTGCCTGTGCGCAGGTGCGGCTTTGTGGTGACCGTGGAGTGCTTCAGGCATGGCGACGACCAACGATTCTTCGGGCCAGCGCGCCCGCGGAGGCAGCAGGGCTGCTTGCGCCTTTCAGTCCGCAGGCAGCAGGGCTGCTTCCCTTTCTTCTCTTTCCCTTCAGTTCCAGGCCGTCGGCTGGCTGCTGCCCGATGGACAGCCGCTGTGGGGCACCCCGTTGACCGTGGCGCTGGGCGCCGGCACCACGGGCATCGTGGGTGCCAACGGCGCGGGCAAGAGCGTGTTTCTGCAGCTGTTGCTGGGCCGACTGGCCCCCGCCACGGGCACTGTGCTGTGTGGCGCGCGCCTGCATGCCGTAGCGCAGGAGGTGCAGGGCGCCTGCGGCTGCACCGTGGCCGACCTGGCGGGCCTGGCCCCGGTGCTGCGTGCCTTGGATCACCTGGAGGCGGGCAGCGGCACGCCCGACGACCTGCTGCTGGCCGACGGCCAGTGGGACCTGCCCACGCGCTGGCAGCGCGCCCTGCAGGCCTTGGGCCTGGGGCACCTGCCCGCTGGCGGCGATGCGGCGCAACTGAGCGGCGGCGAGCGCATGCGCGTGGCGCTGGCCGGTGCCTTTGTCTCGGATGCCGAGGTGCTGGTGCTCGACGAGCCCACCAACCACCTGGACCGCGGCGCGCGCCGCTGGCTGCTGGACCAGTTGGCCGCGCGCCAGGGCGGCGTGGTCGTGGCCAGCCATGACCGGGAACTGCTGGGCGCGGTCGATGCGATCGTGGAGCTGTCGCCTGCGGGGCTGCGGCGTTACGGCGGCAACTGGGGCCTGTACGAGGAGCAGCGGACGCAGGAGCGGGCGGCTGCGCAGGCGGCGCTGGACCATGCGCGCACCGAGCGCGACCGGGGCCGCAAGGCGCTGCAGCGCGAACACGGCGCGCAGCAGCGCCGCGCAGCCCAGGGGCGCCAGATGGCCCGCACCGCCAATCTGGCGCCTATCCTGCTGGGCCGCATGAAGAACAATGCCGAGGCCCATGCCGGGCGCGAGCACGAACGCCAGCAGGAGGCCCGCGAGCAGCTCGATGCCGCCGTGCGCGAGGCCGCGCGCCACGCACCGGCCCACACCCCCGTGGCGCTGGCACTGCCGGGCAGCACGGTGCCCGCGGGCAAGCAGGTGCTGGCGCTGGAGCAGGTGCGGACCCCGTTCGCGCCGCCCGGCCAGCCTGCCCTCAGCGGGGTTTGGAGCGGCCCCGTGCGCATCGCCATCACCGGGCCCAATGGCTGCGGCAAGAGCACTTTGCTGCGCCTGGTCGCCGGGCACGTGGCGCCAGTGGCAGGCCGCGTGGTGCGCGGCGTGCGCGCCGCCTGGCTGGACCAGCACAACGCGCAACTGCTGCCCCCGCATGCCAGCGTGCTGCAGCGGCTGGCCGAACTCGGTTCGCCCCTGCCCGAATCCACCTTGCGCACGCGCCTGGCGCAACTGGGCCTGGATGCCGACCGCGTCCAGCGCCCGGTTGGCGTGCTCAGCGGCGGCGAGCGCATCAAGGCCGCGCTGGCCTGTGCCCTGTGGGGCGGCGCGCCCGCGCAGATGCTGTTGCTGGACGAGCCCACCAACCACCTGGACCTGGCTTCGGTGGAGGCCTTGCAGTCCGCGCTGCAAGGCTTCACGGGCGCGCTGCTGGTGGTCTCGCACGACCTGCATTTCCTGTCGGCCCTGGCGCCCACCTATGTCTGGGCATGGCAGGCCGGCGGCTGGTGGCTCGATGCGCGCCTGGCATGAAAAAAGCCACCCGTGGCCGTGCCGCGGGTGGCTTGTGGGCGCAAGGCCGGTGGATTACTGCTGCTTGATGGCTTCGATCTGCACCACCAGGCGCACGTTCTTGGGGAAGCCGTACTGCACGCCGTAGTCCAGGCCCCACTGGGTGCGGTCGATGGTGGCTTCGAAGTCGCCGCCGCAGACTTCACGCTTGAGCATGGGGCTTTGATAGCAGTTGAACTGCGTGGCCTTCAGAGTCACAGGGTGGGTCTTGTCCAGCAGCGTCAGCTGGCCGGCCACTTCGCTGACCTTGTCGCCGTTGAACGTGAACTTGTCGGACACGAACTTGATCGTGGGGTACTTGGCCGCGTTGAAGATGTCAGGGCTTTGCAGGTGCTTGTCGAACGCAGGCGTGCCGGAGTTGATCGACGTGGTGTCCACGGTGATCTCCACCTTGCCGGTCTTGCCGGCGCGGTCGAACTGCACCGTGCCTTCCTTCTTGTCGAAGCGGCCGCGGTTGGTGGTGGCGCCGAAGTGGCTGATCTCGAACGTCACGAAGGTGTGCGACGGGTCGATGGCGTAGGCGGCGCTCTGAGCCTGGGCTGCGCCCGTGGACAGGACGGCGGCTGCAGCCAGGGCGAGCAGGGCGAACGAAGACTTGCGCATGGAAAGGACTCCTGAAAAAGGATGGGTCAAGGGAAAGGGAACGCGAAGGGAAAGCAAAGGGGCTTGATCAGAGCTTGGCCACGCCGGTCAGCGCGAGCTTGAACTTGACGGTCACGTCGTCGGCCACCATGGAGGTGTCGGCCCACTCGTTCTCGCCGATCTTGAAGGCCAGGCGCTTGATGGGCAGGGTGCCGGTGGCTGTGGTGGTGGCGCCGCTCTGGGCCAGCGCCACGGGCACGACCACGTTCTGTGCCGTGCCCTTGATGGTGAGCTTGCCGGCCACTTCGAACTTGCCGCCACCCAGCGCCTTGATGGTGGTGGATTCGAACATGGCCTGCGGGAACTTGGGCACGTTGAACCAGGTGGGCTTGGGCAGCTCGGCATCGGTCTCGCGCGAGCCCAGCGTGGCACTGCCGGTGTCCACGGTGAAGCTGATCTTGCTGGTGTCGGGCTTGGCGGGGTCGAAGGCCACCTTGGCATCGAATTTCTTGAAGTGCCCCTCGAGCGGCACGCCCATCTGGCGCGCGGTGAACTGCACCTGGCTCTGCGCGGGGACCAGTTGCTGCTGGGCGAAGGCCGTTGGCGCGGCCAGCACGGCAGCGCCCAGCACGAGGCTCGAGACGAAGGAAGTGGCGTTCATGAAGACTCCTGGAAATTCGGGTGTGTGAAAACGATAGGAACCGGGATGGCTCAGCGCGGGCCGGGCATCATGCGGCCGATCAGGCCGTCGCGGTCGATGAACTGGTGCTTGAGTGCGGCGGCCACGTGCAGCACCACCAGACCCGCCATGGTGCAGGCGGTGTACAGGTGCCAGGGCTTGATCGCCTCGGCCAGTTCCTTGTCCACGGGCACGAAGTCGGGCAGTTGCCACAGGCCCAGGAAGACGATGGGAAAGCCCGCCGCCGAACTGTAGGCCCAGCCGATCAGCGGTACGGCCAGGAACAGGATGTACAGCAGCCCGTGCGTGGCATGGTGCGCAAGCGTCTGCCAGCGCGGCATGGACTGCACCATGGCGGCCGGCAGGGCTGGCGGGCGGTGCGTTGCGCGCCACAGGATGCGCAGCACCGACAGCGACAGGATGGTGATGCCGGCCCATTTGTGCCAGTTGTACAGCTTCAGCCGCGCTGGCGAGAACGGCAGGCTGGTCATGTACAGGCCGACGCAGAAGGCACCGATCAGGGCCAGGCCCAGTACCCAGTGCAGCAGCATGGCGGTGCGGGTGTAGCGGGCCGGTCGGCTGGCGGGGGAGGGTGTGGGCGAGGGCATCGTGGTCGTTGGCGGTGGTGGGTGTAAGCACGCCGCGCCCCCGTGCCGAATGCACAGAGACCCGCCGTGAGCGCAGTGTAGGAGTTGCCAGCCGCTTCGGCTTCAACAGGATTGATGCTTTGATTCAAAAAAACTGAATCGATAAGGCCTGGCCGCTCAAAGTTCCCCAATGCTTGGAAAAAATGCGGGCAAATGGATGGGCGGTAGATGGCCGACGCCCGGCGGTCGGATGGCTGGATTGCCCGCATGGTTACGGCACTGCACACTACCGTGTACATGGAAAAGAAAGCGGGCGCAAGCAAAAGCCGGTGTCCCGGCGCAAGGGCCGCCTCCATTGGCGGCAGGGAGGCGCGAAGCGCCTCCGGGCTCACCTCGCCAGCGCCGCCTTCTTCCAGGCCTCCGCGGCGGCGGGCTCATCGCCGCGCTGCTCGGCCAGCTCGGCCAGGTAGCGCCAGGCGCTGGCGCGCAGGCTGGCGTCGGACAGCTGGCCGGCAGCCTGGGTCAGCAGCTGCTGGGCCTTGCCCCAGAGCTGGCGCTTGAGGCAGGCCATGCCGGCCAGGTACTGCAGGCGTGCGTCGCGCGGGTTGGCCTGCTGGGCGGCTTCGATGCGCGCCAGCCAGGGGGCGTCCAGGGCGTCCAGGCCCGACTCGAGCGTGCGCACCAGCTTGAGGGCGTGCTGCTCCGCCAGCGAGTCGGGCAGGTCCACCATGCGTTCCCACACCGGCAGCAGCCAGGCGCGCACCTGGGCGGCATCGCCGCCCAGGGCGGCCATGCGCTGGGCGGCCTGGATGGCCAGTTCGGGCATCTTGCGTTCGCTGTGCTCCAGGTCGTCCCACACGCGGCGCAGCTGCGCCGTGTCGTGGGCGCTCTGGATGAGTTCGGTGGCCAGGCCGCGCACGATGCTTTGCGCCGCGGCGGGCGAGAAGGCGCGGTGCTTGGCCAGCAGGCGGGCCGTGTCCAGCGCCTCCTGGGTCTGGCGTGCCAGGCGCGTGGCCTTGAGCTTGATGCGCAGCGCCAGGGTGCGGCGCGCGGCGCCCTGGGGCAAGGCGGCCAGCCATTCGAGGGCGGCATCGGCGTCGCGGTCGTCCAGTGTCCAGCGCGCGGCGCGCATCTGGGCGCCTTCGCGCAGCTCCAGCTCCAGCGCGGTGCCGCGCGCGGGGGCGTCTTCGAGCGCGCGCTGCAGGTGGCTGTCGCGCGTGGCCTTGTCCTGCAGGGCATGGGAGCCCTCGGCCGCCACCAGATGGGCCAGGGAGCGCAATTGGTGGCTGTGCGGCACCGATTCGCCGGCCGCTGCCAGGGCGTTTTCCTGGGCCAGGGCGGCCACGGCGGCCTTGCGCGAGCGGATGAAGCGCCCGCCCAGCAGGTGCGTCATGGCGTCGAGCAGCGCGCTGTGCATGGCGCGTTCCTTTTGCTGCAGGCGCCAGCGGCGCGCCTGGTGCGGCAGCTCCAGCAGGGCGGCCAGCGCGCGCAGGGCGGCGTACACCGTGACGAAGCCGCCCACGAGCAGCAGCACCACCAGGTTCAGCGACAGATCGACCCGGTACGGGGGCCAGTAGAGGGTGACCGTGCCCTGGTTGTTGCCCGCAAACAGCGCGGCCGCCACGGCCACGCCAAACAACGCCAGGAGCCAGAGTGCTGCGCGCATGCGTGCTGCCCCTTCGCCTCAGCGCCCCGCCGCGGCCGTGGCCAGGGCCTGCACGGCGGCGGGGTCGGTGCAGGGGCCGATGGCGATCAGCGGCAGTGCCGTGGCGGCCAGTCCGCGTGTGGTTAGCTG
>NZ_JBKDTZ010000132.1:0-49839 GCF_046339755.1 Acidovorax sp. | reverse complement strand
GTCTTTTGCCATGGGAGTCTCTCAGTGGGGTGGGCGGGATTGATTTTGGGGGAACGGGAAATTCATGCGCGCCGGGGTTCCAGCGTCTGGCGGTGGATGGCCTCGCCGGAGGCATCCTTGAGCTGCACGGTGAGCGCCTGGCTCCGGGCATCGACGTCGATCTGGCCGAAGAACTGCAGGCCTGCGAGTGGCGACAGCGTCTGGCCGGGCGGGGCGCCTTTGCTGAAGACGACCTGCGGTCCGAAGGTGTTGTCCATGGGCAGCGGCGCCGCCGTGCCGGCGTGGATGGGGCCGGCCACGAACTCCCAGAAAGGCTCGAAGTCACGGAACTGCGCGCGCGCCGGGTTGTAGTAATGTGCTGCCGCGTAGTGCACATCACCTGCGGTGAAGACCACGTTGCGCACCCGCCCGCGCGCCAGCTGGCGCAGCAGGCGGGCGATTTCCAGTTCGCGGCCCAGGGGCGGACCGTCGCCGTTGGCATTGTTTTCCATGACCTGGGTGCCCTGCGCGTCCTTCAACTGGCTGTCACGCACCAGGGTGCCCAGGGGCATGTCCAGCGAAATCACCTTCCACAGTGCACGCGAGGCCTTGAGTTCACGCAGCAGCCAGTCCACCTGGGTGTTGCCGAAGTAGGCCGTGTCCGCGCTCTCCTGCGGCTGCAGGTTGCTGCTGTTGCCACCCCGGTAGCTGCGCATGTCCGTCACGAACACGTCGAGCAGGGGACCGTAGGGAATGCGCCGGTAGATGCGTTCGGCCTCATCCTGCGCATGCCAGCGCATGGGCGCGTATTCCAGGAAGGCCCGGGTCCCGTAGGCCTGCAGGATGCCGACCTGCTTTTCGGTGTAGTCCTGCCAGGGCCCCAGATCCTTGGATGGGGACCAGTTGTTGGTCACCTCGTGGTCGCTCCAGTTCCAGACCTGCGCCACTTCGGCATTGAAACGGCGCAGGTGCTCGTCCATCAGGTTGTAGCTGTGGCAGCCGCGGAACTCGGCCAGGGTCTGTGCGGGCCGGGACCGTGCCGGCGTGACGATGTTCTTCCAGACCCGGCCGTCTTCGACCACCTTTTGCGCCGCCAGCGGCGTGGTGGCGTAGATCGTGTCCCCCGCATGGAGGAACAGGTCGGGCTCGGCGCGGCGCATGGTCTCGTACAGCGCCATGCCGCCCATGTCGGGGTGGGTGCCGAAGCCCTGGCCGCCCGTGTCGGCCGACCAGATGATGCGGACGTTGCGGCGCATGGCGGGCGCGCTTTGAAAGTGGCCTGCCACCCATTCGCTGGCCAGGGTGGGCTGCCCGGCATCCTGGAACTGGACGCGGTAGAAGATGGTCTGGCCGGGAGGCAGGCCCGTGAGTTCCACCCGGGCTGTCCAATCGCTCACGTCCAGGGCCAGCGGGCCCCTGACGGTGCGGGCGTCGGCAAAGCGCGGCGTCGTATCCCATTGCACCTGCATGCGCGCGGGCCGGTCGGTAGCGCTCCAGACCATGGCGCGGCCGGGAACCACGTCGCCGCTCATGACCCCCTTGGCCAGGGTGGGGCGCTGGGCCTGCGGTGCGGTCTGCACCCAGGCGGTGGCCGCCCGCCAAGGCAATGACAGGATGCCGCAGGCACCCGCAACCGAGCGCAGGACGGCCCTTCTTTTCAGCGGCGACCCCTCCGATATTCTCATTGCCGGTTTCTCTCGCGGTGTCCACGGGGCCGCAGGCGCGAGATATCACGGCACAGGGCATACCTGGAGCCGCCAGCTTAGGATACGAAAATGGCAGATTGATGACAGGCGGGCCTGTTGCGCCAGGGGGACAATAGGCCCATGGAAATCGAATTCAAGTTCAGCATCCCGCCCAAGCGCCTGGCGGCTGTGAAGGCGGCGGCGCGGCGCGGCGGCTCCTCGGCCATCCGCCTCGAGGCGCGCTATTTCGACACGGCGGACAAGGCGCTGTCCTCGCGCGGCATCGCGCTGCGCCTGCGCAAGGAGGGCGAGCAATGGGTGCAGACCGTCAAGGCCATGGGCGATGGCCCGCTGGACCGGGAGGAGCACAACGTCACGCTCGATGCCCCGTCGCCGCTGGCGCGCCCCGCGCTGCATGCTGGGACCAGGGCGGGCGAACGCCTGCGCGCCGCGCTCGACAGCGCGGACGGCCCCCTGGTGGAAACCTACCGCACCGAGATCGACCGCACCACGCGCGATCTGGCCTTCCGGGGCGGCGTGGTCGAACTGGCCTTCGACCTGGGCCGTATCGTCGCGCACGGCGGCTCGCCTCAGGAAAAAGAGACACCGGTTTGCGAGCTTGAGCTGGAGCTCAAGGAGGGCCCGGTGGCGGGTCTGGTGGAGGTGGCGACGCAGTGGGCGGCCCAGTATGGGCTGGTGCTGAACACGGTGTCCAAAGCCGAACGCGGCGAGCGGCTCATGGCCGAACACTGGGCCAGGCCGGCCGCCAAGGCACGCCCCATGGCGTCAGCCAAAAGCCGCAAGCAGTTTCTCCAGGGCCCGAACCTGCAGCGTGCTGCGGTGGCCAACTGCCTGGCGCAGATCCTGGCCAATGCCAGCGAGATCGTGGAGGGTTCGGGCGACGCCACCCATGTGCACCAGTTGCGCATCGGCATCCGCCGCCTGCGCACGGCCTTGCGCGAGCTCGACGCCCTGGCCCCGGGCCGTTTCGACCCTGCCTGGGAGGCGCCCCTGGTGGATGCCTTCCGGGGCCTGGGCGAGTTGCGCGACCGCGACCAGGCGCTGGACGCGATCGGTGCCGAACTGCGCGAGGCGGGCGCACCGCCCGTGGGAGAACAAGCCGCCAGGGCAGCCAGCGCATCCCCGTTCGATATCGTCAGCGCACCGGCCCTGCAGGCCGCGCTGGTTGCGTTGATGGGATTCACGGCCCAGGATTCGGGTCCGCAGGAAGGCGAGGCGCTGGGCCCGGGACAGGCCCGCAAATACCTGGACAAGCGGCTGCATGCGCTGCACGGCAAGATCCACAAGGACACCAGGCGCTTCGCATCGCTCTCGGCCGAGGAGCAGCACAGCGTGCGCAAGCGCTTGAAGCGCCTGCGCTTCCTGGCCGAATTCGTGGCGCCCGTGCTTGAAGGGGAGGGGGGCAAGTTCCTGGAAAGCCTGCAGCCGGCGCTGTCGGCGCTGGGGCGGCTCAACGACGAGCAGGTGGCCCGCGGCATCTACCGCGAGATGGCCGCCAGCGATCCCCAGGCCTGGTTCAGCGTCGGCTGGCTGGCGGCGCGCCGCGAGGGGGTGGTCAAGGCGACGAAGAAGGCGCTCGCCAAGATCGGCGAGCCGCCCCGTTTTCGCCGGATCTGAAATCTACGTACGCTCAGGGCGTCAGCAGCGCATTGATGGCCTGCACGTCTTCGAGCGTGAGCGTGCCGGCGGCCTGGCGCAGCTTGAGCGTGCCCAAGAGCACGTTGTAGCGCGCCTGGGCCAGGTCGCGCTTGGTCTGGAACAGCTGGCTCTGGGCGTTGAGCACGTCGATGTTGATGCGCACACCCACCTGGTAGCCGAGCTTGTTGGCGTCGAGCGCGCTCTGGCTCGATGCCTCGGCGGCCTGCAGGGCCTGCACCTGGCCCTGGCCCGATTGAACGCCGAAGAAGGCGGCGCGCGTGGCCTGGGCGACGTTGCGGCGCGTGGTCTCCAGGTCGGCGCTGGCCTTTTCTTCCAGCGCCAGGGTTTCCTTGATGCGGTTCTGCACCGAGAAGCCGGCGTACAGCGGCAGGTTCAGGGCCAGGCCCACGCTGGCGTTGTTGGTGCGGCTGTTGATGCCCGGGGTGGTGATGGTGCCGGTGGGGTTGCGCTGGATGTTGTAGCCGGCCTGCAGGTCCACGGTGGGCAGGTGGCCGGTCTCGGCCTTCTTCGTTTCCAGGCGCGCGATATCGAGGGCGATCTGGGCCTGGCGCACGCCGGGCTGCAGTTCGCGCGCCGTGTCCACCCAGGTCACCACGTTGTCGGGCTGCACGGGCGGCAGTTGCAGGGGCAGTGCCAGCGGCTTGGGCTGGGTGCCGGTAATGCCCACCAGTTGGTCCAGCGCGAGCTTTTTCACACGCCGGTCGTTCTCGGCCGCGCTCTCCTGGGCGATCACCAGGTCGTAGCGGGCCTGGGCCTCGCGCGAGTCGGTCACCGTGGAGGTGCCGACTTCGAAATTGCGCTTGGCCGAGGCCAGCTGCTCCGACACGGCGGCCTTCTGCGCCTGTACGAAGGTCAGCGTGTCCTGCGCGGCCAGCACGTCGAAGTAGGCCTGGCTCACGCGCACCAGCAGGTCCTGGCTGGCGGCATCGAGCTGCGCCTGGGCCACGTCCACGCCGCGCTGGGCCTGTTCCAGGTTGATGCGGTTGGCCGGGCGGTACAGGGGCTGCGAGGCGTTCACGCCCAGGGTCTGGGTGGTGGCGGTCTTCTCCACCGGCGGGCGGCTCACATCGGTGTTGGCGCGCGAGAGGCCGGCCGAAAGGCCGGCGCTGGGCAGCAGGCCGGCGCGGGCCTGGTCGGCGCGGCGCGCGGCCGCATCGAGCTGCAGCCGGGCCGACTGCCAGGAGGTGTCATAGGTGCGCGCGGATTCCAGCAGTTCCATCAGGCTCTGGGCCTGTGCGGGAGCGCACAAGGCCATGCCCAGCGCAAGGGACAGGGGAAGTAACCGAAACAACGGTGTCATGGGTGCCTTTCAGGAGAGTCTGCATGTCGAAGGGGTGCGAAAGCGGGCGCGCATCTCAGTAGCGGGGCACGGCCGGGTCGCGCTCGTGCGACCACGCGTCGATGCCGCCACTGATGTTGGCCAGGCGCTCGAAACCCTGTTGCTCCAGGAACGCCGCCACGCGCAGGCTGCGCGCACCGTGGTGGCACAGGCAGGCGATGGGCGTGCCCGCATCGCGGGCGGCATCGAGTTCGGCCAGGCGGCCGGTGAGCTGGCCCATGGGGATGGCCACCAGCTCGAACCCGTCAGCGCGCACGCTGGCCGTCTGCAGTTCCCAGGGCTCGCGCACATCCAGCACCACGGGCCGGCTGCCAGCGGGGGCGGTGGCGAACCAGGCGGCGAGTTGGGCGGGGCGGATGTGCTCGATCATGCAAAAAACTCCAGAAAAGGCAGGTCAGAAAGTGAAGCCGGAGGGTTCGGGGAAGTTCACCAGGCGCGGCGCGATGGTGTCCCAGGGCGACGTGGTCTCGAAGCGGTCGCCGCTGCGGCGGGTCAGGGTGAAGCGCATCACGGGATCGCTGCCCACGATGGCGCCCAGGCGGCCGCCATCGCGCAGTTGCGAGAGCAGGGCTTGGGGCACTTCGGCCACGGAGCCGCTGAGCACGATCACGTCGAAGGGGCCATCGGTGGCGCCTTGCGAGCCGTCGGCCAGGCGCACTTCGACATTGCGCACTTCAGCGCCAAGCAGGTTCTCACGGGCCATCTCGGCCAGTTCGGGCACGATTTCCAGCGACACCACGCTCTGGGCGCGGGCGGCCAGCAGGGCGGCCATGTAGCCGGAGCCGGCGCCGATCTCCAGCACGCGGTCGGTCGGCTTGATGGCCAGGTCCTGCAGCATGCGGGCTTCCACGCGCGGCTGCAGCATGCTGTGGCCGGCGCGCACGGCGTCCTCGGCATCGCTGCCCTGCAGAGGCACCTCGATGTCCATGAAGGCCATGCTGCGGTAAGCCGGCGGCACGAAGTCTTCGCGGCGCACCACGGCCAGCAGGTCGAGCACGTCGGCATCGAGCACGTTCCAGGGGCGGATCTGCTGCTCGATCATGTTGTAGCGGGCCTGGACGATGGGATCGTTGGGGTTGGCCGAGGTGTTCAGGGGCAAGGTCATGGAAGTTCTCCGTGGGGCGGGTGTCAGGACAAACCCTCGATTTTACGGGCCTCCGGGGTCGGTTGGCCGCGACCCATGCGCGCCAGGGCCCAGCGCGCCAGATCGTCCATGTAGCAATACACCACCGGCACGACCACCAACGTGAGCAGCGAGGAGGTGATGACCCCCCCGATCACGGCCTGGCCCATGGGCGCGCGCTGCTCGGAACCCTCCGACAGCGCGAAGGCCAGCGGCACCATGCCGAAGATCATGGCCAGCGTGGTCATGAGGATGGGGCGCAGGCGCACGCGGGCGGCCAGCAGCAGGGCCTCGGCCCGGGGCAGGCCGGGCACGGTGGCGCCGCTGTCGTCCACATGCTCCTCGCGGGCGCGGATGGCGAAGTCCACCAGCAAAATGGCATTCTTGGTCACCAGGCCCATGAGCATCACCACGCCGATGATGGAGAACATCGACAGGGTGGAGCGGAACATCATGAGCGCCAGCACCACGCCGATCAGCGTGAGCGGCAGCGAGGTCATGAGCGCCAGCGGCTGTAGAAAGCTCCTGAACTGGCTGGCCAGGATCATGTAGATGAAGACGATGGCCAGCACCAGGGCCGAGATGGCGTAGCCGAAGGATTCGGCCATGTTCTTGGTGGAGCCACCGAACTGGTAGCGGTAGCCGGGCGGGAAGTGCACCTCGTCCAGCGCCTTCTTGATGTCGGCCGACACCTCGCCGGCCGAGCGCTGCGACACGTTGGCATTGATGGCGACCTCGCGCGTCAGGTCGCGGCGGTTGATCTGGTTGGCGCCGGTGGACTCCCTCACCGCGGCCACCTGGTTCAGGCGCACGACGCGCGAGCTGCCATCGGCGGCCGAGGCCATGGCAAAGGGCAGGCGTTCCAGGTCCTGCGGGGCGGTGCGGGCCTCGGGCGCCAGGCGCACGTTCACGTCGTAGGTCTGGTCGTCGGGTGCGCGCCAGTTGCCCACCGTGGTGCCTGCCACCAGGGTGCGCAGCGATGCCGCCATCTGCGCCACCGACAGGCCCAGGTCCGAGGCCGCGTCGCGCTTGATGTCCAGGGCGATCACCGGCTTGTTGGGCTTGGCGCTGGTATCGAGGTCCACCAGGCCGGGGATGGTGCGGATCTTCTCGGTCACGGTGCGCGTCAGGCGCTCCAGCTCCTGCAGGTCGGGGCCCTGCAGCGAGAACTCCACCTGTTTCTGGCCGCCCACGGCATCCAGCAGGCCCACGTGCGTGACGGTGATGCCCGGTACGGTCTTCAGGCGCTCGCGCAGCACGTCGGACATGGCGTCCACGCTGCGCTCGCGGTCCGTGCGGTCCACCAGGCGCACGTAGATGCTGGCGTAGATCTTTCCCTGGGCATTGCCGGTGTTGATGGTGGACAGCGTGTAGCGCACCTCGGGCATCTCGTGCAGCATGGCCTCCACCTGGGCCGCCGTGGCCTCGGTGCCCTCCAGCGACGAGCCCACGGGCGTGTAGAAGTTGATCGAGGTCTCGGAGAAATCCGCCTTGGGCACGAACTCGGTGCCCAAGAGCGGCACCATGAAGATGCTCAGCACGAAGATGCCCACGGCGATCGCCATGGTGGTCAGCTTGTGCACCAGCGACCAGCGCAGGATGTGCTGGTAGCCCTCGGCCAGCGCATCGGTGGCGCGGTCGAACCAGCCCGTGACGCGGCCGATGGTCTTGTCGTAGAAGGTGACGGGCTCGGTCTTCTGCCCATGGCTGTGGATGCTCGGGTCGTGCCAGATGCTCGACAGCATCGGATCGAGCGTGAAGCTCACGAACATCGAGATCATCACCGCCGCGACGATGGTGATGCCGAACTCGTGGAAGAACTTGCCGATGATGCCGCCCATGAAACCGATGGGCATGAACACCGCCACGATGGACAGGGTGGTGGCCAGCACCGCCAGGCCGATCTCCTGTGTGCCGTCCATGGCCGCGTCGTAAGCGCCTTTGCCCATCTGCACATGGCGCACGATGTTCTCGCGCACCACGATGGCATCGTCGATCAAGAAGCCCACGCACAGGCTCAGCGCCATCAGCGTGATCATGTTGATGGTGAAGCCGAACATGTTCATGAACAAAAAGGTGCCGATCAGTGCGATCGGCAGCGTCAGCCCGGTGATGACGGTGGAGCGCCAGGAGTTCAGGAACAGGAAGACGATCAGCACCGTGAGGATGGCGCCCTCGATCAGCGTCTGGCGCACGTTGTTCACCGCCACGCGGATCGGACGGGCGCTGTCGCCGATGGTCTCCAGCCGCACGCCGGGTGGCAACTGGTTGCGCAGCTCCACCACCGCGGCGTTCAGGCCGTCCACCACCTCGATGGTGTTCTCGCCCTGCGACTTCTGCACCGACAGCAGCAGCGTGCGCTGGCCGTTGTACAGGGCCAGGCTCTCCACCTCCTGCGCGCCATCGTTGACGCGGGCCACCTGGTCCAGGCGCACGGGCGCGCCGTTCTTGCGCGCCACGATGATGCGGCCGAAATCCTCGGGCCGCTGCATGCGCGCGTCGATCTGCACCACACGCTCCTGCGCCAGCGAGCGGATGGCGCCCACGGGCAGGTCCTGGTTCTCGTTGCGCACGGCACTGGCCACCTGGTCCGGCGTCACGCCGAAGGCTTCCAGCGCCTGAGGGTTCAGGTAGATGTTGATCTCGCGCTTGGTGGCGCCCACCAGGTTCACGGCGCCCACGCCGCGCACGTTCTCCAGGCGCTTCTTGAGGATCTGCTCGGCCCAGGTGGTCAGTTCCACCGCGCTGCGCGTGGTGCCTGCCTTCTCGTCCGGCAGCACGGCCAGCGACCACACGGCACGGCTGGCGGGGTCGAAGCGCAGCACGCGTGGCTCCTTGACCTCGGTGCGCAGCAGGGGGCGCACCGTGGCCACCTTCTCGCGCACGTCCTCGGCGGCCTTGCGGCCATCGATGTGCAACTGGAACTCGATGATGACGACGGCCGTGCCCTCGTAGCTGCGCGAGGTCAGGGCGTTGATGCCGGCGATCGAGTTGACGCCTTCCTCGATCTTCTTGGTGACCTCGCTCTCGACGATCTCGGGCGAGGCGCCCGGGTAGTCCACCGTGACCACCACCACCGGGAAGTCGATGTTGGGGAACTGATCCACCTTCAGGCGCTGGTAAGAAAAGAGGCCCAGCACCACGATGGCGAGCATCACCATGGTGGCGAACACCGGGTTCTTGAGACTGACCTTGGTGAACCACATGGCGGATCAGGGCGCGGGGCGCGATGCGGCGGTCGCGGCGGAGGCCGCTGCAGCGGGGGACGCCGCCTTGGTGACGGCCGTGCCTTCGCGCAACTGGCCCATGCGGCCCGAGACCACCACCGTGCCTTCGGGCGCGCCTTCGATGGCCACCACGGTCTGGCCATCGACCACGGCGCGCGCGCCGGCCTTGACCGGTAGGTAGGCCACCTTGCCGTCCCGCACGGCCTGGATGTAGGGCGCGGGCTTGTCGGTGCGCACTGCGTCCAGCGGCACGGTCAGCACCTCGGCGCGGCCGGTGTCCAGCATGCCCTGTACGAACAGGCCCTGGCGCAGCACGGGCGCGCCGCGGTTCTGCGCGATGGCCAGGTAGACCGGCACCGTGCGGCTGCCGGCCTGGGCGCTGGGGTTGATGCGGGCCACCGTGGCCACCACGGGCTCGGTGCTGCCTTCGATCTGCAACTGCGCCTTCTGGCCCACGCGCACGGCCAGCGAGTCGGCCGGGCTCAGCAGGGCTTCGAGTTCCAGGCGCGACAGGTCGACCACCTCCAGCACGCGGCCATCGATGGGCATGCGCTCGCCGGGCTGGGCCAGGCGCTGCGACACCTGTCCCGTGATGGGGCTGCGCAGCACGGTGTCGTCCAGCGACTTCTTGGCCACGTCGGCGGCGGCCAGCGCGGCGCGGTAGGTCGATTGGGCCGACTCCAGGCTGGCCTGCGAGGTGACCAGCGCCGTGGCCGAGATGAAGCCCTGGTTCACCAGCGCCTGGTTGTTGGTGACCGTGCGCTGGTTGATGTCCACCTGCGCCCGGGCCGCATCGGCCTGCTGCTGCGCCTGGCGCAGGCGGGCCTGGGATTCGGTGGCCTCGATGCGGGCCAGCACCTGGCCGGCGCGCACGCTGTCGCCTTCGCGCACAGTGAGGCCCTGCAATTCACCGGCCACGCGCGCCTTGACCATGGCCGATTCGGTGGCGCGCAGCGAGCCGGACACCGGGATGCCCAGCACCAGGTTCCTGCGCACCACGCCCACCAGTTCGCTGGCGGCCAGCTGCATGGGCGCCTCGGCGCGCTGGCTGGCCGCCTGCGCCAGGGCCTTTTGCTGGGCCTGGCGTGCGGCCATGGCGCGCCATGCGCCACCACCCACCAGCACGACAACGGCGGCCGCAGCCAGCCAGGGAATCCAGCGTTTCATGGTCAGGCCGCAGAGGAAGAGGAGGGGGGAGGGGAGGAGTACGCGGGCGCGAAAGGCCCTGTTTCCGGTCGGGCGCACAGGCCGTAGAGCACGTTGTCGACCTGCGCATCGATGAACTTCTCGGGCGCGAGATCCAGGGCATCGGGCATGCAGGCCGCCATGGTGTGCTTCCAGAGCATGAGAAAGATCATGGGCGCCAGCACCACGTGCACGGCGTGGTCGAGGTCCACCGGGCGGAACTCTCCCCGTTCCACGCCACGGCGCAGGATGCGTCGCACCAAGTCCTGGCCCGGCCGTATCACCTCCTGCTGGTAGAAGAGCGTGATCTCGGGAAAATTCTGCGATTCGCTGAACATCAGCTTGGTGATGCCCGACGCCTTGGTGGCGCCGATGCGCTCCCACCAGACCTGGTAGCAGTAGCGCAGCAGCTCGCCGGTCGTGCCCTCGAAGGTTTCGAGTTCGTGGCTCCATTCCTCGAAACGGCCGGCGATGTTCTGGCGCACCACGGCCTTGAACAGCTCTTCCTTGCTCGGAAAGTAGAGGAACAGGGTGCCCTTGGACACCCCGGCGCGCGCAGCCACGTCGTCCACCCGGGTCGCGGCAAAGCCTTTCTCGACGAACAGGTCTAGCGCCGCTTCCAGCAGTTCGCCGGGGCGGGCTTCCTTGCGGCGCTCGCGTTTGGTGCCGGCAGAAGGGGGGGTGGGGGCGGTGCTCAAAGGGTCTTCTAAATTAATGACTGACTGGTTAGTAATATAGCAAGCACCGCCGGGCGCGTCAATTGAGCGATGCCATCGCCCATGCAGAAAGCATTGACGGCGCACGGGTTCGGGTAAACCCCGGGCCACCCACCCAAGCTGCCCGCGAGGCCGCTTGTGGGCCCGGCAGCAGGCCGCCCCAAGACAGTGCGGCAGGTCTCGAAAAGCCCCATCGGTGTGCGCAGTCATGCTCCAAAAAAGGGAGCATCTTGGGCCTTGCCGCTCTCTGGCGCAAATGTCCCTAAAACAGGACCAATCAGGCTTAAATGTCTTATTGACAGGACATTAGGCATGTACCACCATGCGGGCCATGTCCTCGTCGTCCAAGCTGCCGCTGCCCAAGTACCACCAGATCTACCTGGTGCTGCGCGAGCAGCTGCAGGAGGGCCACTTCGCCGCCGGCCTGCCGGGCGAACTGGCGCTGATGCAGCAGTTCTCGGTGGCCCGTGTCACAGTGCGCCGCGCTTTGGAACTGCTGCAGGGCGAGGGCCTGATCTCGCGCGAACCCGGCCGGGGCACCCGCCCCGTGGTCGCGTCCGCTGCAGAGCAGGGCCTGCCCCAGGGCAGCCTGCACAGCAACCGCGCCCAGCTCACCGGCCTGCTGGAAAACCTGGTCAGCATGGGCCTGCGCACCTCGGTCAAGGTGCTCGACGTGGAGACCGTGACCGCCTCGCGCGCCGTGGCCGGTGCCCTGCAGATCGCCGTGGGCGATGCCGTGCAGAAGGCGGTGCGGGTGCGCAGCACGCGCGAAGGCCCGCTCTCGCACATCACCACCTATGTGCCGGCCGAAATCGCCCGCCAGTTCGGCCGGCGCGAGCTGGCGCGCAAGCCCATCCTGGTGCTGCTGGAGGAATCGGGCGTCAGGGTGGGGCGTGCCCACCAGACCATTTCCGCCAAGCTGGCCGACGCCGTGGTGGCGCGCCACCTCGACGTGGCGGTGGGCTCGGCCCTGCTGGCCGTGCGCCGCCTGATCTACGACGACCAGGAGCGCCCCGTGCAATGGCTGCACGGCTTGTACCGGCCGGACCGCTACGAATACGAGATGCAGCTGTCCCGCGTGGGCAGCATCGATGCCAAGGTCTGGGTCAGCAAAGAGCTGTCGGCCCAGTTCCACTGAAGAACACAACAACCACCCCGACCCACCATCCAAGGAGTACGCCCATGAGCAATCGCCGCCATTTCCTGTCCCAGTCGGCCGCCGCCGCATCGGCCCTGGCCTTCCCTTTGGTGGGCGGCGCGCAGGCCAAGGCCGTCAAGGTGGGCGTACTGCACCCGGTGACGGGCGCGCTGGCCTATTCGGGCCAGCAGTGCCGAGAGGGCGCGGTGATGGCCATCGAGGACATCAACAAGGCCGGCGGCATCAAGTCCCTGGGCGGTGCCAAGCTCGAGGCCCTGCTGGGCGACGCGCAGTCGCAGCCCCAGGCCGGTGCGGCCGAGGTCGAGAAGATGAACCAGGCCGGCGTGTCCGCCGTGGTGGGCGCCTTTGCCTCCGCCATCTGCCTGGCGACCACGCAGGCCGCCGCCAAGTACAACCTGCCGCACATCGTGGACGTGGGCGTGGCCGACCAGATCGTGGAGCGCGGCCTGAAGAACACCTTCCGCTTCGGCCCCGGCTACAAGAAGTGCACCGAGACCGCCATGGCCAACCTGCACGTGCTCAACACCGCGGCCGGCAAGCCCGCCAAGACGGTGATGGTGATCCACGAGGAGTCGCTGTTCGGCTCGGGCACGGCGCAGCTGCTGTCGCGCGAGCTGCCGGGCTATGGCTACGAGGTCAAGGAAGTGGTCAAGCACGCCAACCCCACGCGCGACTTCAACAACATCGTGCTGCGCATGAAGGCGGTGAACCCCGACATCGTGATCCCCGCCAACTACTACAACGAGTACGCGCTGCTGGTGCGCACCATGCAGCAGCAGAAGGTCACGCCCAAGGCCATCTACTCGGTGCTGGGTGGTGCCGCGTCGAGCTACAAGTTCGTCAAGGAGTTCCCGGAGGCAGCCAACGGCATCATCGACTGCAACCACTGGTTCAACCCCAAGGACAAGCGCGCCCAGGACCTCAAGAAGCGCGTGGAGGCCAAGGGCCTGTTCTTCAGCTACGAGCTGTTCATGACCTACACCAGCATGTGGCTGCTGGCCGATGCGCTGGAGCGCGCCAAGTCCGCGGACCGCGCCGCCATCATCGACGCGCTGGAAAAGAGCACGTTTGCCGAGCACATCATGCCCTACGGCCCCACGAAGTTCGTGGCCGGGCAGAACCAGGGCGCCCAGCCGCTCATGACCCAGGTGCTGAACAAGGACATCAAGGTCATCATCCCGCGCGACTACCGCGAAGCGGACCCGCTCTTCCCCCTGAAGGCCTGAGAACTCCCACTTTTCGGCCATGCACAGGCTCGCGAGGTACCAGAAATCGCTGGTGCCGGGCCGCGCCTTCGCCTGAATGCCGCGCACACCACCTCCATGTTCGATCTCAGCATTCTCTTCCCCTCGGTCCTCAATGGGCTGACGACCGGCGCGGTCTACGCGCTGATCGCCCTGGGCCTCACCTTGATCTACGGCGTGCTGCACATCATCAACTTCGCGCACGGCGCGTCGCTGATGCTGGCGCTGTACGCCGTCTACCTGCTCAAGCAGCACTGGGGGATCGACCCCTACCTGGCGCTGCCCATCCTCGTGCCCGGCATGTTCGTGCTGGGCTATGGGCTGCAGCGCATGGTCATCAACCGCGCCAGCCACGGCAAGGACGAGAACATCCTGCTGGTCACGCTGGGCATCTCCATCGTGATGGAGAACCTGGCCCTGCTGTTCTTCAAGTCCGACACGCGCACCATCGAGACGGCCTACACCCTGACCACCGTGGCCATCGGCCCGGCCATGATCGCGCTGCCCAAGCTGGTGTCCTTCGCCGGGGCGCTGGTGGTCTCGGGCCTGCTGCTGTGGATCGTGGGGCGCACCGACCTGGGCCGCGCCATCCGCGCCGTGGCGCGCGAGAAGCACGGCGCCAAGCTCATGGGCATCCATGTGGACCATGTCTACGCCATGAGCTTCGGCATCGGCCTGGCCTGCCTGGGCGCGGCCGCATGCTTTCTGCTGCCGGCCTACTACGTCAACCCGCAGGTGGGCAGCGGCTTCGTGCTGGTGGCATTCACCATCGTCGTGCTCGGCGGCATGGGCAGCTTTGCCGGTGCGCTGGTGGGCGGATTGCTGATCGGGGTGGTCGAATCGCTCGGCGGCCTGTACCTGGGCGAATCGCTGGGGCAGATCGGCATCTTCGCCATCTTCATCGCCGTGCTGCTGTTCCGCCCGCAGGGCCTGTTCGGAGCCCGGCAATGAAGCAGCTCGCATCCATCGCACTTTTCGTGCTGGCCGTGTCGGCCATCACCCTGGCGTCCGATTCGGGCGTGTTGCTCAACTTCGTCATGATGTCCCTGTACGCGGCGCTGCTGGCGCAGGCCTGGAACATCCTGGGCGGCTTCGGCGGGCAGTTCTCGTTCGGCCACGCGCTGTTCTTCGGCACGGGGGCCTACATCCAGGCCATCGCGCAGATGCAGGGCGGCATCAACCCCTGGCTGGCCCTGCCCATGGCGGTGGGTGGCAGCGCGCTGGTGGGGCTGTTCGTGGGCGGGCTGTCGTTCCGCTACGGGCTCAAGGGCTCGTACTTCGCGCTGGTCACGCTGGCGTTCGCCGAGGTGTTCCGCATCCTGGCGCTGTCGGTGCCGTTCACCGGCGCGGGCGTGGGGTTGATGCTGCCGCTCAAGGAATCGCTCTCCAACATGCAGTTCGGCTCGCGCAAGGGCTATGTCTTCCTGATCCTGGCGCTGGTCACCCTGGCGCTGCTGGCCAGTTGGTGGCTGCGCAACTCGCGCTTCGGTGCCTGGCTGCAGGCCGTGCGCGACAACGAGGATGCGGCCCGCGCCGTGGGCGTCAACCCCTTCCGCGTCAAACTGGGTGCCATCGCGCTGTCGGGCGGCTTCATGGGCGCGGCCGGGGCGTTCTATGTGCAGGTGTTCCAGTACATCGACCCGGGCATCGCCTACGGCTCGGCCACGTCGGTGGAGGCCTTGGTGGCGGCCATCGTGGGCGGCATCGGTACCGTCTGGGGTCCGGTTCTCGGCGCCCTGGTATTGCACGTGCTGGCCGACCTCACGCGCAACCTGTTCGGCCAACTGCCCGGGATCAACATGGTGATCTACGGCACGGTGCTGGTGCTCATCGTCATGTTCCTGCCGCGCGGCATCGCGGGGCTGGGCCAGTCGGTGGTGGACCTGTGGAAACGATCGGGAGGCCGCCATGGCCAATGAACTGTTGACCCTTAGCGGCGTGGGCAAGTCCTTCGGCGGCCTCAAGGCCGTGCAGAACGTGAGCCTCACCGTGCCCGAAGGCACGCTGACGGCGCTGATCGGCCCCAACGGCGCCGGCAAGACCACCTTGTTCGCGCTGATGAGCGGCTTCGTGCGGCCCGACACGGGCAGCGTGAGCCTGGCCGGGCAGGACATCACCGGCCAGGCCCCGTACCTGAATGCCCGGCTGGGCATGGCGCGCACCTTCCAGATCGTGCAGCCCTTCGCTGCCCAGACCGTGCGCGAGAACATCGCCGTGGGCGCCCACCTGCACGAGCCGCGCCGCGCCGCCGCCCTGGCACTGGCCACCGACGTGGCCGCACGTGTGGGCCTGGCCGCGCAACTGGACAAGCCCGCCTCGGACCTCACCGTGGCCGGGCGCAAGCGGCTGGAGCTGGCGCGAGCCCTGGCCACCCGGCCGCGCCTCTTGCTGCTCGACGAGGTGCTGGCCGGACTCAACCCGCAGGAGATTGCCGAGATGATTCCCGTGGTGCGCGGCATTGCCCAGGGCGGCGTGACGGTGCTGATGATCGAGCACGTCATGCAGGCCGTGATGAACCTGGCCGAGCACGTCTGGGTGCTGGCCCAGGGCCAGCTGATTGCCGAGGGCAGCCCTGCCACTGTGACATCCGACGAACGCGTGATCGAGGCCTACCTGGGCCATGGCACGGCCGCGCGCCTGCGCGCCGCCGCCGCGAAGGAGGCCGCATGAACACGGCTCCCTTGCTCGGCATCACCGGCCTGCGCGGCGGCTATGGCCGCGTCGAGGTGCTGCGCGGTGTCGACCTCACGGTCAACCCTGGCGAAACCGTGGCCCTGCTGGGCAGCAATGGCGCCGGCAAGTCCACCCTCAACAACGTGGTCTGCGGCATCTACAAGGCCTGGGCCGGCACGGTCGCCTTCGGCGGCGCGGACCTGAGCGGCGCGCACTACACCGAGGTCGTCAAGGCCGGGCTGATCCAGGTGCCCGAGGGGCGCAAGATCTTCCCCAATCTCAGCGTGCTGGAGAACCTCTCGCTGGGCAGCTTCACCCGCGCCCGGGAGCGGCGGGCCGAGAACATCGACAAGGTGTTCGCGACCTTCCCGCGCCTCAAGGAACGCACCGGCCAACTGGCCGGCACCATGAGCGGCGGCGAGCAGCAGATGCTGGCCATCGGCCGGGGCCTCATGGCCGAGCCGCGCCTCTTGATCCTGGACGAACCCTCGCTGGGCCTGTCGCCGCTGCTGGTCGAGGAGATGTTCGGCCTGATCCGGCAACTGCGCTCCACCGGCCTGGCCGTGCTGCTGGTCGAGCAGAACGTGGGCCAGTCGCTGGAGATCGCCGACCGCGCCTATGTGATGGAGAACGGGAGCATCCGGTTTGCCGGCGCCCCTGGCGAACTGCTACGCAGCGACGAACTGCGCCGGGCCTACCTGGGCCTCTGACAAAAAGGAGACAACCACATGACCATTCCACGCCGAAATCTGCTGCTGGCCTTGCCCGCGGTGCTTCCCCTCGGGCAGGCCCTGGCCCAGAACAACGCGCCCATCCGCATCCTGGTGGGCGCGCCCGCAGGCGGCTCCACCGACACCCTGGCGCGCAACCTGGCCAATGAGATGGGTCGCCAGCTCGGCCGCACCGTGGTGGTGGAGAACCGCCCCGGCGCGGGCGGCAACATCGCCGCCGAGGCCGTGGCCAAGGCCGCGCCCGACGGCAACACGCTGCTCATGAGCTTCACGAGCCATGCCATCAACGCCAGCCTGTACCCTTCGCTGCCCTTCGATCCGATCAAGGACTTCACGCCACTCACCTGTGTGGCCACCTCGCCCTCGATCCTGGTGGCCAATCCGGCGGTGCCCGCCAAGGACGTGCGCGAGCTGATCGCGCTGGCCAAGGCCAAGCCGGGCACGCTCAACTTCGCCATCGGCGCCGTGGGCTCCTCGCTGCACCTGGCGGGAGATGCCTTCAAGATGCAGTCGGGCGCCTACATCGTCAACATCCCCTACCGCGGCACGGCCCCTGCGCTGCAGGACGTGCTGGCCGGGCAGGTGGAGCTGATGTTCGCCGCGGTGGGCAATGCCCAGGCCCAGGTGCGGGCGGGCAAGCTCCGGGCGCTCGGCGTCACCAGCGCCAGGCGCCTGCCGGCCTTCCCGGACGTGCCCGCGATTTCCGAGGTGCTGCCGGGATACGAGTCGAGCGCCTGGTTCGGCCTGTTCGGGCCGGGGAACATGGCCCCCGAGTTGGCCAAGCGCCTGAGCGACGCCGCGCGCCAGGCCATCGCCACGCCCGAGGTGAAGAAGCGCCTGGAGACCGAGGGGGCCGTGCCCGTGGGCAACAGCCCCGAGGAGTTCGCGCGCTTCGTGCAGGCCGAGATTCCGCGCTGGGCCAAGGTCGTGCGCTTTGCCGGAGCCAAGCCCGAATGAGCTCCCCGCCCAGCACCCTGGCGCAGAAGCTGGTGGCCCGTGCAAGCGGGCGCACCGGCGTCACGCCGGGTGAGATCGTGAACTGCAGCGTGGACCTGGCCATGTTCCACGATTCGTCCGGCCCGCGCCGGCTCAAGCCCATGCTCGACGAGCTCGGGGCCCGTATCTGGGACAAGTCGCGCGTGGTGCTGGTCATGGACCACTACCTGCCCGAGCGCGACGAGGAGTCGCGCCGCATCGTGCGCATCGCGCGCGACTGGGCACAGGAGCAGGCCTTGCCCCATGTCTACGACGGCCAGGGCATCTGCCACGTGGTGGTGCCGCAGCACGGCCACATTCGCCCCGGCATGTTCTGCGTGGGCGGGGATTCGCATTCGCCCACGGGCGGGGCCTTTGGCGCCTACATGTTCGGCATCGGCAGCACCGAGATGCTGGGCGTGGTGGTCACCGGCGAGATATGGCTGCGCGTACCCAATACCCTGCAGATGCACTGGACCGGGCACCTAGCCCCCGGCGTGACCGCCAAGGACATGATGCTGCACATGATCGGCCGCTTCGGCATGAACGGCGGCCAGTACCAGGCGGTGGAGTTTGCCGGCCCGGCCGTGCAGGCCTTGTCGATGCAGGAGCGCATGACGCTCTCGAACATGAGCGCCGAGCTGGGTGCCCAGGCCGGCCTGATCGCCCCCGACGCCACCACGCGCGACTGGCTGGCGGCCCATGGTGTGCCCGACGCGGACCTGCAGGGCCTCGACGCCTGGCGAACCGACCCCGGTGCGCCACTCACCCGCCACGACTTCGACGCAGGCACCCTGGCACCCCAGGTGGCGGCGCCCCACAGTCCCGCCAATACCGCTGCGGTGGGCCAGCATGCGGGCACGCACATCGACGTGGCCTACATCGGCGCCTGCACTGGCGCCAAGCTCGACGACCTGCGCGCCGCAGCCAGTGTGCTGCGCGGCCAGCGCGTGGCCAGCGGTGTGCGGCTGATGGTGGCGCCCGCCAGCCAGCAGGACCAGGCTGCGGCCCGCGATGAGGGTGTGCTGCAGGTGCTGCAGGACGCCGGGGCCGAACTCGTTACCACCACCTGCGGCGCCTGCGCCGGCTATGGCGACACGGTGGGCGACGGCACCACCGTGATCTCCAGCACGGCGCGCAACTTCAAGGGGCGCATGGGCTCGGCCACGGCCCAGGTGTACCTGGCCTCGCCCTACACGGTGGCCGCATCGGCCCTCAGGGGCCGGATTGCCGACCCGCGCGAGGTGCTGGCATGAGCGGCGCACCGTTGCACAGGGTCTGGAAGCTCGGTGCCGACATCGACACCGACGTGCTGGCCCCCGGCCACGCGATGAAACACGGCATCGAGGTGCTGGCACGCCACTGCCTGGAATCCGTGCGGCCGGACTTCGTGGGCGGCGTGCGCCAGGGCGACGTGATCGTGGCCGGGCCCAATTTCGGCATCGGCTCCTCTCGCGAGCAGGCCGCCGCCGTGCTGGTGCGCCTGGGCCTCGTGGCGGTCGTCGCGCCCTCGTTCAGCGGCCTGTACTTTCGCAACGCCTTCAACCTGGGCCTGCTGCTGCTGACCTGCCCCGAGGCGGGACGGATGGCCGAGGGCGCGCAGATCGCCCTGGACTGGCACACCCCTGCCGTGGTCACTGCGGATGGCACGCGCCTGGCGTGCGACCCGATTCCCCCGTTTCTCATGGACATGGTGCGCGCTGGCGGGTTGATGAACCAGCTGCGCGCCCGATTTGGCAAGGAGGCCGTGAATGGCTGAACACACAACCACTACCAGCAGCATGGACCCCGTCACCCTCGCGGTGCTGCGCGGGCGGCTCGAACAGATCGCCGACGAAATGGACGCCACGCTCTACCGCAGCGCGTTCAACCCCATCATCGCCGAGGCGCACGACGCCTGCCACGGCCTGTACGACGCCACCAGCGGCGACACCCTGGTGCAGGGCAAGTCGGGCCTGCCGGTCTTCGTGGGGGCCATGGCCTTTGCGGTGCGCGCGGCCATGCGCATCGCGGACGGGCGCGGCGGCATGGCCGAGGGCGATACCTGGCTGTTCAACGACCCCTACGAGGGCGGCACGCACGCCAACGACTTCAAGCTGGTGCGGCCGTTCTTCCGTGGCGGCAGGCTGTACTGCTTTCTCGCCTCGGCCGCGCACTGGCACGACGTGGGCGGCAATGTGCCCGGCAACTACAACCCGGCCGCCACGGAGTGCTGGCAGGAGGCGGTGCAGATACCGCCCGTGCGTATCGTGCGCGGCGGCACGCTGGACGAGGACGTGCTGGCCATCCTCAAGGCCAACACCCGGCTGCCCGACAGCCTGTGGGGCGACCTCAACGGCCAGCTCTCGGCCCTGGACCTGGGCGAGCGGCGCCTGCATGACTTGCTCGACCAGTACGGCGACGGCGTGGTGCTGCAAGCCATGGGCGAGCTGCGCACGCGCGCCGTCAGGCTCATGCGCTCGCACATCGCGGCGCTGCCCGACGGGCGCTACAGCTTCAGCGACATGCTGGACAACGACGGCGTGAAGGACGAGGCTCTGACCATCGCCCTGGACATGACGGTGCACGGCGACCGGCTCACGCTCGACTTCTCGCGCAGCTCGCCCCAGTGCGCGGGGCCGGTCAACATCTCCCGCGCCACGGCCATCGCGGCCTGCTACGTGGCGCTCAAGCACCTGTTCCCGGACGTGCCCGCCAATGACGGGGTGCTCGATGCGGTGGACTTCGTGCTGCCCGACGGCCTGGTGATCAGCGCCGCGCGGCCGCGCCCGGTGGGCGGCTACACCGAGACCATCTTGCGCATGATCGACGTGATCTTCAGCGCCACGGCCCTGGCCGCGCCCGAGCGCGCCATGGCCCAGGCCTACGGCACCATCAACGCCCTGTCCATCGCCGGGCACCGCACCGATGCGGCGCGCAAGGGCCAGCGCTGGGTGATGTTCAGCTTCTTCGGCGGCGGCCACGGCGGGCATTCGGATGGCGACGGCATGAGCCACGGCAATGCGCCCATCTCCACGGCGACGATTCCGCCGCTGGAAATCCTGGAGGCGGCCTACCCGGTGCGTTTCACGCAATGGGCGCTGCGCCCGGGCTCGGGCGGCGACGGCCAGCACCGGGGCGGCCTGGGGGCCATCTACGAGATCGAGCTGCTGGAGCAGGATGCCGAGGTCTTCATCTTCGGCGAGCGTGGCAAGGCCGCGCCCCAGGGCATCGCCGGGGGCGGGGAGGGTGCCCTGAACGTCTTCAGCTACGAGAACGCGGGCGAGTGGAAGACCCCGCCCATGCGCTCCAAGATGATCGGCATCAAGCTGAAACAGGGCGAGCGCGTGCGCCTGGAGACCCCGGGCGGAGGCGGCTACGGCGCCCCTGCGGCACGCAAGGTGACGGCGCGTGAGAGCGACGCGGCGATGGGTTATGTGGTGGACGACAGCGCAGCAGCAGTGAAAGGCGAAGCATGAGCGGCAAGGCTTCCTTTGTGGTGGGTGTGGACGTGGGCGGCACCTTCACCGATCTTTTCGTGCTCGACGAGGCGGACGGCAGCGCCCGCATCGTCAAGGTGCCCTCCACCCGCGGGGAAGAGGCGCGCGGCTTCATGAACGGCGTGGCGCGCGTGGCGGATTCGGCGGCGGCCATCGCCACCATCGTGCATGGCACCACGGTGGGCACCAATGCGCTGCTGGAGCGCAAGGTGGCACGCACCGGCATCATCACCACGCGCGGCGTTCGCGATGTGCTGGAGATGCGCCGCCGCGACCGCCCGCAGACCTGGGGCCTGCGCGGCAGCTTCGAGCCCATCGTGCCGCGCGACCTGCGCCTGGAGGTGGACGAGCGCGTGCTGGCCGACGGCACGCTGCACACGCCGGTGGACCTGAACCAGGTGAAAGCCCAGGCCCAGGCATTGCTCGATGCGGGCTGCGAGGCCGTGTGCGTGTTCTTCATCAACACCTACGCCAACGCGGCCAACGAGCAGGCGGCCGTGGCAGCCGTGCGCAGCCTGTGGCCCAACGCCCATGTGACGGCGGCCAGCGAGGTGCTGCCCGAGATCCGCGAGTTCGAGCGCTGTTCCACCGCCACGCTCAATGCGGCCCTGCAGCCTGTGGTGGGCAGCTACCTGGAGCGGCTGGAGGGCGACCTGCGCGGCCAGGGCTTCGCGGGCGAGTTGCTCATCGTGCAGAGCAATGGCGGCGTGATGTCGCGCCAGACGGCCTGCGACGTGCCGGTACGAACGGCGCTGTCGGGCCCCGCGGCGGGGGTGATCGCCTGTGCGGCCATCGCACGCGCGGCGGGCTTCCCGGATGCCATCACGGGTGACATGGGCGGCACCTCGTTCGACGTGTCGCTGGTGGCGGGTGGCGAGGCGGCCCTGGCGGCGCAGACCTCCATCGAGTTCGGCATGGTGGTGCGCTCGCCCATGATCCAGATCGAAACCATCGGCGCGGGCGGCGGTTCCATCGCCTCGGTGGACGCCAGCGGGATGCTGCAGGTGGGCCCCGAGTCGGCCGGCAGCGTTCCCGGCCCCGCCTGCTACGGGCGCGGCAACACCCGGCCCACGGTGACCGATGCCAACGTGCTGCTGGGCCGCATCGCGGCCGACCGGCCGCTGGGTGGCGGCCTGTTGGCCGCCATGGATGCTGCCAAATCGCGCGATGCCATCGAGACCCATGTGGCACTGCCCCTGGGCCTGGACGTGATGGCCGCTGCCGAGGCCATCCTCACCGTGGCCAAGGCCAAGATGGCCGGCGCCGTGCGCGTGGTTTCCATCGAGCGCGGGCACGACCCGCGCCAGTTCGCCTACATGCCTTTTGGAGGCGGTGGCGCGCTGCATGTGTGCGCCATGATGCGCGAGGTGGGCGTGGGCACGGGCATCGTGCCGCGCTACCCGGGCGTCACCTCGGCCCTGGGCTGCGTGATGGCCGATATGCGCCACGACGCCGTGCAGACCCTGAACAAGCCCCTGGCCGAACTGGACGTGGCCGACCTGCGCCAGCGCGTGCAGGCCCTGTCCGAAGCCTGCCAGCAGCGCCTGGATTCGGCGGGCGTGCAGTTCGTCGAGGTGCAGGAGATCATTGCGCTGGATATGCTCTACGCCGGGCAGACGCACACGGTGCAGGTGCCGCTCGCCGCGGAGGCAATCCCCCGCGAGGTCATCCAGGCAGGGTTCGAGGCCGCCTACTGCGCCGCCTTCGGCCGGGTGCTGGCCGGTATCGCCGTGCGGGTGATGAACCTGCGCTACGCACGCGTGGGTGTGCGCCCCAAGTTCGACCTCACGGTACTCGCCCCGCAATCGACCATGCTGAACCCGCCGCTGGGCGTGCAGCGCGTGTTCCATGCCGGCCAGTGGTGGGACGCCTTGCGCCACGCGCGGCTGGACCTGCCCGTGGGTACCCGCATCGAAGGACCGGCCATCCTGGAGCAACCCGACACCACCGTGTGGCTGGAGCCGGGCTTTCACGCCACGGTGGACACGCTGGGCAACCTGCTGGTGCGTGCAGCATGAGCAGCGCCGCCAGCCCTCTGCAGCCGCGGCGCGTGGCACTGGTCGTGATCGATCTGCAAAACGACTTTCTCGCGCCCGATGGCGCCTATGCGCGCGGTGGCGCCGTGAGCCCGGCCGCGCAGCTGCTGCCGCCGCGCGTGGCCCAGGTGGCCCAGGCTGTCAAGGCCGGCGGCGGCCTGGTGGCGGGCAGCCAGTTCACGCTGTGGCCGGACGCTGAGGGCGAGCCCATGGTCTCGCCCCACCTCAAGGAACTGCGCCCCTTTCTGCGGCGCGGCGACTTCGCGCCGGGCGGCACGGGCCAGGCCCACGTACCCGAGATCGCGCCGTGGGTGGATGTCTCGGTCTGCAAGGTCGCTTACTCGGCCTTCTTCAACACCCAGCTCGACTGGGTGCTGCGCCGCGCGGGCATCGACACCGTGGCCGTGTGCGGCATCGTCACCAATGGTGGCGTGGCCAGCACGGTGCGCGACGCCCACATGCGCGACTACCGCACGCTGGTGCTGTCGGACGGCTGCGCCGCCTTCCGCCAAGAGGTGCACGACACGGCGCTGGCCGACATGTCCAATGTGGCCCAGGTGCTGAGCTGCGCGGACTTCATCGCGGCATTGGCGGCCGGCACACCATGACGGGCCTGTCGCCCACCATCCGCCGCGCCGACCGCATGCCTGCGGCCGCGCAGGACAACCATGTGCCCGTGGCCATCATCGGCGGCGGGGCCTGCGGCCTCACGGCCGCGCTGGTGCTGCACGACCTGGGGGTGGACTGCGCCGTGCTGGAGCGCGATGCCACGCCCACCGGCTCCTCGGCCCTGTCCTCGGGTTTCATCCCCGCACCGGCCACGCAGGTGCAGCGGGAGCTGGGCATTGACGACAGCCCCGAGCGCTTTGCCGCCGACATCGGTGCCAAGGCCAAGGGAAGGGCGGCGCCGCACCTGGTGCAGGCCTATGCCCGGGCCATCGGCCCGGCGCTGGATGCGCTGCAGCAGCGCCATGGCCTGCAGTGGCAGGTGCTGGACGGCTTTCTCTACCCCGGCCACAGCGTGCGGCGCATGCATGCCGTGCCCGAGAAGACCGGCGTAGGCCTGATGGGCCGCCTGGCCAATGCGGTGGCCGCGGCGGACATTCCCCTGGTGACCGACGCCACCGTGCGCGAGCTCTGGGCCGATGACACGGGCCTCGTGATCGGCGTGGGCTACGAGCGGCCCGATGGCACGCTGGAGCATCTGTCGTGCGACGCTGCCATCCTGGCCTGCAACGGCTTTGGCGGCAATGCCGCCATGGTGCGCGAACTGCTGCCCGAAATGCGCGACGCCCTGTTCGCCGGCCATACGGGCAACGACGGCAGCGCGATTGCCTGGGGCCGGGCGCTCGGCGCCCGCCTGGCCGACCTGGGCGGCTACCAGGGCCATGGTTCCTGGGCCATCCCCCAGGGAGCGCTGATTTCCTGGGCGCTGATGATGGAAGGCGGGATCCAGGTCAATGCCCTGGGCCGGCGCTTCCATGACGAGACACAGGGCTATTCCGAGGCCTCGGTCCATGTCCTGGCCCAGCCCGGCGGCGTGGCCTGGAATGTGTTCGATGGGCCCATCCTGGCGCTGGCGCGCGGTTTTCCAGACTTTGTGGATGCCGAGGCGGCGGGCGCCGTGAAACACTGCGATAGCGTGCAGGCCCTGGCCACCCTGATCGGCTGCGACGAAAACACGCTGGCCGGCACCCTGGCGGGGCAGGGCCCGTACCCGCGCCCCGGGGCACGGCCGCTGCAAGCGCCGTTCTGCGCCGTCAAGGTCACAGGTGCCTTGTTCCATACCCAGGGCGGGCTCGACATCGATGCGCAATGCCGGGTGCTCGACGCGATGGGCCGGCCATTTCCCAACCTGCTGGCTGCCGGCGGTGCGGCGCGCGGCGTTTCGGGCGATGCCGTCTGGGGTTATCTCTCCGGCAACGGCCTGCTGAGCGCCGTGGCCGGCGGCTTCATTGCCGCGCACACCGCCGCCCGCCAACTGCTATCCACCAACGGCACCACTCCATCTCCATGACCGCGATCTCCTTGAAAGAACGGCTGCAGCAGCCGAACATCCTTCTGGCCCCTGGCATCTACGACGCGCTGAGCGCCCTGGTGGCCGAGCAGGCCGGCTTCGAGGCTCTGTACCTCTCGGGCGCTTCCATCGCCTACACCCGGTTGGGCCGCTCCGACGTGGGCTTGACCACCTACACCGAGGTGGAGGACACGCTGGCGCGCATCACCGAGCGCGTGCGCACGCCCGTCATCGTCGATGCCGACACAGGCTTCGGCAACGCGCTCAACATGCAGCGCACGGTGCGCGGCTTCGAGCGCGCGGGCGCCGCCATGGTGCAGGTGGAGGACCAGGGCTTTCCCAAGCGCTGCGGCCACCTGGACGGCAAGACCGTGGTGCCGGTCGCCGAGATGTGCGGCAAGCTGCATGCCGCGCTGGACGCGCGGCGCGACGCCCGCACCCTCATCCTGGCGCGCACCGACGCCATCGCGGTCGAGGGCATCGAGGCCGCCTTCGAGCGCGCCGAGCGCTACCTCGAATGCGGGGTGGACGCACTGTTCATCGAGGCCCTGCGCACCCCCGAGCAGATGGACGCCGCCTGCCAGCGCTTCGCCCACCGCATTCCCCTGCTGGCCAACATGGTCGAAGGCGGCAAGACCCCCGTGCAGAGCGCGCAGGAGCTGGGCGCGCGCGGCTTTCGCATCGCCATCTTCCCCGGCGGCACCGCGCGGGCCGTGGCCAATACCCTGCAGGGCTATTACGCCAGCCTGCACGCTCACCAGACCACGGCGCCGTACAAGGAGCGCATGCTGGATTTTGACGGGCTTAATGCGCTGATCGGCACGCCCGAGCTGATGGAGCAGGGGCGGAAGTACGAATAGATCGGCTCTGTTAAACCGGCTTCAAGAACGACAGCATGGTCGGCCGGATGCGACACGCAGTGGTGAAAGCAGATCATTTGGCGAACTCTCCAGCATGGGTCAAAATTCCAACCCGTTGCTGAGCAAATGGGATTGGAAATGGCGTCCACGCTGCGCTTTAAAATTGAAACAGAAGAGGTGCCCGGAGGAAATCGATTGTCCGGGCCGTACCTGCTGGTGCATGTCGTGCCTGTCATTGATACAGACCCGTACATTGGAAAATTCAAGGACTATCCGTTTGAGGCCTTGGAGGTTTATGGCTTTGGACTGATCTCGGGAGAAATCTGGCCGTTCAATTGCGAGTGTGGAACTCCTGGATGCGCCCGGATCAATGAGCCCACCCTCATGACGGTGGACGGCTCATCGGTTCGGTGGGCATTCCCTGAGGAACCATACGAATATTTGGCAACCACCAAAGAAGGCCATCCCAAGCCGCGCGAATTTGTCTTTGATCGCCAGCAGTACGTGAAGGTGTTTGAAGATCTGGTGATCGATCTCAAAGACCTGGAGGCTCGCCACGGAAGAATCAGCCTCGCGCCCGCTCCACCCCGGATTTTGTCGGTGGATCAGACTATTGAAGTGCAGCGGAATTTTGCTGAGTTTCGGAGAATCCGCCGCGCAACGCTAGGCGACCTGGACCACAAACATATGCGGTTTGTTGTCACCAGCGTGGATGGTCTTGAGTTGGCAATGGATATCAGCGAAATCGTCTTCGTATTGACTTGGGACCATCCCGACAAACTATATGACCTGGCCAAGGTACAGGAAGTGCTGGAGCGCCTGGGGCATGAGCTTCGGACTACGCCCGAGTCCGTATTGAAGCAGATGGACATTCATGATCTCAGCAGAAAGCTCCGGGCTGCACCCATCGCAGCTAAAAGCTACGATGCAGACTATGACGACTCGGAAGAGAATTGGCCGGCTCCTTACTACACTGATGCCGACTCACCTGCAGAGCACCTGGAGTTTTGGCGCGAACTGCAGAGATCAGGAAAGGTGACGATTCGTCCACGGGGTTACTGATCTCTGAGACGGTTGCCGCGCGTCCTAGCCGGCAGCGGTGCGTTATGGGACGGATCTCGGGGCTGTACTCAAGGCTTGCGGCAATAGCCCCGCCCGCACTGCGGCACCCGAGGCCGCGTACCATGCCATGGAAACTTTCATCGCATGGAGACCTTCATGGCAGAGAAACTGCAAACCATCACCCTGGGCGGCGGCTGCTTCTGGTGCACCGAGGCGGTTTTCGACCGCGTGCGCGGCATCACCGACGTGGAAAGCGGCTACACCAACGGCCATACCGTGCAGCCGACCTACGAACAGATCTGCGGGGGTGACACCGGCCATGCCGAGGTGGTGCGCCTGACCTTCGATGCCGACGAGATCAGCCTCGAAGAGATCCTGGAGATCTTCTTCCACACGCACGACCCGACCACGCTCAACCGCCAGGGCAACGACGTGGGCACGCAGTACCGCAGCGGCATCTACTACGAGGACCCGGCCCATGGCGAGCTGGCCCAGGCCATGGTGCGCCAGATGGGGCAGGACAAGCTGTTCGGCGCGCCCATCACCACCGAGGTGAAGCCCCTGGCCAACTACAGCACGGCCGAGGACTACCACCAGGATTACTTTGCCAAGCACCCGGGGCAGGGCTATTGCGCCTTCGTGGTGGGCCCCAAGGTGGAGAAATTCCGCAAGACCTTCCGCAAGTACCTCAAGGAGGACTGACGGTCCCGGACCGGGCAGCGACCCGGGCGCGCACCACCCCGCCCAGCAATCCGCCCATGGCCTTTTGCAGCCGTGAGGCGGGGCGGGCCGCGAGCAGGGTGCGCATGATGTCCTGTGCGCTGATGACGTCGGCCGGCGCAAAGCCGCACTCCGCGAGCAGGGCCTGCAGCTCGGCATCGGCCAGAAAGCAGTGCCAGGGCTCGCCCATGCGGCGAAAGCGGCGCGCCATCAGGCCCAGGGCCAGCCGGCGCCCCAGCTCCCAGGAGGCCGGGCGCCGCACATAGTCAAAGACCAGCACGCTGCCCGGCGCCATGCGTGCCCCGATGCGCGCGAAGGTGGCACGCACCGCCGCAGACGCCAGGTACATGCTGACGCCCAGCCAGGCGAACACCGTGCGCTCGCGCGGGTCGAGGCCGCAGGCCAGCAGCTGCTCCATGAAGTCCTGCCGTTCGAAGTCCACCGGCACATGGCTGGCGCCCGCAGGCATGCCCAGCCCGGCCGCGCCGGCCAACTGCTGCTTCCACGCCTGGGTGGCCGGGTGATCGACCTCGAACACCCGCGCTAGCCCTTGCGGCCACTGGCTGCGGCGCAGGGCAAAGGTGTCCAGGCCGGCGCCCAACACCACATACTGGATGGCACCATCGGCCACGGCTGCGCGCAAGGTGTCTTCCGCGATGCGGCTGCGGGCGGCCAGGGCGCCGCGCATGGCCTCGGAGAAACTGCCCCGGTCGCTGAGGCGGCCCTCTGGCCCGTGGTCGTGGGCCCATTGGTGCACCTGCGATGCCAGTTCGGGGCCCAGGATGTCGAGGGCCAGCGGGTCGGAAAAGACTTCGCCGCCATCGAGCAACTGGTGCCGGGCACGGGCGATGCCGCACAGCAGCGCCGTGCGGCTGGGCCGGGCTGAAGCCAGAAGGGGTTGCAGCGCGGGCGCGATCGGAGGAGGGTTGTGGCTCATGGTGGCGCGATTCTGGGCGCCAATGTGCCCGCTGTCTTGAAGGTTTTCGCCAAACGGCAGCCCCTGTGCCCGGCCTGTAAAAGCCACTACCATGCGAGGGCCATGCGTCTGCAGCTCACGCTTCCGTTTGCCACCATCGCGCTGCCGCCGCCTGCGCTGGCGGGCTGCATCCGTGCCTACATCCTCAAGGACACGACAGGCCGGCCGGCACCTTTGGGCGGGCAATTGAACCGTTACCCTGCCTCCGTCTATTGCGGTGTCGCCTGGCTCCTGCAGGGTGGCTCGGAGCGGGTGGATCCTGCGGGCGGGGCGCCCCAGCCTCTGGCCTCGACGCTGCTGCTCGGCCCCCAATCCCGGCCGCTGGTCACCCGCAACCCCGGGCCGGGGCGCAGCTTTGGCGTGGTGTTCCAACCGCATGCCTTCCACCAGATCACAGGCCTGGATGTGGGGGCACTGGTGGATGGAGTGCTGCCGGCCGAAGATGTGCTGCCATCCCACTGGGCGGCGCTTTGCACCCAGGTGCGGCAGGCCGAAAGCGATGCCGAGCGCATGTCCCTGGTCGAGAGCGCGGTGACCGGCTGGTGGCGGCCGCATGCGGCGGGCTTGGCCGGCAGCGACAACCCCGCGGGCCGCTGGCGGGGTGCCCTGCAGGCCCATGCCATGGCCGCCGGCCTGGGTTCCAGCCTGCGCAATCTGGAGCGGCATGCCCGCACCTGGGCCGGCCAGCCCATGCGCCGCCTGGCCTGGCTGTCGCGCGCGGAATCCACGCTGCTGCAAGCGCGCGTGGCCAGCGAGCACAGTGGCGCGCAGCCCCGCTGGCAGGACGTGGCGGCCGACGCCGGCTATGCCGACCAGGCCCACCTCTGCCGCGAGACGCAGCGCGTCACCGGCCTCAGCCCGCGCGAACTGGTGCAGCGTGTCGACGGGGATGAGAGCTACTGGTTTTATCGCCTCTGGTCCTGAGTGAGAGGGCGGGCACGGTGGCCAGCATTGCCCGCTGGCCCCCTCGGGAAATGGCCGAGGGGCCGCCGTGGTGCATGCATAATGCAAGCCAATTGCGTTACCGGCATCTCTGTTCGCACCGGCCCTACCCATGCCTACCGCCCGATCCACTCCATCGACCATCGACCGCCAGGGCGCCTGGACCTTGCCGCCCGGCATGCGCGCTACCAAGGCCACGCGCGCCCTGGCTGCGCTGTACGAGGCGCGCCCCGATGCGGCGCTGTCCGAATCCGAGGTGGAGTCCGCGCTGGCTGCGGCAGGCGCGCCCGTCAACAAGGTCACCGTCTACCGCATGCTGGACCGCTTTGCCGCGGCCGGCCTGCTCAACAAGCAGGTCGATGCAGCCCGCGTGACCCGGTTCGCGCTGGCCTCGCGGGATGAGGATTCCGCCGTGCCGCGCTTTGAGTGCGGCGACTGCCACCGCCAGTTCCGTTTGGCGCAGGGCTCGGCGCGCGTGCAGTCGGCCTTGAAGCAGGTGCTGGCCGCGCTGGCCACGGCGGGCCACGAAAGCCTGGCGGTGGACGTGGCCGTGCGCGGCCGCTGCGCGGGCTGTGCGCACCCGGCCGGGGGCGCGGCCGCATGATCCGTACCAGAGGCCTCTCCTACCGCTATACCGAGGGCAGCGAGCCGCTGCGCTTTCCCGATGTGGACCTGCGCCAGGGCGGCACCTTGCTGCTGCGCGGGCGCTCGGGCACGGGCAAGTCGACCTGGCTGGCGCTCATGGCGGGGTTGCGTTCGCCCGCGGGCGGCGACCTGTTCGTGGCCAGCACCCAGCTGGGCACGCAGCGCGGCGCCGAGATCGACGCCTGGCGTGCGCGCAGTGTCGGCTTTCTGCCGCAAAAGCTGCACCTGAGCAGCGCGCTCACCGTGGCCGACAATTTGGCCCTGGTGTACTTTGCGGCCGGGCTGCCGCGTGACGATGCGGCCATCACCCGGGCCCTGGCCCAGGTGGGCGTGGCCGAACTGGCGGCGCGCCGGCCGCACCAGCTCTCGGGCGGGCAGGCGCAGCGCGTGGCGCTGGCGCGCGCGGTGCTGCTGCAGCCCCAGATCCTGCTGGCCGACGAGCCCACTGCCAGCCTGGATGATGAGGCGGCCGCCGACGCCCTGGCCCTGCTGCAGGCCAGCGCTGCCGCCTGCGATGCCAGCCTGGTGATTGCCACGCACGACCAGCGCGTGGTGCAGGCCCTGGTTTCGGTGCAAGGCCTGCAGCAACTTGACCTCAATGTGATGCGCACCGCCCCTTAATTCCATGGCCAAGCTGTTCTCCCTGTCATGGCGCTACCTGTGGGCGCGCCCCTTGGCCGCTGCGCTCAACCTGCTGGTGCTCACGCTCGGCCTGGCGGCGATCACGCTGGTGCTGCTGGTCGCCACGCAGCTCGACCGCGCCTTCGAGCGCGACCTCGATGGCATCGACCTCGTGGTGGGTGCCAAGGGCAGCCCGCTGCAACTGATCCTGGCGGGGGTGTTCCATATCGACGTGCCCACGGGCAATATCCCGCTGCAGGAAGTGCAGGCGCTGCAGAAGAACCCGCTGGTGGCCCAGGTGATTCCGCTGAGCCTGGGCGACAGCTACCAGGGTTTCCGCATCGTGGGCACCACGCCCGACTACCTGGCGCTCTACGGCGCCAGCCTGGCCCATGGACAGCCCTGGGCGCAACCCATGGATGCCGTGCTGGGCGCCACCGTGGCGCGCGGCATCGCCCGCGAGGGGCATGCAGGCGCTGCGCTCGTGGGCGGCACCTTCATTGGCAGCCATGGCCTGGGCGGGGGAGGGCATGCGCATGGCGAACACCCCTACCGCGTGGCCGGCGTGCTGGCGCCCTGCGGCTGTGTGCTCGACCGGCTGATCCTCACGTCCACCGAATCGGTCTGGATGGTGCACGAAACCGCCACGGCATCCGAGCCCGAGGACCTGGAGGTGCTCAAGGAAGAGCGCGAGGTGACCGTGGCCCTGCTGCGCTACCGCACGCCCATGGCCGCCATCACGCTGCCGCGCCAGATCAATGCCGACACCTCCATGCAGGCGGCGGCCCCGGCCATCGAGGTCACGCGCCTGCTGCGCCTGCTGGGCGTGGGGGCCGACGTGCTGCGCGCCTTTGGCGGCGTGCTGCTGGGCGTGGCAGCGCTCAGCGTTTTCATCGCCCTGTGGAATGCCGTGCGCGAGCGCCGCACCGATCTGGCCATGCTGCGCATGCTGGGCGCACCGCCGGGCCGCGTGGCCGGCCTGGTGCTGTGCGAAGCCCTGTGGCTGGCCGCCATGGCCTCCGTGCTGGGCCTGCTGTTGGGCCACGGCCTGGCCCAGGTGCTGGGCTGGGTGCTGCAGGCGCAGGGGCTGCTGCCCGTGACCGGCCTGGTCTGGCTGCCGGCCGAGGCCGGGGTGCCGCTGATCGCTGGCGCCGTGGCCGCGTTTGCAGCACTGCTGCCCGCGATGCAGGCCTACCGCACGGAAGTGGCCGACCTACTCAGCCAGCCCTGATCCGATTACCAACTGTCCTTGAAAGGTTCACCATGAAAAAGCTGCTCACCGCACTGGCCATTGCCCCCTTGCTGCTGGCAGGCGCCTTTGCCCACGCCCAAGGCGCGCACTCCGACCAGGAAACCAAGGCCGACATCCAGCGCCACCGCGCCATGGCCGCAGCACACGAGGCCGCCGCCAAGTGCCTGGAAGCGGGCAAGAGCCATGACCAGTGCCAGAAGGAACTCCAGGTGGCCTGCAAGGGTCTGGCCATCGGCAAGTTCTGTGGCATGCGCCACGTACATTGATCCCCCCTGAGTCGCTTCGCGCCTTCCCCCCGAGGGGGACACCCCCAGCGCGGCGGGGCGGCCCTTGCGCGGGGGCGCCGGCCTGTGCCGCGCCAGTTTCAAGGGCTTGGCGCCTCAAGGGCTTCAACTGTAAGAAAATAACGCCAGCCCTGTTACCAAGGACTTTCGATGCACCACCATCCTCCATCGCCCCGTTTCCTGTCCGTGTTGATACTGGCCAGCGCCCTGGTCGGGGTGGTGGGTGCCCGTGCCGAAAGCAAGCCTGCGGCCACGGCCGGCGCGCCCTTCAACGCGCCGGTGCTCAGCTCGCCCATGCCGGGCACGGCGCCCACGGGCTCGGGTGCAGGCTACCACAGCCCCAACAGCCCGATTGCCCCGCTGCCGCAGCGCAATGACGTGGTGCCATGGTCGGTGCTCAGCGATCTGACCAAGAAGACCACCAAGGATGGCATCCTGCCCGTGTTCAACGCCCAGCAGCAGGGCATGGACAAGACGGTGCAGCGCATCCAGGGCTTCATGATGCCGCTCGACGCCAAGGCCACGCAGACGCACTTTTTGCTCACCTCCGTGCCGCTGACCTGCTCGTTCTGCATTCCAGGCGGTCCCGAAAGCATGGTCGAGGTCAAGGCCAAGACGCCCGTGCGCTACTCGCTCGAACCCGTGGTGGTCGAGGGCCGCTTCACCGTGCTGAACAACGATCCCTACGGCCTGTACTACCGTGTGGTCGAAGCGGTGCCGGTGAAGTAAGCCCACCATCCTTCCCGTGAACCGCTCGCGCACCCCGCCGATGGCCTTGCAGGCCGTCTCCACCCGCATGGGGCACCCAGCCCCTGAGGCGGGTGCGCGTGCGTGGGCGGCCCGGCTGGCCCTGGTCTGGCTGGTGCTGGCGCTGGCCTGGGTGCCCACGGCCGGCCGCCTGCACCAGATTGCCCATGCCCAGCCGCTGGCCCAGATCCATGCGGGCCATGGCGCGCTGGTTGCGCAGGTGACGGCAGAGCACGCAGCCGCCCATGGGGTGGCGCGCGATGCCGGCGGCTTCCTGTCCAGCCACAGCCTGGTCGATTGCCTTTTGCTCGACCAGCTCGCGCTGGGCGACGCCCTGCACAGCGCCGCACTGCTGCTGCTGCCCCCTTCGCCGGCCCCTGCGCCGGTGGCCGCGCATGCCCACGGCGTGCAGGCGCGCCATGCGGCGCTGTTCCAGGCGCGCGCCCCGCCGCCTGCGCCGCGCGCCTGACAGCCCTTTCTCTCCCCGCATGGGCCACCTGGCCGGCAGGGCAGGGCCTTGTCGCGCACGCTGCTGCAGCCTCTGTTCCTTGAATCCATTGCGGTAGACGCCTGCGCGCCAGGCGGCTGACTGCATACCCGTTTTCTTTCTTTCCTTTGATTCATGCCCCGCGGCATGAAGGCGTGCGCCCGTGACCGGCCGCTGCCTCGCTGCGCGCACGCTTTTGCACTGAACACCATGACGACACTTTCGCTCCACTCCTCTTCCCGCCGCCCCGCGCTGCATCCCATCGCCCTGGCTGCCATGCTGGCCCTGTCTGCCGGCAGCAGCCTGGCCCAGACGGCGGCGCCGGCTGCGCCCGACACGGCGGCCAATGCCCCCAGCCTGCCGTCCGTCACGGTGTCCACCAGCGGCCTGCAACTGGGTGTCAATGAAATGACCACGCCCGTGAGCGTGCTCGAAGGCGACGAGCTCGTGCGCCGCCGCGAGGCCACGCTGGGCGAGACGCTGAACAGCGAGCCCGGCATCACCAGCAGCCACTTCGGCGCGGGCGCCAGCCGCCCCATCATCCGCGGCATGGACGGCCCGCGCGTCAAGGTGCTGTCCGACGGTGCCGAGCTGCACGATGCCTCCACCATCAGCCCCGACCATGCCGTGGTGTCCGAGCCCCTGCTGGCCACGCAGATCGAGGTGCTGCGCGGCCCCTCGGCCCTGGTGCATGGCAACGGTGCCGTGGGTGGCGTGGTCAATGTGCTCGACGGCAAGATTCCCACTGCCGTCCCGGAAAAGGGCTACGAAGGCAGTGCCGAGCGGCGCGCCAACAGCGGTGCGCGGGAGGGGGCAGGGGCCTTCTCGCTGACCGGCGGGGCCGGCAACCTGGCCGTGCACGTGGAAGGTGTGTCGCGCGATGCCAGCGACTACCGCGTGGGCAAGGGCTGGGCCCCCAATGGCGAGCCGGCGCGCAAGGTGCTGGGCAGCTTCAACCGCACCGACACGGGCAGCGTGGGCCTGTCCTGGGTGGGCGACCGCGGCTACCTGGGCGCCGCCTACACGCGCCAGACGGCGCGCTACGGCCTGCCGGGCCACAACCACAGCTTCGAGGGCTGCCACACCCACGGCAACCACCTGCACTGCGGTGCCCACGGCGACGACGACGGGCACGACCACGACCATGACGAGCACGGCGCCGCGGCCGTGCCGGTGGTGGACCTTCGCAGCGAGCGCTTCGACGTGCGCGGCGAGCTGCGCAACCCCTTCACCGGCTTTTCGGCCCTGCGCCTGCGCGCCGGCGTCACCGACTACAAGCACGACGAGGTGGAAGACGGCGCCATCAGCACCACCTTCAAGAACAAGGCCTACGACACGCGCGTGGAGCTGCAGCACGAACCCATCGCCGGTTTCAAGGGTGTGTTCGGCCTGCAGACCTCGCAGCGCAAGTTCAGCGCCGAAGGTGAGGAGGCCTATGTGCAGCCCACCGAGACGGGCAAGACCGGCCTGTTCGTGCTCGAGGAATACCGCATGGGCGACTGGCGCTTCGAAGGCGCGCTACGCCACGACCGCCAGACCGCCGAGGCGCAGGACTCGGGCATCGAGCGCAGCCACAACGGCACTTCGGCATCGCTGGGTGCGGTGTGGCAGTTCACGCCGGGCTATTCGCTGGGCGCCTCGCTCACGCGTGCCAGCCGCGCGCCCTCGGCTGAAGAGCTGTTTGCCAACGGCCTGCACATGGCCACCAGCACGTACGAGCGCGGCAACGCCGACCTGCGCTCGGAGACCTCGCAGAACATCGACCTGAGCCTGCGCAAGACCAGCGGCGACACCACCTTCAGCGCCAGCGTGTTCCGCAACCGGGTGAACAACTACATCTACGGCCGCACGCTCGACGAAGTCGACGGCCTGCACCTCCTGCAGTACGCCCAGGCCGATGCCACCTTCACCGGCATCGAAGGCCAGGTGCGCCAGCGCCTCACGCACAACCTGGGTGTCACCCTGTTCGGCGACACGGTGCGTGCCCGCCTGGCCGGCGGCGGCCTGCTGCCGCGCATTCCCGCCACACGCGCCGGTGTGCGCATGGATGCGAACTGGAATGCCTGGGAAGGCCAGGTCGAATGGGTACAGGTGGCACGCCAGAACCGCGTGGCCGAGTTCGAATCGGCCACGCCCGGCTACGGCATGCTCAACCTGGGCGTGAGCTACAGCGGCAAGTACAACGGCGAGACGCCCTGGCAGGTCTACCTCAAGGCCAACAACCTGACGGATCGCCTGGCGTACGCCCACACCTCGTTCATCAAGAACGCGGCGCCGCTGATGGGGCGCAACATCACTTTGGGCGTAAAGGTCGCTTTCTGACACCCGGGCCGGCCGCACGGTCGGCCAGCAGACCATGGTTTACACGAAACGTATATGTTTCGTATAATTCACACCATGGGCATCGTCAAAATTTCCGACCAAATGCACGAGAACCTGCGCATTGCCAGCAATGCGCTGTCTCGTTCCATCAACTCCCAGGCCGAGCACTGGATGCGCGTGGGCATGCTCGCCGAGCTGCACCCCGAGCTCAGCCACAGCCAGATCTGCCAGCTGCTGATCCGCGCCGAGCAGGCGGGCGGGTTCGATCTGGCTGCGCTCGCACAGGCGCTGCCATCCGCCGGTGGCGGCAGTGGCGCTGGCGACAGCAAGCCCAGCCTTCAGGTCAGGCGGGTGCAGTGATGGGAGCCCGGCACCCCCAGGTCATCATCAAGACGCCGGCCGAAATCGCCCAGTCCCGCATTGCCGCCCAACTGGCGGCACGGGTGCTGCAGATGATCGGCCCGTACGTGCAGCCCGGCGTCTCCACCGAGGCGCTGGACGACCGATGCCGCGAGTTCATCGTCAACGAACTGCAGGCGACCCCGGCCAACATCGGCTACCAGGGCTTCACCAAGACCGTCTGCACCTCCGTCAACCATGTCGTCTGCCACGGCGTGCCCGCGGCCGACAAGGTGCTCAATAAGGGCGACATCATCAACATCGATGTGGCCGTCATCAAGGATGGCTGGTTCGGTGACACCAGCCGCATGTACTACGTGGGCGAGCCCAGCCGCCTGGCCCGCCGGCTGGTGGAGACCACCTACGAGGCCATGTGCGCCGGCATCCGCCAGGTGCGCCCGGGAGCCACGCTGGGCGATGTGGGCCACGCCATCCAGGCGGTGGCCGAGCGCGAGCGCTTCAGCATCGTGCGCGACTACTGCGGCCACGGCATCGGGCAGATCTACCACGAGGACCTGCAGGTGCTGCACTACGGCCAGCCCGGCCAGGGCATCGTGCTGGAAGAGGGCATGGTCTTCACCATCGAGCCCATGGTCAACGTCGGCCGGCGCGAGACGCGCGAGCTGCCCGATGGCTGGACCGTGGTGACGCGCGACCATTCGCTCTCGGCCCAGTGGGAGCACATGGTGGCCGTGACGGCCGATGGCTTCGAGGTGCTGACGGCCTGGCCCGAGGGTACGGGGAGCTATCCGGCGATTGGCTGACCCGGCGCATCCGGTACATCGCCGGGTTGCAAGCCGTTCGCCAGGCCCGTGATCATGCCGCGCAGCCACTGCTGCGCCGCATGCAATTCGTTGCGCCTGTGCCAGATCAGATGGAAGCCGATGGCGGGCAACGCCAGAGGCGGGGCAAACACCGCCAGTTGGCGGTGCTCGGCCGCATGCAGTGCCACGCGCCGCAGCAACGTGGCCGCCATGTCGGTGCGGGCCACCAGCGCAGGGGCTGCGAACAGCTGGGGCAGGGTCACCGCAAGGTGGCGGCGCTTGCCCAACTGCGCCAGTGCCTGGTCCACCAGGCCATGGCGGTCGCCTTCGGGCGAGACCAGCACATGCGAAAGCGCAAGGTAGGCATTCAGATCCAGGCCCTGGCGGACCTGGGGATGGTCCCGCCGCACGATGGTGACGAACTCGTCCTGCAGGACCGGGCGGGTGAAGATGCGGCCATCGGCCTGGGTCGGCGGCACACCCACGGCCGCGTCGATGGTGCCCGCGTCGAGCAGGTCCACCGCGCTGTCGCGGGCGCTGAAGGCGTGCACGTTCAATGACACACCCTGCGCCTGCGCCCTGAGCGACTCGGCCAGCGCCGGCAGCAGCACCATGGCCGGGTAGTCGTACAGGCCCAGGTTGAAGGTGAACGACGCGCGCGCCGCATCGAACTGCGGCCGGGGCACGACAGCGGCCTCGATCTGACGCAGCGCCTGCGCAATCGGCTCGGCCAGATCCCGTGCACGCTGCGTGGGCAGCAAACCCTCGGCACTGCGCAAGAACAACGGGTCGGCAAACAGCGTGCGCAGGCGTGACAGCGCTGCACTCATGGCCGGCTGGCTCACCCCCACGCGCACAGCGGCGCGGGTGACATTGCGCTCGTCCATCAATGCATCAAAGGCGGCCAGGAGGTTCAGGTCGATGCCATGAAAATTCATAAATCAAATATCAATTCATATTTATCATTTGTTGGACAGATTTTAGGTAAATTTTCAGAATCAGGTCATCGCTTTCCCAACACCTCTAGAGGACTTACCGATGACCGCTTCGACCCCATCCCTGCAACTGCGCCGCGAGCGCCAGGCCGTAGAAGCGCTGTACCGCGCTTTCAGCGACAAGAACCCCGACTTGATCGACCAGGCCGTCACCCCCGACTGGGACGACATTCCCCTCGCGCCCGGCCAGGGCCCAGGACCCAACGGGCTCAAGCCCATCATCCGCAGCTTCATCGAAGCCATGCCGGACGTGCACATCACCCTCCACGACGTGATCCAGGCACCGGGCCGGCTGGCCGTGCGTGCCGAGATCTCCGGTACCCACCAGGGGCCGCTGTTCGGCATTGCCGCCACGGGCCGGCACCTGAGCATTCCCATCCATGAGTTCCACGAACTGCGTGGCGACCGCATCCAGCGCACCTGGCACCTGGAAGACTGGTTCGGTGCCTTCCGGCAGATGGGCAGCTTTCCACCGGCCGCAGACAAGGAGGCTGCATGAAAGCGCTGCGTATCCACGGATTCGGCACGCCGGATCGGGCCGTATTGGACGATGTGGCCCCGTTGCCGGCCCCCGCGGCAGCGCAGGTGGCAGTGCACATTGAGGCCGCCGGCATCAATCCGCTGGACCTCAAGATGCTCGCCGGCCACATGCAGACGGTGTTTCCGGTGAAACTGCCGTATACCCTGGCCACCGACTTCGCGGGCGTGGTGCAGGCCGCGGGGCCGCAGGCAACGCGCTTTCGCCCGGGTGACCGGGTCGTGGGGCGCTTGGAGCCCACGGCGGGCGGTGCACTGGCGCAGGCCGCGCTGGTGTCGGAGCTGGCGCTGAGCCCATTGCCCGACGGCATTGCCTTCGAGCAGGCAGCTGCGCTGCCCACGGCTGCGGGCACCGCCTGGCTGGCCTTGTTTGGCGTGGGCCGGCTCCAGGCCGGGCTGCGCGTGCTGATCCACGCCGCCGCAGGCGGGGTCGGGGGCTTTGCCGTGCAATTGGCGCGCCAGGCCGGGGCGCACGTGGTGGCCACCGCATCGGCGGGCAACCATGGCCTGGTCAAGGCGCTCGGTGCGCACGAGGTGGTCGACTACCGCACGGGCGAGCTCGAGGCGAGGGCCCGGGATCTGGACCTCGTGATCGACACCGTGGGCGGTGGCGCGACCGAGCGGTCCTGGCCGCTGATCCGACCCGCTGGCCTGCTGGTGTCGGTGGTGGACCATGCCATACAAGGGCAGGATGGGGTGCGCGCGGCCTTCGCCTTCTTCCAGCACGATGCGCCGGTGCTGGACGCCATCCTCGCGCGCCTCGCATCCGGGCAACTGCAGGTGGTGCTGGACAGCATCCACCCGCTCGAAGAGGCCCGCGCAGCCCTGGTGCATCTGGCCGGCGGGCACGCGCGGGGCAAGGTGATCGTGCGCATGCCGGGCTGATGCGGGGGTGCGGGGGCCGCGAATCCGCGGCTACCGCGCCGCCTGCATCGCCTCGAACTGCTCCACCGGCATGGGCCGCGCAAACGCAAAGCCCTGCAGCACGTCGCAGCCGGCGTCCACCAGGTAGTCGGCCTGCTCGCGCGTTTCCACGCCTTCGGCCGTGACGGCCAGGCCCAGGCCGTGGGAGAGGGCGATGATGGCGTTGACGATCATGCGGCTGTGCTCCTGCCCGGGCAGGTCGCGGATGAAGCTGCGGTCGATCTTCAGGCGCTTCATGGGCAGGCGCCGCAGGTAGGCCAGCGACGAGTAGCCGGTGCCGAAGTCGTCGATGGCCAGGTGCACGCCCAACTGGCTCAGGCGGTGCAGGGTGCTGGCGCAGGCATCCATGTTCTCCATGAGCACGGTCTCGGTCAGCTCGATTTCCAGCAGGTGGGCCGGCAGGCCTTCCTCGCGCAGGATGGGGTCGTCGCAGAAAACGGAAAATAAAGCACGCTAAGGCATATCCTAACCTGCCAAGCGTGCTCAACCCTGTAGTGACGCGATCAGCGGGCAGGAAACGTTCCCCCTTCGCGCATGGCAGGCGCACACCAACTCAGACAGCACGGCCTCCATGCGCGCCAGGTCAGCCATTTTCTCGCGCACGTCCTTGAGCTTGTGCTCGGCCAGACTGCTGGCTTCCTCGCAATGGGTGCCATCCTCCAGCCGCAGCAGCTCGGCGATCTCATCCAGGCTGAAGCCCAGCCGCTGGGCTGATTTCACGAAGCGCACCCGCGTTACATCCGCCTCGCCATAGCGGCGGATGCTGCCATAGGGCTTGTCAGGCTCCAGCAACAAGCCCTTGCGCTGATAGAAACGGATGGTCTCCACATTGACCCCGGCCGCCTTGGCGAAAACGCCAATGGTCAGGTTCTCCAAATTGTTTTCCATATCGCTTGACTCCGTACATGAGTACGGAAGTAAGGTTACGCTATCCAATTTCAATTCGAAAGGACAAGCGCATGTCTGAACCAAAAACCGGGCGCGGCGCGCTCTTCACTGGAGGGCTTGCCGCCATCATCGCCTCGGCTTGCTGCCTCGGGCCGTTGGTTCTGATCGCCTTGGGGTTCAGCGGCGCTTGGATCGGCAACTTGGCGGTGTTGGAACCCTATCGCCCCATCTTTATTGGCGTGGCGCTGGTGGCGTTGTTCTTCGCCTGGCGGCGCATCTACCGGCAGGCAGCGGCCTGCAAACCGGGTGAGGTCTGCGCGATTCCCCAAGTGCGAGCTACTTACAAGCTCATTTTCTGGATCGTGGCCGCGCTGGTTCTGGTCGCGCTCGGATTTCCCTACGTCATGCCATTTTTCTACTGATCGGAGTTCACCATGAAGAAACTGTTTGCCTCCCTCGCCCTCGCCGCCGTTGTTGCCCCCGTCTGGGCCGCCACCCAGACCGTCACGCTGTCCGTACCGGGCATGACCTGCTCCGCCTGCCCGATCACTGTCAAGAAGGCGATTTCCAAGGTCGAAGGCGTCAGCAAAGTTGACGTGACTTTCGAGACACGCCAAGCGGTCGTCACCTTCGACGATGCCAAGACCAGCGTGCAGAAGCTGACCAAGGCAACCGCAGACGCGGGCTATCCGTCCAGCGTCAAGCAGTGAGTCACTGAAAACGGCACCGCAGCACAACGGACGTCATTGTCTGGCGCCACAAACGATAAAGGATCTGTTGCATGACCCATCTAAAAATCACCGGCATGACTTGCGACTCGTGCGCGGCGCACGTCAAGGAAGCGCTGGAAAAAGTGCCAGGCGTGCAGTCGGCGCTGGTGTCCTATCCGAAGGGCACAGCGCAACTCGCCATCGTGCCGGGCACATCGCCGGACGCGCTGACTGCCGCCGTGGCCGGACTGGGCTACAAGGCAACGCTAGCCGATGCGCCACTGGCGGACAACCGCGTCGGACTGCTCGACAAGGTGCGGGGATGGATGGCCGCCGCCGAAAAGCACAGTGGCAACGAGCCCCCGGTGCAGGTAGCGGTCATTGGCAGCGGTGGAGCCGCGATGGCGGCGGCGCTGAAGGCCGTCGAGCAAGGCGCGCAGGTCACGCTGATCGAGCGCGGCACCATCGGCGGCACCTGCGTCAATGTCGGCTGTGTGCCGTCCAAGATCATGATCCGCGCCGCCCACATCGCCCATCTGCGCCGGGAAAGCCCGTTCGATGGCGGTATTGCGGCAACTGTGCCTACGATTGACCGCAGTAAGATGCTGGCCCAGCAGCAGGACCGCGTCGACGAACTGCGGCACGCCAAGTACGAAGGCATCCTGGACAGCAATTCAGCCATCACCGTTCTGCATGGTGAAGCTCGTTTCAAGGACGACCAGAGCGTTGTCGTCCGTTTGAACGAGGGTGGTGAGCGCGTCGTGATGTTCGACCGCTGCCTGGTCGCCACGGGTGCCAGCCCGGCGGTCCCGCCGATTCCGGGCTTGAAAGAGTCACCCTACTGGACTTCCACCGAGGCCCTGGCGAGCGACACCATTCCCGAACGCCTTGCCGTAATCGGCTCGTCGGTGGTGGCGCTGGAGCTGGCGCAAGCCTTTGCCCGGCTGGGCAGCAAGGTCACGGTCCTGGCGCGCAATACCTTGTTCTTCCGTGAAGACCCGGCCATCGGCGAGGCGGTGACAGCCGCTTTCCGTGCCGAGGGCATCGAGGTGCTGGAGCACACGCAAGCCAGCCAGGTCGCCCATATGGACGGTGAATTCGTGCTGACCACCACGCACGGTGAATTGCGCGCCGACAAACTGCTGGTTGCCACCGGTCGGACACCGAACACGCGCAGCCTCGCGCTGGACGCAGCGGGGGTCACTGTCAATGCGCAAGGTGCCATCGTCATCGACCAAGGCATGCGCACGAGCAACCCGAACATCTACGCGGCCGGCGACTGCACCGACCAGCCGCAGTTCGTCTATGTGGCGGCAGCGGCCGGCACCCGTGCCGCGATCAACATGACCGGCGGCGATGCGGCGCTCGACCTGACCGCAATGCCGGCCGTGGTGTTCACCGATCCGCAAGTGGCGACCGTGGGCTACAGCGAGGCGGAAGCCCACCACGACGGGATCGAGACCGACAGCCGCACCTTGACCTTGGACAACGTGCCGCGTGCGCTCGCCAACTTCGACACACGCGGCTTCATCAAGTTGGTTATCGAGGAAGGCAGCCATCGGCTGATCGGCGTACAGGCGGTCGCGCCGGAAGCGGGTGAACTGATCCAGACGGCGGCTCTGGCCATTCGCAACCGCATGACGGTGCAGGAACTGGCCGACCAGTTGTTCCCCTACCTGACGATGGTCGAGGGGTTGAAGCTCGCGGCGCAGACCTTCAACAAGGATGTGAAGCAGCTTTCCTGCTGCGCCGGGTGAGAAAAAGGAGGTGTTCAATGAACGCCTACACGGTGTCCCGGCTGGCTCTTGATGCCGGGGTGAGCGTGCATATCGTGCGCGACTACCTGCTGCGCGGATTGCTGCGCCCGGTGGCGTGCACACCAGGCGGCTACGGCTTGTTCGATGACGCCGCCTTGCAACGGCTGTGCTTCGTGCGGGCGGCCTTCGAGGCGGGCATCGGCCTCGACGCGCTGGCGCGGCTGTGCCGGGCGCTGGATGCGGCGGACGGCGACGAAGCGGCCGCGCAGCTTGCCCTGCTGCGTCAGTTCGTCGAGCGTCGGCGCGAAGCGTTGGCCGATCTGGAAGTGCAGTTGGCCACCCTGCCGACCGAGCCGGCACAGCACGCGGAGAGTCTGCCATGAACAACCCCGAGCGCTTGCCGTCCGAGACGCACAAACCGATCACCGGCTACCTGTGGGGCGGACTGGCTGTGCTGACTTGCCCCTGCCACCTGCCCATCCTCGCTGTCGTGCTGGCCGGCACAACCGCCGGTGCTTTCCTCGGCGAGCATTGGGTCATCGCGGCGCTCGGTTTGACCGGCCTGTTCCTTCTGTCCCTGTCGCGGGCGTTGCGGGCATTCAGGGAAAGAGAATGAGCGCTTTCCGGCCGGATGGATGGACGACGCCGGAACTGGCCCAAGCGGTCGAGCGCGGGCAGCTTGAACTGCACTACCAGCCCGTCGTCGATCTGCGCAGTGGTGGGATTGTCGGCGCGGAAGCCCTGTTGCGCTGGCGTCATCCGACGCTTGGACTATTGCCACCGGGCCAGTTCCTGCCCGTGGTCGAATCGTCCGGCCTGATGCCTGAAATCGGCGCTTGGGTGCTGGGCGAAGCCTGCCGCCAGATGCGTGACTGGCGAATGCTGGCATGGCGACCGTTCCGGCTGGCCGTCAATGTTTCGGCGAGCCAAGTGGGACCGGACTTCGACGGGTGGGTAAAGGGCGTGCTGGCTGATGCCGAGTTGCCCGCCGAGTATCTCGAAATCGAGCTGACCGAATCGGTCGCGTTTGGTGATCCGGCGATCTTCCCCGCCCTGGACGCCTTGCGGCAGATCGGTGTGCGCTTCGCCGCCGATGACTTCGGGACGGGGTATTCCTGTCTGCAACATCTGAAGTGCTGCCCAATCAGCACGCTCAAGATCGACCAATCGTTTGTCGCCGGGCTCGCCAACGACCGCCGCGACCAAACCATCGTGCACACCGTGATTCAGCTTGCGCACGGGCTGGGCATGGATGTGGTGGCTGAAGGCGTGGAAACATCGGCGAGTCTTGATCTATTGCGACAAGCGGACTGCGACACAGGACAAGGCTTCCTGTTCGCGAAGCCAATGCCGGCGGCGGCATTCGCCGTCTTCGTCAGTCAATGGAGGGGTGCCACCATGAATGCAAGTGACTCGACCACCACCAGTTGCTGCGTGTGCTGCAAGGAAATCCCGCTCGATGCCGCCTTCACCCCGGAAGGCGCGGAATACGTCGAGCACTTCTGCGGGTTGGAGTGTTATCAACGCTTCGAAGCGCGTGCCAAGACAGGGAACGAAACCGATGCCGATCCGAACGCCTGCGACTCGCTACCGTCAGATTGAGGCATACCCTAACTTGGCGTCAGACCATCCGGCGCTAAATCGTCAGAATAGAGTTGCCTTCCGAATTGATTGACATACGCCGTCAAGGGTCATAGATTTCTTCCTGACACATTTCCCTCAGGAGGATACCTTGCACGGTCAGCGCATCGGTTACGTCCGCGTCAGCAGCTTCGACCAGAACCCAGAACGGCAGCTCGAACAGATCCAGGTGGATAAAGTGTTCACCGACAAGGCGTCGGGCAAGGACACACGGCGGCCCGAACTGGAACGGCTGCTCGCCTTCGTGCGCGAAGGCGACACGGTCGTGGTGCACAGCATGGATCGTCTGGCGCGCAACCTCGACGACCTGCGCCGCCTGGTGCAGGGCCTCACCCAGCGCGGCGTACGCATCGAGTTCCTTAAGGAGCATTTGACCTTCACCGGCGAGGACTCGCCGATGGCGAACCTGATGCTGTCGGTAATGGGCGCGTTCGCCGAGTTCGAACGCGCCTTGATCCGCGAGCGGCAGCGCGAGGGCATCGCGCTCGCCAAGCAGCGCGGGGCCTACCGTGGCAGGAAGAAATCCCTGTCGTCTGAGCGTATTGCCGAACTGCGCCAACGTGTCGAGGCTGGCGAGCAAAAGACCAAGCTGGCTCGTGAATTCGGAATCAGTCGCGAAACCCTGTATCAATACTTGAGAACGGATCAGTAAATATGCCACGTCGTTCAATCCTGTCCGCCGCCGAGCGCGAAAGCCTGCTGGCGTTGCCGGACACCAAGGATGAGTTGATCCGTCACTACACGTTCAGCGAAACCGACCTCTCCATCATCCGGCAGCGGCGCGGCCCGGCCAACCGGCTGGGCTTCGCCGTGCAGCTCTGTTACCTGCGCTTTCCTGGTGTCATCCTGGGCGTCGATGAGCCGCCGTTTCCGCCCTTGTTGAAACTGGTCGCCGACCAGCTCAAGGTCAGCGTCGAAAGCTGGGACGAATACGGGCAGCGGGAGCAGACCCGGCGCGAGCACCTGGTCGAACTGCAAACGGTGTTCGGCTTCCAGCCCTTTACCATGGGCCACTACCGGCAGGCCGTCCAGTTGCTGACCGAGATGGCCTTGCAGACCGACAAGGGCATCGTGCTGGCCAGCACCTTGATCGAGCACCTGCGGCAGCAGTCGGTCATTCTGCCTGCCCTCAACGCCGTCGAGCGGGCGAGCGCCGAAGCAATCACCCGCGCCAACCGGCGCATCTACGATGCCTTGGCCGAACCGCTGTCGGACGCGCATCGCCGCCGCCTCGACGATCTGCTCAAGCGTCGGGACAACGGCAAAACGACCTGGCTGGCCTGGCTGCGCCAATCGCCCGTCAAACCGAATTCGCGGCACATGCTGGAACACATCGAACGCCTCAAAGCGTGGCAGGCGCTCGACCTGCCTTCTGGCATCGAGCGGTCGGTGCACCAGAACCGCCTGCTCAAGATCGCCCGTGAGGGTGGCCAGATGACGCCCGCCGACCTGGCCAAGTTCGAGGCGCAGCGACGCTATGCCACCCTGGTGGCGCTTGCCATCGAGGGCATGGCCACCGTCACCGACGAAATCATCGACCTGCACGACCGCATCCTGGGCAAGCTGTTCAACGCCGCCAAGAACAAGCATCAGCAGCAATTCCAGGCGTCCGGCAAGGCGATCAACGCCAAGGTGCGGCTGTTCGGCCGCATCGGCCAGGCGCTGATCGAGGCCAAGCAGGCGGGCCGCGATCCGTTCGCCGCCATCGAGGCCGTCATGTCCTGGGATGCCTTCGCCGAGAGCGTCACCGAAGCGCAGAAGCTTGCGCAGCCCGAGGACTTCGATTTCCTGCACCGCATCGGCGAAAGCTACGCCACGCTGCGCCGCTACGCGCCGGAATTCCTTGCCGTGCTCAAGCTGCGGGCCGCTCCCGCCGCGAAGGACGTGCTCGACGCCATCGAGGTGCTGCGCGGCATGAACAGCGACAACGCCCGCAAGGTGCCCGCCGACGCGCCGACCGAGTTCATCAAGCCGCGCTGGCAGAAGCTGGTCATGACCGACACCGGCATCGACCGGCGCTACTACGAACTGTGCGCGCTGTCGGAGGTGAAGAACGCGTTGCGTTCCGGCGACATCTGGGTGCAGGGGTCGCGCCAGTTCAAGGACTTCGAGGACTACCTGGTGCCGCCCGCGAAATTCGCCAGCCTCAAGCAGGCCAGCGAATTGCCGCTGGCCGTGGCCACCGACTGCAACCGGTACCTGAACGACCGGCTGACGCTGCTGGAAACACAGCTTGCCACCGTCAACCGTATGGCGACGGCCAACGAGCTGCCGGACGCCATCATCACCGAGTCAGGCTTGAAGATCACGCCGCTCGACGCGGCGGTACCCGACACCGCCCAAGCGCTGATCGACCAGACGGCAATGATCCTGCCGCACGTCAAGATCACCGAACTGCTGCTGGAGGTGGACGAATGGACGGGCTTCACTCGGCATTTCGCGCATCTGAAATCGGGCGACCCGGCCAAAGACAAGAACCTGTTGCTGACCACGATCCTCGCCGACGCGATCAACCTGGGCCTGACCAAGATGGCGGAGTCTTGCCCCGGCACGACCTACGCCAAGCTGGCTTGGCTGCAAGCCTGGCACATCCGCGACGAAACCTACGGGGCGGCGCTGGCCGATCTGGTCAACGCACAGTTCCGCCATCCCTTCGCCGAGCACTGGGGCGACGGCACCACCTCATCGTCGGACGGCCAGAACTTCCGCACCGGCAGCAAGGCCGAGAGCACCGGCCACATCAACCCGAAATACGGGAGCAGCCCAGGGCGGACGTTCTACACCCACATTTCTGACCAGTACGCGCCATTTCACACCAAGGTCGTGAACGTCGGCGTGCGCGATTCGACCTACGTGCTCGACGGCCTGCTGTACCACGAGTCCGACTTGCGGATCGAGGAGCATTACACCGACACGGCGGGCTTCACCGATCACGTCTTCGCCCTGATGCACCTCCTGGGCTTCCGCTTCGCGCCGCGCATCCGCGACCTGGGCGACACCAAGCTCTACATCCCGAAGGGCGACGCCGCCTATGACGCGCTGAAACCCATGATCGGCGGCACGCTCAACATCAAGCACGTCCGCGCCCATTGGGACGAAATCCTGCGGCTGGCCACCTCGATCAAGCAGGGCACGGTGACGGCCTCCCTGATGCTCCGAAAGCTCGGCAGCTACCCACGCCAGAACGGCCTGGCCGTGGCGCTCCGCGAGCTGGGCCGCATCGAGCGCACGCTGTTCATCCTGGACTGGCTGCAAAGCGTGGAACTGCGCCGCCGCGTGCATGCCGGCCTGAACAAGGGCGAGGCGCGCAATGCGCTGGCCAGGGCAGTGTTTTTCAACCGCCTGGGTGAAATCCGCGACCGCAGTTTCGAGCAGCAGCGCTACCGGGCTAGCGGCCTCAATCTGGTAACGGCTGCCGTCGTGTTGTGGAACACGGTCTATCTGGAACGGGCTGCGCACGCGCTGCGTGGCAACGGCCATGCCGTTGATGACGCGCTGTTGCAGTACCTGTCGCCGCTCGGTTGGGAGCACATCAACCTCACCGGCGATTACCTCTGGCGCAGCAGCGCCAAGATCGGCGCGGGCAAGTTCAGGCCGCTACGACCGCTGCAACCGGCTTAGCGTGCTTTATTTTCCGTTTTCTGAGGCGACCCCAGGATGTCCATCACGCGCTCCAGAAACTGCGGGTCGATGAGCTGCCGCGCCGAGACGTTGACCGCGACGCGCAGCGGGCCGGGGGCCTGGGCCTGCCAACGCGCGGCGTCCCGGCAGGCGGTGCGCACCACCCAGTAGCCCAGGTGCACGATCAGGCCGCATTCCTCCGCCACCATCACCGCCTCCAGCGGCGGAACCGGGCCCAGCCGCGGGTGCGACCAGCGCAGCAGGGCCTCGGCCCCGATCATCGCGCGGTCCTTGGCCGAGAACACCGGCTGGTAGTGCAGGGCCAGGCCGTCCCCGTCTTCCAGCACCTGGCGCAGGGCCTGCTCGATGGCCTGGCGCCGCACCGATGCCAGGTTCATCGACGGGTCGAAGCGCTCGCAGCGGTTCTTGCCCAGGTCCTTGGCGCGGTACATGGCTGTATCGGCGCTGCTGATCAGGCTGTCGCGGTCCGGCGCGTCCCCGGGGTAGGTGGCGATGCCGGCGCTGCAGGTCACCATCACCTCCTGCTCCGACTCGACGAATCCTTTCTCGAACACGGCGACGATGCGCTCGCCGTAGCTGCCGAGCGCCGCCTCGTCCATGTCCAGCCGCAGGATGACGGAGAACTCGTCGCCCCCCATGCGGCAGATGTCATCGCCTTCGCGCACCACCGATTGCAGGCGCTGCGCCACCTGGCGCAGCAGGCCGTCGCCGGCGGCATGGCCGAAGGTGTCGTTCAGGGTCTTGAAATTGTCCAGGTCGATGTAGACCAGCGCCAGCTTGCTGCCCAGCGTGGCGGCCCGGTCGATTTCATGCGCCAGCCGTTCTTTGAAAAAGTTCCGGTTGCCCACGCCCGTCACCGCATCCTGGTGCGCCAGCACCTGCAGGCGGCGTTCCGCCTCGCCGACCTCCGCGCGGCTGCGCAGTACCAGCGCGGTGGCCAGTGCCATCGTCCCCCCGGCGATGAGCAGCGCGCCGCCGAAGCGGATGACCAGGTGGGTGTAGACCTCGGCCATCGACTTGCGCAGGTAGATGCTGCCCGAGCTCTTGCCCCGGAACTTCACGGGCTTGGCCATCTCCAGAAGGTACAGGCCCTGGTACTCGAAATCCCCGTTGCCGCCGCCCGGGAGCGTGCTCGGCGCCACCTGGTCGCCATCGCGCTGGTACGAGGCGAAAAGCACGCCCTGGGCATCGTAGATGGCCGCCATCAGCACCATGGGCGCGGCCTTGAGGGCGCCCAGGATCTCCTCGGTCGTGTGCGCATCGCGGAACATCACGGCCGTGGAGACATTGTCGGCAACAATGGCGGCCTCCACCCGGCTGTCGGCCAGCATGGCCTGGCGGCTGCTCCAGTAGTCAAACGCCGTCAGGGCCAGAAGCATGGTCAGCAGCGCCAGGCCGGTGGCGAGCAGCCCGGTC
>NZ_JBKDTZ010000131.1:0-24278 GCF_046339755.1 Acidovorax sp. | reverse complement strand
GGTCACGGCAAGGCCCAGCGATGCGGTGCTGAAGTTGCCCGCCGCGTCCGAGGACTTGGTGGTCAGCGTATGGGCGCCGGCGGCCAGGGCGATGCTGGTAATGGTCCAGTTGCCTGCGCCATCGGCGGTGGTGCTGCCCAGAACGGTGGTGCCGTCGGTGTCGTACAGGGTGACGTTGGCGAACTCTCCGGCCGTGCCCGTGAGCACCGGTGTGGTGACGCTGGTGATGTTGTCGGTGGCGGAGGCGCCTGAATCGCTGCCAGCCGCCAGGACGGCGACCGAGGGGGCGGGAGGGGCCGCCGTGTCGATGGTGACGGTCAGCGGGCTGGAGGCCGGGCCGGTGTTGCCGGCGGCATCGGTGGCCTTGGCGGTCAGGGTGTGCGCGCCGGGCGCCAGGGTGTTGCTGGTGATGGACCAGTTGCCACCGGTGGCTGTGGCCGTGCCCAGCACGGTGGTGCCGTCGGTGTCGTACAGGGTGACGGTGGCGCCTGCCTCGGCCGTGCCGGTGATGACGGGGGTGGTGTTGGCGGTGAGGTTGTCGGTGCTGGAACTGCCGGTGTCGCTGGCGGTTGCCAGGTCGGGGGTGCTGGGGGCGACGGGGGCGACGGTGTCGATCACAATACCCTTGTTGGCGCCCAGCGAATTGGCCGCACCAGGCGCCGCCAGCGTGAGGATGGCATCCTGGCCTGTGGCCACGCTCTTGATGGTGCCGCCATTGAAAGCGAGCGCTGCCGTGGACAGGTAGTCCAGATCGGGGCTGGAATCGCCGGCCTGCACGGTATACACAAAGGTCAGGGTGGCGGTGCCGCCGCCAGAGACGTAGTTGACGATCTGGTCGGTCGTACCGGTTTCCAGCGTCAGCTGCGGCGTACCCGTCACGTTGACTGCTTCGTTGAACTTCACCTGCACGGAGACGGTGCCCGCGGCCTTGTAGGCGCCATCGGGGGTGATGGAGGTGACACCCGTGACGGTCGGCGGCGGAACCACCGCCGAGGTGAAGGTCCAGGCGCTGGTACTGGAAATGCCGTTGAAGGCGTTGCCCGAGCCATCCTGGAAGGCACCGCTGTCGACCAGCACGTAGTAGGCTGTCAGACCGTCGAGGTTGGCCGTGGGATTGATGGTGACCTTGCTGTTGGCCCCGCCGGTTCCGCTGCTGAACGTGACCTTGGTGCTGTCATTGGCTGCAATGGTTTCCAGCACCGCGTTGTCCGACTGCCGGTAGATCGTGATGTTCTTCGCCGCGACGGCTGAAACGCCATGGCCGAACTCGATGAACAGGTCATAGGCCACGGGCACATCGACGACGCCGTTGGCGGGAGAGGTGACGCCGGTGAAGTGAAAGGTGTCGTTCTCGCTGAACTCGAAGGCGCCGATGTCGGTGGTGCCCCCGCGGCCGAAGCCGCGCGCATCCAGCGTCGGCACGCCCGTGGTGATGCCGGCCGATATGGCGTTGCTGCCCGCCGTGAGGGCGATGGTCTGGACCGCCCCGCCGTTGTGCGACAGCGTGCCCAGCGCACTGCCCAGCGTGGTGATGGTGCCGGTGAGGGAGTTGGTGGCCGTGCTGTAGGCCCCCGTGCTCAGCAGCAGGTTGTTGCTGCCCGTGCCCGTGGTGTTCTGGCCCAGCACCAGGTTCTGGTGGGCGGCCACGTTCGTGGCACTGGTGTTGTTGGCCACCAGGGTGTTCTTGAACGCGATGTTGGCGTTGTTGGTCGCGATGCCGCCCCCGTCGAACGCCGCAGCGAGCGTCGAGGCATTGACGTGGTTTCCGACAACGGTCGAATTGGTGATGGAACCGCTTCCGCCGCCCGCCATGATCAACAGGCCGCCACCCCCCAGCGTGTTGCTGCCCGTCGAATTGCTGGTGTTGTTGGCCACCGTGGTGTTGACGATGCTGAACGTGCCGCCATTCGTCGTGAGGTGACCTCCCCCGCCACCCCGGTAGCTAGTGTTGCCCGACAGGGTGCTGCTGTCGATGGCAATGTTGCCGGAGCCCGTGAATGCGGACAGACCGCCACCGTAGGCATTGGTCCCCGTCGCCGTGTTGCCGGAAATGGTGGAGTTGGTGATGGAGACGTTGGCACTGGAGTCCGAGAACGTGACACCGCCGCCGTTGCCCACCGAGGTGCTGCCGGTGATGCGCACATGGTCCAGCGTCAATGCGCCGGAATAGTAGGACAGGATGGCGCCGCCACCGAAGTCCTGCCGGGCACTGCCGGCGTTGTTGGCATTGGTCAGCGTCATGCCTGATATCGAGAGGCTCGACGTGTTCGGAGTGTAGGCGCCGCCACCAACCGCGCTATCGGCCACGAAGATGCGCGAGCTGTTGTTGCCGCTGATGGTCAGCAGGCCTTCGCCCGGCCCCACGATGTTGAAAGCATCGAGGTCCGAGGTGCCGTGCACATCCAGCGCGCCCGAAGTCAGCGTGATGGTGGCCATGCCGCTGGCGAACAGGGCCGGGTCGAAGACGATGGTGTCGACCGCACCATTGCCGGTGGCAGACGCCACTGCGGCCCGCAGGGAACCGGCGCCACTGTCATTGAGATTGGTCACCTTGATGGTGGCCAAGTCGAACTGGTAGCTGTCGGCCGACAGGGATGGCTCTTCGACCTCGCCACTCTGGTACTCAAGCACCCAGTCCCCGCCTGCGCCGGTGCCGTTGGTAGACGCCGCCACGTCGGCGCCCGTCAGCTGGGACAGCTGGTTGACGAAATTCACGCCGGTGGCGCTCTGGGCGACATCGCAGCCGTACAGAAAGATGTCGCCGCCTGGAGCCAGGGCATGGCTGATGGTGGCCAGCTTTCCCTGGTAGTCGTCGATGTTGTGCGACGACAGCATGGTGTTGCCCAGCAGCAGGTAGCCATCGCCCCCGTGGGACAGGATGTGGACCGAACCGACGTTGGCCTTGTCCTTGAGGTAGTCGGCCATCTGGCCCACGCCGTTCTTCGCCGCATCCAGCACCACGACCTCGGCCCCGGCGGGCACATCCTTGAGCAGGTCGCGCCATTGCGGCAGGGTCGAATCCACGAACACCACCTGCAGGGGTGCCAGGGTGGGGTCGGCCACGGGAGAGCTCAGGGTGTCGGGGATCATGCTTGGGCTCCAGCGGCCTCGGGGGCCAGTTTGGCAGTGATGACGTTGGCACGGCTGCCCGCAGAATCAATCCAGAAGGACAGCTTGGCGTACTGCTGGAACAGGTCGGGCGGCAAAATGGTCTTGCGGGACTGGAAGCCCACCACCTGGCGCACCTTGTGCAGCCCGCGCATGCCCAGGGGCACGTCGAAATCGGGCGCGTCATAGCGCACATTCTGAAAATCGTGCTCGAACGGCTCGGCGCCGATGAACTGGTAGATCAGCGGGATGACCTTCTGCGGGGCCTGGGCCAGCAGGTCGTAGTCCACCAGCAGCAGCGAGGCGCCATGCTCCCCATAGAAGGCCTCCTTGAGCGCGGTCCACGGATAGCCCACCATGCGGTTGCGCTGGGCCAGGGTGTCAACGCGGCTGTAGATGGTGGCGCGCTCGTTGTCGTCGTTGAACAGGCGGGTGATCTCGTAGGGGTCGGCCGCATACTGGCGCTCGATGCTGTCCATGACCCAGGCCACATTGCGCACGCAGGCGATGAGCTTTGAGCCCGGGAACTGGTCCATCAGCATGGGCATGTGCGCCGACCACATGCGGTTGGTGTCGAACACCACCGCCTTGTCGGCATGCACCGCGTAGTAGGAATCGAACAGCCCACGCACCAGGCGCCGATGTTCCTCCTTGGTGATGATGGGCCCGAACTCGGTGCCCGCGCCGAACTGGTGCAGCATGCCCGAGTACAGCGCCCCCACGGGGCTGGTCATGCCCGCATGGAAGCGGGGGTTTTGCAGCAGCAGTGCCGACAGCAGTGTGGAGCCAGCCCGTGGCAGGCCCGTGATGAAGTGGTATTGGGGGGCACTGCTGGCAGAGGTGGGCATGTAGGGTTCGGTCATGAAAAGGCGGGACCAAGGCAAATGACCCGCATGGCACCGGCCCAGGCCCGGCCAGCGTACATGCGGCCCAACGACCAGGGACTTCCAGAAAGAAACAGCGCGCGACAATGTCGCCCGAAGGTCAAGCAGACCTCCAGGCCATTGGCTGAAAATAGGGGAAATTGCGCTGCCGGTCAATCTTTAGATGACCACGATGCACCAGGAAAGCCGTTTCGCAGGGCTGGCATGGCAGCCCTGCCCCAGTGGGCGGGCGGGAAGAGCACCTGCACACGCGCGGCAGCGCACACCGCCCGCCCCTTCCTATTCAGGGCGGCAGTGCGCGCAGCCTGGCGGATGCCGCCGGTATCAGGCGACCTTCAACGCCACCTGGCGGTCGCGCTCGGCCACCCTGGCGCGCACCAGGGGCAGCAGCTCGCGGCCATAGTCGATCGCGTCCACCAGCGGGTCGAAGCCGCGGATCAGGAAAGTGGTGATGCCCAGGTCGTAGTACTTGAGCAAGGCATCGGCCACCTGTTCGGGCGTGCCCACGAGCGAAGTGGAGTTGGAGCGCCCGCCGATCTCGCGCGCAATGGCCGTCCACAGGCGCTCGTCCACGCGGTCGCCCTTGGCAGCGTCGGCCAGCAGGCGCTGGGCGCCCTCGCTTTGCTGCGGGCCTATGCCGCGCGAGTAGCCCTGCTGCACACGCAGGCGGCGCGTGTCCTCGAGGATCTGGTCGGCGCGCGCCCAGGCTTCCTCCTCGGTCCTGCCCAGGATGGGACGGAAGGAGATGCTGAACTGCACTTCGCGGCCGTGCAGTGTGGCCTCGGCGCGCACGCGGCGCACCAGGTCGCCGGCCTGGGCCAGAGACTCGCCCCACAGGGCATACACGTCGGCATGCTTGCCGGCCACCTGCAGCGCGGGCGCCGAGGCGCCGCCGAAGTAGATGGGCACATAGGGCTGCTGCAGCGGCTTGACCTCGGACCACACGCCCTTGGCGCGGTAGTGGGCACCCTCGTGGTCGAAGGGCTTGTCGGCCGTCCACACGCGGCGCAGCAGATCCAGGTACTCATCGGTACGGGCGTAGCGCTGGTCATGGTCCAGGAAGTCGCCGTCGCGCTGCTGGTCCTCGTCGGAGCCGCCGCTGATGTAGTGCACGGCCAGTCGGCCACCGGTGTAGTGGTCCAGCGTGGCCAACTGGCGCGCGGCCAGCGTGGGCGCGACAAAGCCCGGGCGGTGCGCCAGCAGGAAGCCGATCTTCTCGGTGACCGAGGCCGCGTAGGCCACCGTGAGCAGCGTGTCAGGGCTCGACGAGCTGGCCGGCACCAGGATGCGGTCGAAGCCCGCATGCTCATGCGCCTGGGCGAACACGCGCACATAGGCGGAGTCCACGGCGGGGCCTTTGCGGGCGATGGTTTCAGAGACTTCGTGCGGCTGGATCATGCCGATGAACTGGACGGGCATAGCGGGCTCCTGGATGATGGAATGGGAACTTCGGCCATCATCAGGAGACTGCCCCGCCCTGCCAACGAAGAAAACCGCGTTTGCAAACTCGGTGGACGCATACATGGCCTGCGCCGCCTGCCACCGAGGTAGAGTCATGCCATGGATCTGCGCACCCTCCGCTACTTCATCACCGTGCTCGAAGCGGGCAGCCTGTCGCGCGCAGCCGGTTCGCTCTATGTGGCCCAGCCGGCGCTCACCGCGCAGATCAAGAAACTCGAGGCCGAGCTGGGCACGCAGCTGTTCGACCGCTCGCATGCCGGGGTGACGCCCACACCCGCCGGCATGCAGCTGTACGAGGACGCACGGCGTCTGCTCTCGGACGCCGAAGCCGTGCGCGAGCGCATCCAGCGCCTGCCGCAGGGGCCCGAGGGCTCGGTGACGGTGGCGGCGCCCTTTCTACTGGCCTCGCTGTTGCTCGGGCCGGTGCTCGCGGCGCTCAAGCGCAGCCACCCGCGCATCCGCGTGTTCGTGCTGGACGATTTGAGCCTGGTGGTGCGCAAGGCCATGCTGGACCGTCGCGCCGACGTCGGCATCCTGGTGGACACGCCCCAGGTCGACGGGCTGCGCTGCGCTCCGCTGGTGCGCGAATCGATCTACATCTGCGGCCAGGACACCGACGGCACGGTGGCACTGCTGCTGCGCCGCCCCGCACGCCGGCGCGGCGCGGGGGCAGAGCATCCAGAAATCGACTTCGCCCAGGCGGCGCAATTGCCGCTGGTGCTGCAGTCCCGGCGCTTTTCGATCCGCCAGAACGTGGAGGAAGCTGCCGCCAGCCTGGGCGTGGCCCTGAACGTGGTGCACGAACACGACTCGGCCCGGGTCATCCGCTCGCTCTACCAGTGCGGGGCCGGCTTCACCTTCCCGCCCGCCTGTTCCCTCGCCGACAGCCCGCACCCGAACCGCGAGGGCTGGGTGGTGGCACGCGTGGTGCGCCCCCAGCTGCAGCGCAGCTACCACCTGGCCACCGCGGCCGACCGGCCGGTGGATGCGGTGACGCAGGTGGTCATCGATGCGCTCAGGCAGGAAACCACGCGCATGGTGCGCGAAGGCATCTGGCGGGCCGAGCTGCAGGCCTGACAGGCGCTACCCGCGGGCCAGGCCATCAATCTTTTTGATGGGCTGGCATCAACAAACGGTATTTCCCGCAAGGCCCCGACTTCTGGAACAGTAACTCCACGCCATGCCGCCACGGACATGGCGAGCCCAGGAGACACATGCCACAGTCTGCACCCCACCCCGCCTTCATCGCCAACGTCGGCGAACTCGTCTCGCGCAGCACGCGGGCCTTTGCCCGGCAACTCGCCGTCACCAGCGCCACGCGCAGCCTCACCTATGCCGAGCTGGAGCAACGCTCCAACCGCCTGGCCAACGCCCTGCGCGGCATGGGGCTGGCGCGCGGCGACCGTGTGGGCATCTACCTGCCCAACTGCACCGAGATCGTCGAGATCGAGCTGGCCTGCTACAAGGGCGCCTTCATCAAGGCCCCCTTCAACGCCCGCCTGTCGCCTGCCGAAGTGGGTGCGATCACGGCCAACAGCGATGCCGCAGTGATCGTGACCACGGCGGAGCGCGCCGAGTCCTTCCGCTCTCACATCGCAGGCCCCATGCCGCGCCTGCTGCTGCTCGACGGGCCGGCCGGCACATCCTACGAAGCCGCACTGGCCGCCGCCAGCGACATCTTCACGGCCGAGCGCGTCACGGCCGACGAGGTGGCAGTGCTGCACTACACCTCGGGCTCCTCCGGCGTGCTCAAGGCGGCCATGCAGACCTTCGGCAACCGCCTGGCGCAGCTGCGCAAGTTCCTCATGCGCTCGGACGGCATGCGCGCAGGCCACCTGCTCGGCCTGGTGGGGCCGGTCACCCATGCCTCGGGCATGCAGTTGGTGCCGGCGCTGTGCAGCGGCACCACCATCCGCCTGTTCTCGGGCTTCGAGCCCGGCCGCTTCATCGCCGAGATGCGTGCCGAGCGCGTGACCCATACCTTCATGGTGCCCACCATGATCAACATGCTGCTGGCCGAGCTGGAGGGCCAGTACCGTCCCCTGCCCGACCTGCTGCACCTGGGTTACGGGGCAGCGCCCATGGCGCCCGCGCGCATCCTGCGCGCCATGGACGTGTTCGGCCCCGTGCTGTCGCAGGGCTACGGCGCGGGCGAGACCACCTCGGGCGTGTGCGGCCTGTCGGTGGAAGACCACCTGTTCGCCCGCGCCGCCCTGCCCGAGCGCCTGGCCTCGTGCGGCCGGCCTTTCCTGGAATCGCTGGTGGAGATCGTGGACGACGAGGGCCAGCCCGTGGCCCAGGGCGAGATCGGCGAGATCGTGGTCAGCGGGCCCGATGTCTTCGCCGGCTACTGGCGCGCGCCCGAGCTCACGGCCGAGGTGCTCAAGGACGGCCGCTACCACACGGGCGACCTGGCGCGGGCCGACGACGAGGGCTATGTCTACATCGTGGACCGCAAGAAGGACATGGTGATCAGCGGCGGCTTCAACGTCTACCCCTCGGAAGTGGAGGCCGTGCTGTACCAGCACGAAGCCGTGGCCGATGCCTGCGTGTTCGCCATCCCTGACGACAAATGGGGCGAGGCAGTGGCCGCGCACGTGGTGCTCAAGCCCGGCCGCCATGCGGACGCCGAGGCCATCGCCCGCTTCTGCGCCCCGCTGCGGGGTGGCTTCAAGCGGCCCCGGCACATCGAGTTCGTGCCCTCGCTGCCCAAGAACCCCAATGGCAAGGTGATGCGCAAGGCGATCCAGGCCAACTACTGGACCGGCCACACCCGCATGGTGAACTGAATACGAGGACGACAGGCATGAAAACCGATTCCATCAACCCCATTCCCGCCCCGCTGTTCAACGTGCCCTTCGAAGGCTCGGAGCGCGCAGCCGAGCTCATCGGCCGCATCAACGAGTTCCTGTACGGCGAACTCACCGCACTGGCGCGCGAGCATGGCATCGACCATGAGCAGGGCGCCGACCGCGCCCTGCTGCAGCAGGTGTGGAAGCGCTCGCACGAACTGGGTTTCTATGGCATGACCCTGCCCACGGCCATGGGCGGCCTGGGCCTGTCGGTGCTGGACCATGTGCTCATCAAGGAGGCCATCTACGCCAGCGGCTCGCCCTTTGCGCCCCATGTGTTCGGCGAACTGAGCGGCCCGCCCCGCGTGGGGGCATTGGCGCGCCAGGCCACCCCTTACCAACTGCAGCAGTTCATCGCGCCGGTGGCCCGGGCCGACAAGGCCATCTGCTTTGCGCTGACCGAGGCCGAGGCCGGATCGGACGCGGGCGCGGTGCAGACGCGCGCGGTGCGCGATGGAGACAGCTTCGTGATCGATGGGCGCAAGCGCTTCATCTCGGGCTCGCCGTTCGCCGACTACGCGGTGCTGATGGCTTCCACGGCCAGAGACCCGGCCGAGCGCGAAGTCACCGCCTTCTTCGTGGATCTCCACGCCCCGGGCGTGCGCGTGGAGACCGGCTACAAGACCATGGCCGGCCAATCGTCCACCGGCGACATCGTGCTCGAAGGCTGCCGCGTACCGGCCGCCAACCAGATCGGCGAGCCCGGCCGGGGCCTGGCACTGGCGCTGGGGCGCATCACCGTGAACCGGCTGCTGCACTGCCCGGCCATGCTGGGCCTGGCCCAGGTGGCCTTGCGCGATGCACGTGACTACGCGCTGCAGCGCCGCCAGTTCGGCCGCGCCATCGGCGACTTCCAGGCCATCCAGCACATGCTGGCCGACATGGCGACCGAGCTGTGCGCGGCCCGCGCGCTGATGCTGGGCACGGCGCGCCAGATCGATGCCGGCAGCCAGGCGCGGGCCGAGGCCTCGATGGCCAAGCTGTTCTGTTCCGAGACCGCATTTCGCGTGGCCGACCGGGCCGTGCAGATCCACGGCGGCGAGGGCATCGTGCAGGGGCGGCGTGTGGAGTTTCTGTTCCGCATGCTGCGCATGTACCGCGTTCTCACAGGCACCAGTGAGATCCAGCGCAACACCATTGCCAAGGAACTGCTGGCACCCCAGGCCTGAGCTTGCGAGCGCCCGGATTCGATTCCACTATAAAGAAGGAGACAAAGACCATGACAGCAAACACACTGCAGCGCCGGCAGTTCCTCGGCCAGGGCCTGGCCGCAGCCCTCGTTCCTGCACCCGCCCTGCTCTGCCTGGGCAACGCAGGGGCTGCGGAGCCTTGGCCTGCACGCCCCATCAAGTGGGTCGTGCCCTTCCTCGCGGGCACGGCGCCCGACACCACGGCGCGCATCATCCACGAGGCCGTGGGGCGCGAGCTGGGCCAACCCGTGGTGATCGAGAACCGGGGTGGCGTGGGCGGCAACCTGGGCGCGCGCCAGGTGGCCAAGGCCGCGCCCGACGGCTATACCTGGATCTACTCCAGCGCCCCCATGGCCGCCAGCATGCACATGTACAAGGCGCCGGGCTACGACGCGCTCAAGGACTTCCAGCACGTGATGGGCCTGACCAGCGCGGACATCGTGCTCATCGTCAACGCGGCGTCTGACATCCGCACGCTGGACGACCTGCTGGCCAAGGCACGCTCGGCACCGGGCAAGCTCGACTACGCCTCGGGCGGCGTGGGCACGCCCTCGCACCTGGGGGTGGAGCTGCTGCTCAGCACCGTGGACGTGCAGGTCACGCATGTGCCCTACAAGGGCGCGTCGGAGATCGTCAATGCCGTGATGGGCCGGCAGGTCACCTTTGGCGCACCCATCTTCTCGGTGGCCTATTCCAACATCCAGGCCGGCAAGCTGCGCGCCCTGGCGATTGCCGGCACGCGCCGCAACCCCAAGCTGCCCCAGGTGCCCACGCTGACCGAACTGGGCGTGCGCGGGGTGGAACTCACCTCATGGGGCGGCGTGTCGGTGCCTGCCGGCACGCCCGAGCCCATCGTGGCGCGCATGCGCGCCGCCTTCGAGAAGGCGCTGCGCCAGCCGGCCGTCATTGCCGCACTGGAGGAGCAAGGCGGCATGGTCACCCCCATGGACGCCGAAGCCTACAGGCGCAACTTCACCAAGGAGATGCTGCTGACCGAGGCGATGATGAAGAAGGCGCAGATCGAGCCCATGTAGGCAGATTACCCAGGCCGGTCGCCGCCGGCAGCGCGCAGCCGCTGGCGCAGGGCTGCCAGGGCTGGGCCATCTGCCAAGCCGGTGGTCAACAGGCCCAGCCCTTGCAGCGAGGACTCCAGCGCCTCCGGCAGCCTGACGTTCAGGGCCACGGCCACGCCCGTGTCCACCAGCGTCTGGGCAATGCTCTGCGGCATCAGGCTGACCGCGCCCGTGCTGCGAAGGGCCTCCAGCACCACCGGCAGTGCCGTGGTGGCCAGGGGGTACAGCGCAGGCTGCTGCGCATGGCCGGCCCACAGCCGGTCGTAATAGTCGCGCACGCCCATGCCCCGCGGCGGCAGCACCCAGGGCAGCCCCACCAGCCGGCCCAGCGCCACGCTGCGCAGGCGCGCCAGCGGATGCCCGGGTGCGGCGACCACCGCGGGTGCATCAGCCTGCAGCAGCTCGAACTGCCAGGGGGCGGGCACGTCCTGCGGGCGGCGGCAGACCACGGCATCGAGCCGCCCCGCGGCCAGCTCGGGCAGCAGGTGCACCATGTTTTCCTCGATCAGCTCCACCTGCAGCCCCGGCTGCGCCTGCAGCAGCGCCGGCAACGCGCGGGCCAGCAGGCCCGAGGCCGCCGCCGGGATGCAGCCCAGGCGCAGAAAGGCCTGGGCGCCCGCCTGCAGGGCCGACAGGGTTTCGGTGGTGGCGCGCAAGGCCTGCAGCACATTGCGCGCCACGGGCACCACCGCCTCGCCGAACCGTGTGGGCCGCACACCGCGGTTGTGGCGCTCGAACAAGGGGGCCTGCAGCAGGTCTTCCAAATCTGCCAAGGCCTGGGTGGCGGCCGGCTGGCTCATGCCCACAGCCAAGGCCGCGCGCTGCACGCTGCCGGCGTCCGCCAGGGCGGCGAGCAGCTGCAGGTGCCGCAGGCGGCCGCGGGCGAGCAGGCGGTTGAACAATACGCCGGGGCCGGTTGCAGGCTGTTTCGTGTTTTCCATAAGCAATTCCAATAGATAACCGCTAAATTCTATTGGTCAACCCAATATCCAGCCAGCACAATCGGCCCATCATTCCTGGCAAGCCTTTGTGACCATGACCCACCTGATCTCCACCCGCCGCGCCGTGCTGCTGGCCAGCCTTTGCGCCACCGCCCTGCCGCTTTCCGCCTGGGCTCAGGCCTACCCCGACAAGCCCGTGAAGCTGATCGTGCCCTTCGCCCCCGGCGGCTCCACCGACATCGTGGCGCGCCTGGTGGCCTACCGCATGCCGAAGTCGCTGGGCCAGTCGGTGGTGGGGGACAACCGCGCCGGCGCGGGCGGTGCCATCGGCGCCGAGGCAGTGGCGCGCTCGGCCCCCGACGGTTACACCATCGGCGTGGGCACGGTGAGCACGCTGACCGTGAACCCTGTGCTGCTCAAGGCCTCACGCACCGATCCGCTCAAGGATTTCGCGCCGATCACCGCGCTGGCCTCCATCCCCTCGGTGTTCTCGGTGCACCCCAGCCTCAAGGTGGATACGCTGCCCGCCGTGGTGGCCCTGGCGCGCAGCAAGCCCGACCAGCTCAACGCGGGCTCGCCCGGCACGGGATCCATCGGCCACCTGATCATCGAGGCCATGAACGATGAGCTCAAGATCCAGGTGCGCCATGTGCCCTACAAGGGCATGGGCCCGGTGATCACGGGCGCATTGGGCGGTGAAACCCAGTTGCTGAGCGACCAGTACCCCTCGTCCGCCCCCTACATCAAGGCCGGCAAGCTGGTGCCTTTCGTCGTCGCGGCCGACAAGCGTCTGGCCGCCCTGCCCCACGTGCCCACCTTCAAGGAGCTGGGCCATGCCGACCTCAACGAGATCGCCATCACCTGGTTCGGCCTGGTGGCGCCCGCCAAGACGCCCCCGGCCATTGTGGCCAGGCTCAACGCCGCCGCGGCCGAAGCGCTCAAGGACCCGGCCCTGCAGGCACGCCTGACGGAACTGGGCGCCGAGTCCATCGCCGGCACGCCCGAGCAGTTCGGCGCCCTGATCGGCAGCAGCCTCACGCGCGTGCGCAAGGTGGTGCAGGCCCGCAAGATCGAGATGGAGTGAGCCGCGCCATGTCCAATAAACAACTGATCGACACCATCACCGAACAGGCGCGCGCCCAGCATCCCCAGGTCGTGGCCTGGCGCCGCCACATGCACCGCCATGCCGAGCTGTCGTTCCAGGAGCTCGACACGGCCGACTTCCTGGAGCGCGAGCTGCGCCAGATCGACGGCCTGGCCATCCACCGCCCTACCCCCACCAGCCTGGTCGCCACACTGCGCGGAGCCCTGCCCGGCAAGGTGCTGGCCATCCGCGCCGACATCGACGCCCTGCCCATCCACGACCAGAAGACCTGCGACTACGCCTCGGCCCGGCCCGGCGCAATGCATGCCTGCGGGCACGATGGCCATGCCTCCATGCTGCTGGGCGCGGCGCGCCTGCTGGCCGGGCTGCGCCAGCAGCTGCCGGGCGAGGTGCGCTTCTTCTTTCAGCACGCAGAGGAACAACACCCCGGTGGCGCCCAGCAGATGGTGGATGCCGGCGTGATGCAGGGCGTGGACCGCATCATCTCGGCCCATGTGATGTCCACCGTGGACACGGGCCGCATCGTGGTGCTCGACGGGCCCACGCTGGCCAGTTCCGACCGCTTCATCCTGCGCGTGCAGGGCAAGGGCGGCCATGCGGCCAACCCCGACAAGTGCATCGACCCGATCTGGATCGGCGCGCAGATCGTGGCCAACCTGCAGGCCGTGGTGGCGCGCAACACCGATGCGCACGAGGCGCTGATCCTCTCGGTCACCAGGTTCCAGGCCGGCTCGGCCTTCAACGTGATCCCGGACAGCGCGGAGCTGTCGGGCTCGGTGCGCTGTTACTCGCCCGAGGTGCGCGCGCGGGTTCCACAGGCCATCGAACGCATCGCACGCGGCGTGGCCCAGGCCCATGGCGCCACGGTGGAGCTGGACTACGTGCACGGCTACCGCCCGGTGGTCAACGACCCGGCCACCGCCGCCGCCCTGCGCGCCGCCGTGCGCGAGGCCCTGCCCGACGTGCCCCTGCACACCATGAACCCGCTGCCCAACAGCGAGGATTTCAGTGCCTTCACCGAGCACGCCCCCGGCGCCTACGCACTGATCGGTGCGCGCAGCGCGGCCAAGCACATCTGCCACCCACACCACCACCCCCTGTTCGACTTCGACGAGGACGCGCTGGAGCATGGCGTGCGCATGTTCACGGCGGCACCGTTCACGCTGAACGCACTGGAGTCTTGAGCACGGCCCCGGCACAATGCATGGACAAGCCACCAAGAGAGGGGAATTCCATGCACTGCAATACAGGGGAAGCTGCCGGTCGCCTGCCCGGCCCAAGGAGCATGCCATGAACCGCAAGACCCAGGCCGGAATCGCCGGCATGGCTGTCGGCGGGCTCTGGCTGCTGGCCAACCTGCGCCATGTCCAGGCACAGGGCTTCGTGGCCATCGGCATGCCACTCATCATCCTGGTGCTGGGCGGCATCTACTTCGCACTGGGACGCAAGGAGTAAGCAGACATGCACATTCGACGCACCTTGGCGGGCATCGCCCTGCTGTCACTTGCCGGCAGCGCCCTGGCGCAGGAGGGAACCGGCTGGCTGGCCGGCACCTGGCAACTCGCGGAAGACCGCAAAAAGCCCGGCTTCACCGACGACTTCATGGACTTCGACGCGCAGGGCACGGTGGTGCTGCGCGACGGCCAGAAGGCCTATGCCAACTGCCGCTACCAACCCGGTGCCGGCGTACTGCTGCTGACCTGCATCGCGGGCGGCAAGGAACGGCCCATGACCATGCGCGTCGCGCCCGACAAGGCATCGCTGACCAACTCCGTGGGCGACGTGTACCGCAAGAGCCGCAGGTAGGGGTGGCGACACGCCTCAATGCGGGAATCCGCCGCGCGTGAGCCGCACCGGTTCGGCGTCCATGCGGCGGATCAGGGCCTCCAGCCCATCACCTGGACCCACCCCGGCGGCCACCGGCCCGTCGGCAGGCGCCCGGGGTACCGTGGTGGAGCGGCAGACCAGGTCCTCCTCGGACCAGGCCGCCTTGCCCGGCTGGCCGCGGGCGCGCAGCCAGCCCGCGCGGTCCACGATCAGTTGGTAGCCCGGCAGCTCGGCGGCCGGGATGCCGAGGACCAGCGCCAGGGCCTGCTCCACGGCCTTCGCGTCGCCCTGCGGTGAGCATTCAGGATCAGCCCCTTGTGGCAACGTGCCGGCTACAAGGCTGACCAGTCGCGGGTCATCCGCCACCGACGCCACGCCGGGCCCTGCCACGGCCACGCGCACGCGCTGCCCCACCAGGTCGCGGGACTGCCGCGAGCGCCCCAGGCGGCAGTCCAGCGCCATGCCGGGCAGGCGCACGGGGCGGTCCCAGGTGCCCGATTCGCGCAGCATCTGCCCGGCCGCATGGGCCTGCAGATAATCCAGCACTTCCCAGATCTCCACCTCACTCAGCGCAGCGCCCGTGCCGGGCATGGTTCGCGCACCCGCGCGGTTGTGCATGCCTTCGCGCACGCGCCAGAACAGCTCGCCGTCGAGCCGCTTCCACAGCAGCGCGCCGTTCAGGTTGGGTGGCCACTGCACCAATTGCGGCGCGTCGGGGCCCTCACCCCGGCCGTCGGTGCCATGGCAGCGCAGGCAGTGCTGCTGGTAGGTGGCCTGGCCACGCACGATGCCTGCGGCACTGAAGCCGGTGGGCGACTGGTGCAGGCTGGTGGGCACGGCCGGTGCCAGCAGCAGATGGGCCTGCGGCCACGGGGCCAGCACCAGCACGGTGGCGGCCAGGGCCGCCAACGGCCAGCGGGCACGGCGCCAGGACAACGCCACGGCCAGCAACACCAGCGCAGTGCCCGTGCAGGCCAGCGACCACAGCACCCGCCGCGCGTGGCCCGCGTCCACCACCAGCATCTCGGCGGCAATGCGGTGGTCCAATGGCCAGCCGGGCTGGCCATGGATCTCGGGCGCCCAGCCCAGGGCGTGCAGCAGAGTGCGCAGGCCCTGCTGCGCGGCATGCAGGCCTTCGAGCAGGCCGTTCAACAGGTCCGGGGTCAAGGCGCGCGGACTACCAGCTGGCGTCCAGCCCCAGCTGCGCCAGGGCCTCGCGGCGCAGTTCCGCCAGGCGCGGGTCGCCGCGGTGGCGCGGGTAGGGCAAATCGTTCACCAGCACCTGCCGGATGCGCGCCGGCCGGTCTGAGAACACCGCCACGCGCTGCGCCATGAACAGCGCCTCCTCCACGTCGTGCGTGACGAGCAGGGCCGAGAAGCCCGTGCGCTGCCACAGGTCCACCAGTTCGGTCTGCATGGACAGGCGCGTGAGCGAATCGAGCTTGCCCAGCGGTTCGTCGAGCACCAGGAGGCTCGGGTCATTGACCAGGGCCCGCGCCAGCGCCACGCGCTGGGCCATGCCGCCCGAGAGCTGGTGCGGGAAAGCCCGGGCGAAGTCCTGCAGGCCGACCAGGCGCAGGGCTTCGTCCACCCGGTGGCGCTGCTGGCGCAGAATGCCGCGTGCCTGCAGGCCCAGGGCGACGTTGTCCCACACGGTGCGCCAGGGGAACAGCGTCGGGTCCTGGAAGACCACGATGCGCGAGGGATCGGGGTCGGTGATGGGGCTGCCATCCTGCAACAGCTCACCCGTGGTCGCGGTCTCCAGCCCCGCCACCAGGCGCAGCAAGGTGCTCTTGCCGCAGCCGCTGGGGCCCAGCAGGGCCACGAATTCACCAGGAACGATCGACAGGTCCAGCTCGTCGATGACGTGCAGCGGGCCGGCGGGCAGGTCGAACCAGTGGCTGACATTGCGCACGTCGATGCGTGCGCCGATGACCTTGTTGGAAGCGGTCGACTCCGCAGCGACAGTGCTCACCATTTCACCACCCCCTTCTGCCAGGACAGCACCCGGTCGCGCAGCACGAACAGCAAGGTGATCACGCCCGAGAACAGCAACGCCATCACGATCAGCGCCGCATACATGTTCGGATAGGCGGCCCAGCCCTGGGCCCAGGTCAGGTACCAGCCCAGGCCCGCCTTCACGCCCAGCATCTCGGCCACGACCAGGGTGGAAAACGCGGCCCCAAGGCCCATGAACAGGCCCACGAAGACCTGGGGCAGAGCTGCCGGTATGGCCACGCGCAGCACCAGGAACCAGGGCGATGCGCCCATGGTGCGCGCCACGTCGTAATAATTCTTGTGCACACCCGCCACGCCCGACCAGGTGAGGATGGCCACCGGGAAGGCCGTTCCCAATGCGATCAAAAAGATCGCCGTGGACCAGCTCGACGGAAAGAAATAGAAGCTCACCGGCAGCAGCGCCGTGGTGGGCACGGGCCCCAGGATGCGCAGCACCGGGTGGACCCAGTAGCTGGCCTGGCGCGACCAGCCGATCAGCACGCCGGTGACAAAGCCCGCCGCGGCGCCAATGGCAATGCCCAGGGCCAGCAGGCGCAGCGATGCGCCCGCGCTCTCCAGCAGGCGCGCCCAATCGGTGGCATAGACCTCCACCAGACTTTGCGGCGGCGCGAAGAAAGGCGGCGGCAAGGTGCCCAGCTTGGCCGTGAAGACCTCCCAGACCGCAAAGCCCAGCGCCAGGGCCACGAGCCAGGGCCCAGCCTTGCGCACACGGAGCCCGGCCCGGCCCAGCGAGCCCGGCACGAAGGCCAGCACCGCCAGGACCAGCGCCACGGCGCCTGCACCGATGGCGAACTCCTCGGTGAAGGCCCAGTCGCTGAAGCCGACCGGCTTGTTGGGCCACAGGTAGGTGATGAGGCCCAGTGCGGCCCAGGCGACGGCGGCGGCCAGGCCGGTCCACCAGAACGCGGGGGCAGAGGCAGTGCGCAGCGGCGCAGACACCGCCGCAGCCCGGGGCGCCGGTGCGGCCGACACGGCGGCCGGCGCGGGAAGGATGTGATCGGCAACGGTGCTCATGGCGGGCTCAGGCCAGGACGTCGGCGTGCACATGCGCGGCAAAGCGCGCCGGGTCGGTCGAGGGCTTGAGCACCCCCACCAGCTTGAAGTCGCGGGCGTAGAACTCGATCTCCTGGCGCAGGGCCGTGCCCACAGGGTGGCTGCGGTGCGTGAGAGTGCCCAACACGGCGCGCAGGTCCTCCTGCGGCACCTTGGAGTAGGGGCTGAAGATGCGCGCCGTCTCGTTGGGGTTGTCGGCCACGAAGTCCGAGGCCTCGATGATGGCGCGCGTGAGCGCGGCCGCCGTGCCCTTGTCGTTGCGCACCAGCGCACCGCTCACGCCCAGCACGCAGCAGGTCTTGGCGGCATATTCGCCCGAGAGGTTGGACGCCAGGTCCACCAGGCCCTTGGTGCGCCGCTGGATCAAGAGCAGGTTGGGGTCGCCGTCGGCAATGGCCTGGGCCTCGCCCTTTTCCACGGCCAGGCCCAGCATGTCGCCGGGGAACTGGCGCCAGGCCACGTCCTTCTCGGGGTTGAGCCCGGCCTTGGCCAGCAGCACCGAGAAAAAATTCTTGCCCGGGCTGTTGAGGTCCGACACGGCGATGGTCTTGCCCTTGAGCTTTTGCAGGCTGGTCACACCCGCGGCCTCGTAGCCCACCAGGCGCGAGCAGCCGCCGTGCGAGCTGCCCACCAGCTTCACGTCGAAGCCCGACTCCAGCGGCTTGATCCAGCGGTGCACCATGCCCAGGCCGGCATCGGCCTTGGAGGTGGCGATGGTTTCGAGCAACTGGTCGGTGGAGCCAGCGAAGTTGACCAGCTCGACCTTGAGGCCGTGCTTTTCGAAGATGCCGCGCTCGATGGCCACCGGGGCGGCCGACAGGCAGATGGCGTTGGCGTTCCACGCCAGCTTCACCTCGCGCAACTTGCCGGCGGCCAGCACCTGGCTGCCCACCACGCCCGATGCGCCCACCACCGTGGCCGCGCCGGTGGCGCGCAGCACCTGCCGGCGCGACCAGCGCGCTTGTCCTCCACTCCCCATTTGGCCCTTGTTGTTCATGCCCTGTACCTCGTGTGTAATAAGAAAGAGACAACGGTGGCAAGCACCGCACCAGCCGCATTGCAAACGCTGGGCATCGAAAAGAGAACGAAGAAAAACGGAGATGGATATGCAAAACTTTCCTCACCGCCCAGCGCACAACGCTGGTGCAATGCAGGGCATGAATGCCCTCGCCCCAGACGTTCTCGAACAAGAATCCCACTCCGTCCCCAACACCGCCCGCCTGCGCAGCTTTGTGCAGCAGCTCGCTGCCCTGGTGGAAAGCGCCCCGCCCGAGTCCGAACTGCTGGAGCGCGGCGGCACCCTGCTCGGCGCCCTGGTGGCGCATGACGACTGGCTGCCCGCCGCCTACGCCCAGCCCAGTCCCGAGCGCTACCAGCAGTTCCTGCTGCATGCCGACGCGCTGGGCCGCTTCTCGGTGGTGAGCTTTGTCTGGGGTCCCGGCCAGGCCACGCCCATCCATGACCACACGGTCTGGGGCCTGATCGGCATGCTGCGCGGCTCCGAGGACTCGCAGGCCTATGCCCGCACGGCGGAAGGCCGCTGGGCACCGCAAGGCGCGCCGCACCGCCTGCAGCCAGGCCAGGTGGAGGCCGTGTCGCCCACCATCGGAGATGTGCACCGCGTGAGCAATGCCTGGGAGGGCCGCACCTCCATCAGCATCCACGTCTATGGCGCCAACATCGGCGCCGTGCAGCGCAGCGTGTACCTGGAGGACGGCACGCGCAAACCTTTCATCTCCGGCTACAGCAACAGCACCCTGCCCAATATCTGGGACCTCTCGAAGAACCCGGCTGCCTCGGCCTGACCCATTTTTCCCAAGACCCGTACGATTCCACCCATGACCGCTTCCGCCATCCCAGAAACATCCGTCCTTGAGGTCCGCGAGGCCCTGCTCGCCCGCCAGGAAATCGCCCTGCTCGACGTGCGCGAGGAAGACCCCTACGCCCAGGGCCACCCCCTGTTCGCGGCCAACCTGCCTGCCGGCAGGATCGAACTGGACGCCTGGACGCGCATCCCGCGCCGCGACACCCTGATCGTGGTCTACGACGACGGCGAGGGCCTGGCCGAGCCTGCGGCGCGCACCCTGCAGCGCCTGGGCTACACGCGCGTGACCCTGCTCGCACACGGCCTGCAGGGCTGGCGCGATGCGGGGGGCGAATTGTTCATCGACGTGAATGTACCCAGCAAATCCTTCGGCGAGCTGGTGGAGGCCGAGCGCCACACGCCCTCGCTCGCAGCAGAAGAGGTGCAAGCGCTGATCGACGCCAAGGCCGACGTGGTGGTGCTGGACGCACGCCGCTACGACGAATACCACACCATGAACATCCCTACGGGCGTGAGCGTGCCCGGCGCAGAGCTGGTGCTGCGCGCAAGGGCGCTGGCTCCCAACCCGGCCACGCAGATCATCGTGAACTGCGCGGGGCGCACGCGCAGCATCATCGGCACGCAGTCGCTGGTCAACGCGGGCATCCCCAACCCCGTGGCCGCGCTGCGCAACGGCACCATCGGCTGGCTGCTGGCCGGGCAGACCCTGGAGCGCGGCGCCAGCCGCCGCTTCGACCCCGCCGTGCACATCGACCGCGCCCAGGCGCCAGCACAGGCCCGCAACGTGGCCGACCGCGCCCACGTGCAGCGGGCCCAGGCCGGCGACCTGGCGCGCTTTGCGGCCGAGGCCGGCCGCACCACCTACCTGCTGGACGTGCGTACGCCCGAGGAATTCGCGGCCGGCCACCTGCCCGGCTTTCGCAACATCCCCGGCGGGCAGCTGGTGCAGGAGACCGACCACACGGCCGCCGTGCGCGGCGCGCGCCTGGTGCTGGTGGACGACGACGGCGTGCGCGCCAACATGAGCGCATCCTGGCTGGCCCAGATGGGCTGGGAGGCCTGGGTGCTCGATGGCGCGCAGCCATCGGACTTCAGCGAGACCGGCGCCGTGGCCAACACCGTGCCCGAGCCCGAAGGCCCCATTGCCTGGACCACGCCCGCGCAACTGGACGCCTGGCTGAAAGAGGAAGAACAGGCGCCCGGCCGCACCGCCGTGCTGGACCTGACCACCAGCGCCAACTACACCCAGCGCCACATTCCGGGCGCCTGGTTCGTGATCCGCGCACAGTTGGCGCAGGCCGTGGCGACGATCCCGCGCGCAGAGCGCTATGTGCTCACCTGCGGCAGAAGCCTGCTGGCGCGCTATGCGGCGCAGGACCTGGCACGCCTCACGGGCGCAGAAGTGCAGGTGCTCGAAGGCGGCACCCTGGCCTGGATCGCAGCCGGCCTGCCGCTGGAGCATGGCGAGACGCGCCTGGCTTCGCCGCGCACCGACCGCTATCGCCGCCCCTACGAAGGCACCGAGAGCCCGCGCGAAGCGATGCAGGCCTATCTGGACTGGGAATTCGGGCTGGTGGAACAGCTCGGGCGCGACGGTACGCACGGTTTTCGGGTCATTTGAACCCAGGCTTTCTGCGGCCGACAAGCCGGCCTGCGCAGTGCGCCGGGCTGTCAACAATTGTTAAAGCAGGGCCATTACCCCCACAACGGGGCGCAAAAAGGCCCAATGGGCAGGCCACGCCCGGCATAGTCGCTCGTCTGCCCCTGGTACCGCACGGAGGGGGCAAGCCAGCGAGACCCGTTCATGATGCCCAGTTTCCGCGCGCGACTGCCCCGCGCAGCGTTCGCCCTGTCCGTTGTTCTGTCCAGCCTGTGGCTGCCATTGCCAGCCCATGCCAGCCTGGTGTGCCAGCCTTCGGGCGAGCGGCCTGTGCTCAAGCTGCAGGCCGCAAACCAGACCGCGCTGGCCTGCGACCTGCAGGCCCTGGAGAGTCTGCCGGCACGCGAAATCGTCACCACCTTGCCGGAAGCCCTGGGGATGCCGGGCAAATCCCGCTGGCGCGGCGTGTCCCTGCGCCTGCTCGTGGAACAGCTGGGAGGCAATGAGCGGCACCAGATCGAGTTGACGGCCCTGAATGACTACTCGGTCCGCATTCCCTGGAGCGACCTGGTCCAGTACGACCCCATCCTGGCCTACCGGCGCGACCAGCAGCCGATCGGCATCCGCGACAAGGGGCCCCTGATCCTGATCTACCCCTTTGACCGGCACGCGCGCTTGCAAAAGCAGGACTATGTCAACCGCACCATCTGGCAGGTCCATGTCCTCTCCGTCCGATAAGCCGCGGCCACCATCGCCAAAGGCCTGCCGCCTGCCGCCCTCGCGCAATGGAACCTATTGGCTGCTGGCCCTGGTGGCGGCCATGGTGCTGGTCACGTCCGCAGCCCTGTGGTGGACGCTGCACCAAGTGCGCGCGTTGGCGCAGCCCTTTCAGCAAAGCGATCTGTGGCACGTGTCGAGCGTGCACAGCGAACTGGCGCGGGTGGTTCTGCTGGCGCGCCAGGTCAAGGCGCTGGAAGCACCCGAGGTGGAGCTGCAGGAGCGCCTGGAGGTCCTCTTCAGCACGCTCGACCTGGTCGACGCCAGCCCGCGCCTGGGCACGCGCTTGCGGCAGGCGCTGCCCCAGACCGTGCTGGATCTGGAAGATCTGGGCCGGCATGTCGACCGCTGGTCGGCCCGCTTCGCATCGGCCCCCCTGGGGCGTGCGGAGGTGGCCAATGACATCAGCCTGCGTGCTGACGAATTGCTGCAGCGCATCCGCAAGGCCGTCGTCGCGGTGCACCTGTTTTCCACGCAGGAATCTGATCGCATCCGCCAGGACCTGCACAACCAGTTCATGCTGCTCAGCGCCGTGCTCGGCGGCCTGCTGCTCGGCACGGCCCTGCTGATCCGCCGGCTGCTGCACGAAGCCCGGTCGGCCCAGGCCCTGTCGCAGCAGCTGGCACAGGCCAACCGCCACCTGGAGATGCGCGTGGCCAGCCGCACGCGCGAGATCGAGGAAAGCCGTGCGCTGCTGAGCTTCATCCTCGACTCCAGCCCGAGCGACGTGGTGCTGGTGGACGTCGAAAGCGGCTTTGTGCACTTCATCAACAACCAGATGGTCGAGCGCCTGGGGCTGCAGTGGCCGCCCATCAAGCTGACCCTGCCCGAGCTGCTGCACGAGCCCGGCGCCAGCCAGCAGTTGATGGCGGCGCTGGACAAGTACGGCCAGGTGGATGGGATGGAAGCGCTCATCGGTGCCAGGAATCCCCGCTGGAGTTCACTGTCAGCGCGCCTCATCGAGGTCGATGGCAGGCTGGCCCACCTGCTGTGGGGCTTCGACATCAGCACGCACAAGCAACTGGAATCGCAGCTGCGCGAGCTGGCCACGCGCGACTCGCTGACCGGCAGGCTCAACCGGCGGGCCTTCCTGGAGCGTGGCACCGCCCTGCTCGACCATTGCCGCCGCCATGCCAAGCCCTGCACCGTGCTGATGATCGACATCGACCACTTCAAGCGCATCAACGACCGGCATGGGCACCAGACCGGCGACGACTCGCTGCGCGCCTGCGCCACCGCCATTGCCAACGTGCTGCGCGAGGCCGACATCCTGGGACGGCTGGGGGGCGAGGAATTTGCCGCACTGCTGCCCCATTCGTCCACCGAAAGCGCCTGGTCCGTGGCCGAACGCATCCGCGACGCCATCGCCGGGCTGCAGATCGTCTCCCTCGCCAGCCAGCCCCTGAAGATCACCGTGTCCATCGGCATGGCCGAGATGGCGCACCGCGATGCCGGCATCGAAACCATCCTCGCCTGGGCCGACCAGGCGTTGTACCGCGCCAAGGCCACGGGCCGCAACAAGGTGCTGGCCTACGAAGCCGCTTTCGCACACTCCCAATGACCCACGTACCGACACCCCATGAGCCTGCGACTCTTGATCGTTGATGACAGCCGCATGTCCCGGCTGATCCTGCAGGGCCTCGTCCTGCAAGCCCATCCCCAATGGGCCATCCTGCACGCCAGCAGTGGCGAAGAGGCCCTGTCCATGGTCGAGCAGCATGCCGTGGACCTCGTTTCCATGGACTTCAACATGCACGGCATGAATGGCCTGGAAGCCGCCCTGGCGCTGCGCAAGATCCGGCCCCGGCTGCCCATTGCCATCGTCACGGCCAATGTGCAGGGCGCGGTGCAGGAACGCATCGAGGAAGCCGGCCTGGCTTTCATAGCGAAACCCATCACGGCCGATGCAGCGAAGAAACTCGCAGCACTGGCGGGAGTCTGATATGCCTGTGCAGCTTGATGCGGAACAAGTAGACGCGCTCAGCGAGATCTTCAACATCGGGGTCGGCAAGGCGGCCGCCGCCATGGGCCGCCTGATGCACGACGAGGTGCTGCTCTCGGTACCGCACGTGAGCATCCTGACGGTGAGCGAGGCGGCCCAGCAGCTGGGGGCGGCCGGCAGCACCATGCACGGCATCCGCCAACCCTTTCGCGGGGTCTTCAATGGCGATGCGCTGCTGATCTTCCCGGGTGACAAGAGCCTGGAGATCGTGCGCATCGTCGCGGGCCAGAGCGTGCCCGGCGAAGACCTGAGCGCCATCGAGCAGGACGCGATGAGCGAGTTGGGCAACGTGATGCTCAGCGCCTGCCTGGCGGCCCTGGCCGACCTGCTGGGCCACGAATTCGAACTGAGCCCGCCACGCGTCGACGTGGGCGACAGCCGCACCATCCTGGGCACCCGCATCCAGAACCACCTGGTGGTGTTCCTGCACATCCGCTTCGAGCTGCTCAGCCGCCAGCTCGACGGATTCGTGGTGTTCGGGCGCAACCCCACCGCGCTCGCGGCCCCGCGCGCGCCCGTGGACCGGCGGCGCGGCCGCGCGGTACCCGCGGACGGACCCTC
>NZ_JBKDTZ010000130.1:0-12495 GCF_046339755.1 Acidovorax sp. | reverse complement strand
ACGGCGGAGGCCGGGATGTGCGCCCGGCGGCGCAGTAACTTTCTCTTGCGTCGCCAAGAGAAAGTCACCAAAGAGAAGGCGACCCCCAGTCTGCGTCCCCCGTTCGCCCTGTCGGGCGAACGGGGGCAACCTGCGATGCTCGGATCTGGGGTGGGCGTCGATGAACTCGCTGCGTTCTTCGAACTCCGCTCAGACAGCATCGACGAGCTAGACCACGAAGTGCATGTGTCCTTCGGCACATACACCCACCCCAGCTCCTGCGCTTCTCGGCGCAGCCAGCAGGGGTAGGAAGCGGGTACCACACGGCTGCTGCCTTGGCAGCCGCGCCGGGTGTCGGTTACGCGCTGCGCGCTGCCGACGCAACTGACGCGATCGCTTTGGCGAGCCGAGCGCAGCGAAGGACCACCAGGCCGAGCGAAGCAATGGCCCGTATGGGGCCCCCAGTCCCTTCTGGACGTGCCGAGAAGCGCAGAAGCTGGGGTGGCGCGTGTGCCGCAGGACACACGCGCATCGTCATCTGGCTCGCCGAAGCTGTTTGACCGGAGCTGCCTCGCAGAGGCAGCGCAGGGAGATCTTCGGCGCACCCCAGCTTCGAGCATCGCGGGTTGCGCGAAGCGCAGCGAAGGGACGCGGACAGCAGGGTCGCCTTTATTTTGGGTACTTTTCTTTGGCGAAGCAAAGAACAAGTACCTCGGCCGCCGGGCCGGGACCCGGCCTCCGCCTTCAGCAAAGGAACTGAAGCAATAAGAACCCATGTCGGCCGACCATCATTTCCAGGCCGGAGCCCGCTTCTCAACAAACGCCCGAGCCCCTTCTTGAGCAGCCCCATCCATCATGTTCACTGCCATGGCCTGCCCCGCCAACTGGTATGCCGCTTCCATCCCCAGCTCCCGCTGCTGGTACACCAGCGCCTTGCCCATGGCCACAGCAACACGCGGCTTCTGCAAGATGGACGCCACGAACTTCTCCACCTCCGCATCCAACCCAGCAGCAGGCACCACCCGATTCACCAGCCCCTGCTCCAGAGCCGTAGAAGCATCAATGAAATCCCCAGTCAGCAGCATCTCCATCGCCCGCTTGGCCGGCACATTGCGCACCAGCGGCACACTGGGCGTAGCGCAGAACAAACCGTAGTTGATGCCGCTGGTCGCAAAGGTTGCACTGTCAGCCGCAACGGCCAGATCGCACTGCGCCACCAGCTGGCACCCAGCCGCAGTAGCCATGCCCTGCACCCGCGCGATCACCGGCAGGGGCAGCTTGTGGATGGAGAGCATCATTCGGCTGCACTGCGCAAACAGTTGCTGGTACCAAGCCAGATCGGGGTGGGCCGCCATGTCCTTGAGGTTGTGGCCGGCGCAGAAGGCCTTGCCCTCAGCCGCCAGCACCACCACGCGGGTGGTCTCGTCGCGGCCAGCAGCATCAAGCGCCTGCTGCAGCGCAGTCAGCATTTCCGAGCCCAGGGCATTGAAGCGCGCAGGGTCGTTCAGGGTCAGGGTCACCACGCCTCGCGCATCGCGTTCGACGCGCAAGGGGTTCAGTGCTTCCGTCATAAGCGTTTCACATTTCTTTCGAATCAAAGGTCGGCCAGCACACGCAGATGGGCTTCCACGCTGCGCGCCAGCGGCCCCATCACATAGCCACCCTCCAGGCAGGACACGATGCGCCCTTTGGAGTACCGGCGCGCGATGTCCTTCACGCGCTGGGTGATCCAGGCATAGTCGGGCTCGGTCAGACCCAACTGGCCCATGTCGTCCTCGCGGTGGCCGTCGAAGCCGGCGCTCACAAAGACCATCTCGGGCTTGAAGGCCTCGAGCCGCGGGATCCACATCATCTCGATGATCTCGCGGATGTCCATGCCGCGCGTGTAGGCCGGCACCGGCACGTTGACCATGTTGGGGGCCGGGTCCTGGTCGCCACTGTAGGGGTAGAACGGGTGCTGAAAAATGCTGACCATCAGCGCCCGCGGATCGTTGGCGAGGATGTCCTCGGTGCCGTTGCCGTGGTGGACGTCGAAATCGACCACTGCCACGCGCTGCAGGTTGTGGCGCTGCAACGCATACTTCGCGGCCACGGCCACGTTGTTGAAGAAGCAAAAACCCATGGCCTTGCTGCGGGTGGCGTGGTGGCCCGGCGGGCGCACGGCGCAGAAGGCGTTTTCCAGCTCGCCGGCCATCACCGCATCGGTGGCAGCCAGGGCTGCCCCGGCGGCGCGCAGCGAGGCCTTCCAGGTATGGGCGTTGATGGAAGTATCCGGGTCGAGCTGCGAATAGCTCGGGCCGCCAGCCAGGATTTCCTCGTTGAGCCGGTCGGACAGGCCGCGCATGGCGGCCACGTGCAGGCGGTCGTGGGCCAGCTCGATGTCGGCCAGCGACGCCTCGGGCGCCTCGCGGCGGTCCAGCGCATCGCCCACGCCGGTGATGAGCAGCCGGTCCTCGATGGCGTCGAGCCGCTCGGGGCACTCGGGGTGCCCGGGGCCCATTTCATGCTTCCAGCAGTCGCGGTGGGTGAAATAGCCCGTTTTGCTCACAGTCAATCCCCGTGTCTCGTACTTTTAGGATAACGTCGCGCCATGACCATGAATGCCCAGCACAAAATCAAATCGCTTCTGGACCAGCTTAACACGGTGATCGTGGGCAAACAGGCCCAGGTACAGGACTGCGTGGCCTGCCTGCTGGCCGGCGGCCACCTGCTGATCGAGGACGTTCCAGGCGTAGGCAAGACCACGCTGGCCCATGCCCTGTCACGCACCTTCGGGCTGCAGTTTTCGCGTGTGCAGTTCACGGCCGACCTGATGCACAGCGACCTGACCGGGGTGTCGGTGTACGAGCGCGGCAAGGAGTCCTTCGTGTTCCACCCCGGCCCGGTTTTCGCCCAGGTGCTGCTGGCCGACGAGATCAACCGTGCCAGCCCCAAGACGCAGAGCGCGCTGCTAGAGGCCATGGAAGAAAAGCAGGTGTCGGTGGAGGGCGAGACGCGCGCCCTGCCCCACCCCTTCTTCGTGATCGCCACGCAGAACCCGCACGACCAGCTGGGCACTTTTGCACTGCCCGAGTCGCAGCTGGACCGCTTTTTGATGCGCATCTCCATCGGCTACCCCGACCGCGCGGCCGAGCGCGTGCTGCTGGCCGGTGCCGACCGCCGCGACATGGTGGACTCCATGCTGCCCCAGCTGTCGGACGACGAGCTGGCCGAGCTGCAGCGCCAGGTGCTGGCGGTGCACACGGCCGACCCGCTGCTCAACTATGTGCAGGACCTGATCGCGGCCACGCGCTCGGGCCGCTGGTTCCTGCTGGGCCTGTCGCCGCGCGCCGGCATCGCCCTGGTACGGGCCGCCAAGGCGCAGGCCCTGATCAGCGGGCGCGACTATGTGGCGCCCGACGACGTGCAGGCCATCCTGCCCCAGACCATTGCGCACCGGCTGGTGCCCGTGGGCGATGCCGGCCGGGGCGCCGTCGAACAGGTGCGGGCCATGGTCGATTCAGTTCCTCTTCCCTGATGTCGACCACCGCCTCTCCAGGACAACACACGGATTCCGGTGCCGCCGCCGGCCGGCTGCGTGCCGCCCTGGCGGCGCTCAACCCGCTCACGCGCGTGCGCAAGCGCTTCGAGGCCTGGTGGATGGTGCGCCGGCCGCTGAGCGACACGCTCACGCTGACCCAGCGCAATGTCTACATCCTGCCCACGGGGGCGGGATGGATGCTGGCGCTCACGCTGCTGATCCTGCTGATCGCGTCCATCAACTACCAGCTCAACCTCGGCTACCTGCTGACCTTTCTGCTGGCGGGCAGCGCCGTGATCGGCATGCACATCTGCCACGCCACGCTGCGCGGCATCACCTTGCACCTCAAGGAGCCCGAGCCTCACTTCATGGGAAGCAGCGCGACCGTGGAGATCCAGGTCTCCAGCGAAAGCAAGAAGCCGCGCTATGGCATCGGCCTGGCCGTGCACGGCAGCGGCGGCGAGGCGCACCACTGGGCCTGGACCGACGTACCCGCGCAGGGGCGTTCCACCGTGCATGTGGCGTTTGCTCCCCCGCGCCGGGGGCTGCACCGCGTGCCCGTGCTGACGGCGGAGACCCGGTTTCCGCTGGGCACCTTCCGCGTCTGGACCTACTGGCGGCCGGCTGCCCAGGTGCTGGTGTACCCGGAGCCCGAGCTGCCCGCACCGCCGCTGCCCCCGGGCGAGCCACGCGGCGCCGGCACCGGCAGTGCGCCCTCGCAGGGCATCGGCGAATTCGACGGGGTGCGCGCCTACCGGCGTGGCGACCCGCTCAAGCTCGTGGTCTGGAAGAAGGCCGCCAAGACCCTGGGCACGGGCACCGACGACCTGGTGAGCCGCGACTCGCAGCAGGCCCAGCGCCACGAGCTCTGGCTGGACCCGGCGCTGGCCGCGTTGCCGGACCCCGAGGCCCGCATCTCGCGCCTGACCGCCTGGGTGCTGCAGGCCGACCGCCTGGGCCTGGACTACGGCCTGCGCCTGCCCGGCGTGGAGATCGCGCCCGACACCGGCACCGCCCACCGGCGCCGCTGCCTGGAAGCGCTGGCCCTGTGCTGAACTTCTGCCGCAAACCCGCCCTCCAAACCCATTGCCCTCGCCCCTTCTCCCGGAAACCCGACGCTCCATGAGCCTGCGCCAGACCCTCGTCTCCCTGCCACGCGACACGCGGGACACCCTGTTCCTGCTGTTCGCCACGGCCTGGGTGATCGCCCCCCAGGTCGCCAACCTGCCTGCCTGGGCCAGTGCCGTGGCTTTCGGCATGCTGCTGTGGCGCGGCTGGCTGGCCTGGAAGGCCCGCCCCCTGCCCGGGCGCTGGGTGCTCGCGGTGCTGGTGGTCGTGGCCGTGGCGGGCACACTGCTCACGCACCGCACCATCCTGGGCCGTGACGCAGGCGTGACGCTCATGGTGATGCTGCTGACCCTCAAGACACTGGAGCTGCGCGCGCGCCGCGACGCGATGGTGGTGTTCTTCCTGGGCTTCTTCACGATGCTCAGCAATTTCTTCTTCTCGCAGTCGCTGCTCACCGCCGGGGCAATGCTGGTGGCACTGCTGGGCCTGCTCATGGCCTTGGTCAATGCCCACATGCCGGTGGGGCGCCCGCCGCTTTCGCAGACCTTTCGCATGGCAGGCACCATGGCCCTGCTGGGCGCGCCCATCATGGTGGCGCTGTTCATGCTGTTCCCGCGCATGTCGCCGCTGTGGGGCATGCCCAGCGACAACCTGACCGGGCGCAGCGGCCTCTCGGGCACGATGAAGATCGGGGACATGGCCGAGATTGCGCTCGATGAACGCGTGGCCATCCGCCTGCGTTTCGAGGGCGCCCCCACCGACATCCCCCAGCAGTCCACGCTGTACTTCCGCGGGCCGGTCATGGCCTCTTTCGATGGCCGGCAGTGGGTGGCCGAGCCGTTCCGCGAAGACAGCGAGTGGGCGGCCCGCGTGGCGGTACGCGCCAATCTGCAGACCAGCGGCCCGGCAGTGCGCTACGAGGTGACGCTGGAGCCCCAGCGCCAGCCCTGGCTGATGGTGCTGGAAGCCACGCCCGAGGCCCCCGTGTTGCCCAACATGCAGGCCTACATGACGCAGGACCTGCAATGGATGACCACGCGCCCCATCACCGATGTGCTGCGCTACCAGGCGGTGAGCTACCCCCAATTCCGCCATGGCCCAGATGAGTCCGTGCGCCAGCTGCGCGTGTACACCGAACTGCCGCCCGGCTTCAACCCGCGCACCCTGGCCCTGGCGGCAGAAATGCGGGCCGACCCGGCGCTGGCCGGCGCCGGCACCCAGGCCCTGGTCAACGCCGTGCTGCAGCGCCTGCGCACGGGCGGTTATGGCTATTCGCTCGAGCCAGGCGTCTTCGGCGAGCACACGGCCGATGAGTTCTGGTTCGACCGCAAGGAAGGCTTTTGCGAGCACATTGCCTCAGCCTTCGTGATACTCATGCGTGCAATGGACATTCCCGCACGCATAGTCACCGGCTACCAGGGCGGCGAACGCAACCCGGTGGACGGCTACTGGACGGTGCGCAATGCCGACGCCCACGCCTGGGCCGAGGTCTGGATGCAAGGGCGCGGCTGGGTGCGTGTGGACCCTACCGGTGCCGTGGCGCCCGGCCGCGTGGGCCAGTTCCAGCGCCTGCGCGCACCCGACGGCGCCATTGCGGCCGCCATGGGCACGCTGAGCCCGGGCATGGTGCAGAACCTGCGCGCCGTCTGGGAGGCGGTGAACAATGGCTGGAACCAGTGGGTACTGAACTACAGCCAGAGCCGCCAGTTCGATCTGCTCAAGGCCCTGGGCTTCGAGTCGCCGAGCTGGCAGGACCTTTCCACCGTGCTGGGCATCCTCATCGTGATTGCCGCCAGCGGCGGCGGGCTCTGGACGCTGTGGGAGCGCAGCCAGCACGACCCCTGGCTGCGCCTGCTGGCCCGCGTGCGCCAGCGCCTGGCCAAGGCTGGCCTGCCGCTGCCTGAAACGCTGCCCCCGCGCTCCATGGCCCAGCAGGTGACGGCCCACTTCGGCGACAGCGCCAGCGGCGTGGCGGCCTGGCTGCTGCGGCTGGAGCAGGTACGCTATGCCCCCGAGCCTGCCCAGGAGTTCGGCGCCCTGCGCCGCGAATTCAACACCCTGCCCTGGCCCCCGTCTGCACGGGGCCGATGACCCCAAATCCATGCGCCTTTTGAAATCCGTTGCCATCGCCTGGGTGGCGATGGCCTGTGCCCTGAGCACCCACGCCAACCCCTCCGCCAAGCCCGCCAAGTCGGCGAGCCCGAAGAAGACCGCCTCGAACACCACGGTCCAAGGCGGCGTGCCCTACGCCGGCCGCGCCGATGCCATGGCGTTTGCCGACGACCTGGCCGTCCGGCGCGGGCTGGACCGCGAATGGGTGCGCCAGGCCATCGGCCAGGCGCGCATGCTGTCCCAGGTGCCGCGCCTGATGCTGCCGCCCCCGGTGGGCACGCCCAAGAACTGGCGCGTGTACCGCAGCCGCTTCATCGACCCGGTGCGCATCCGCGCCGGTGTGCGCTTCTGGCAGGAGCACCGCGAGGCGCTGGAACGCGCCGAGGCCGAGTACGGCGTGCCGGTAGAGATCATCGTCGGCATCATCGGCGTGGAGACCATCTATGGCCAGCAGATGGGCAACTTCCGTGTGATGGATGCGCTGGCCACATTGGCCTTCGACTTCCCCGACGCCCACCCGCGCGCCAAGGAGCGCCGCGAATTCTTCCAGCGCGAGCTGGAGCAGTTCCTGAGCCTGACCAACCGCAGCAACATCGACCCCTTCGAGCCGCGCGGCAGCTACGCCGGCGCCATGGGCCTGGGCCAGTTCATGCCGTCGAGCTGGGTGCGCTATGCGGTGGACTTCGATGGCGATGGTCGCATCGACCTGTTCCGAAGCCCGGTGGATGCCATCGGTTCGGTGGCCAACTACTTCAAGGGCCACAACTGGACCACCGGCATGCCCACGCACTTTGGCGTGCAGTTCGACACCGCGCGGCTGCAGCTCGATACCTTGCTGGCCCCGGACCTCCTGCCCACCTTCAGCGCCGCCAGCATGCAGGCCAAGGGCGCGCTGCTCGACGCCGCAGGCGCGCAGCACACGGGCCCGCTGGCGCTGGTGGAGCTGCAGAACGGCGGCGACGCCCCGACCTATGTGGCGGGCACGGAGAACTTCTACGCCATCACGCGCTACAACTGGTCGAGCTACTACGCCATGGCCGTGATCGAGCTGGGGCGCGAGGTAGCGGCGGCGCGGTAGTCCCGGTACCGGGGCCGCAGGTACCATGCGGCCTTTGTTTCCCAGGAACTGCATCGATGCCGACCGTTGAACAGCCCCTTCGCACCCACCCAGCAGGCACCCGCCCCCTGGTCGCAGCCCTGCTCCTTGCGATCACGGCCCTTGCCCCGCTGGCAGAAGCCGTGGGCCAGACCCGCGCCACCGCGCGGCCTGCGGCGTCCAGCACCTCGCCTGCTGCCGTGAGCGATGCCACGCTGCAGTCCATCTTCGATGCCGAGCACAAGCCCGAGCGCATGCGCCAGATGATGCAGGCGGTGAACCAGGCGCAGCTCGACGCCATCGAGGGCATTCCCGATCCGGCGATGCGCGAGCGCAAGCGCAAGGCCTACACGGCCGCCCAGCCGGTGCTGGAAAAGCATTTCGAATGGCAGCGGCTGGCGCCCCTAGTCACCGAGGTGTACCGCTCCCAGTACACCCAGGCCGATGCCCAGGCCCTGCTGGCCTTCTACGGAACGGCGCCGGGGCAATTGCACCTGAACAAGCTGCAGCCCGCCATGATCGAGGCGGCCATTGACCTGGCCAAGTTCATGGACGAGCGCGTGGACGCGCTGATCGATGCCAGTGACGACCAGGGCCGCGCCAAGCCCTCCAAGACGCCCAAACCCGCCCCCTGGACTGCTGCGGATGCCCACGATGCCCTCGCCGCCGACCTGGCCCGGCAACTGATGCAAAGCGAGTTCAACGCGCGCATGCAGCGCCTGGACGCCGCCATGCGCGAGCAGATGGGCTGGGTCCAGTCCAAGGCGCCCAGCAAGCAGCAACAGCAGTGGTTTGCCCATGTGTCGCAGCGCATGCGCGCGGAGATCCGCTTCGACGCCGTGCTGCCCCTGATCGTGCAGCGCCTGCGCGCGCACCTGGCGCCCGAGGAGCTGCGCCTGCTGCTGGCCAGCGAACGCAGCCCCGCGCGCAAGGCCCAGCGCGCCAAGGTGGTTGCCGCCAACGACGCCCTCAGCGCCCGCCTGCAGGAGAAGATCCACACCGAGATCTTCCCCGAGCTGTTGTCGGCCATGGAAAAGGCCGAGAGCAGCGCGTCCGCGCCGGCACCGGCGGGGAGCGAACCCAAGCGCTGAGCGGACGCTGCCCCATCGCCATCATGCCGGCCAGGGCTCTGGAGCATGGTCCTGGGCATGCGCGGGCTGCCAACCCAGCGCGGGCGCGATGAGCCGGGCCGTGTCCTCCAGGATCTGGCGGTATTCCACGGGTGCGAAGTCGTAGGGCAGCTCCAGCCGCAGCTCCTGCACCAGCGGCACGATGAGGTCCTCGCGCAGCCACTGCAGGATCTGATCGCTGCTGCCCACCAGGTCGCGTGCGAACAGCGTACACCGCTCGCCCTGGGGGGCCAGGGTGCGCGCCTGCCGCGTGGCGGCCCAGGCCAGGTAGCGGGCGCGGGTGGAGGCATCGGCCCCGTCCAGCGGCACGATCACCCGCCCCAGCGCCACGCGCGGCACGCTGCCCGGCGGCTGGTGCGCGCGCCAGCGGGCATGGAACAGGTCGAGCTGGGTGCGCTGCGCCTCGAAGAAATGCTCGGTCTGCTCGCCCCGGTTGATGTTGCCGATGAGCAGGTGGTAGCCCTGCTCGCCCGCCCACTGCGCCGAGCGCAGCGAACCCCCGCCGTACCACAGGCGCTGCGCCAGGCCCGGTGCATGGGGCTGCAGGCGCGGCCGCTGGCGGCCTGCAGGGGATTCGACAAAGGTCTCCTCGTCCCCTATCAACTCGCCCTGCAGGTTGCGCCTCAGGCGCTCGACCCGCGCGTGCGAAAAATCGATGCCGCCCGCATCGCCGTCGAACAGCCGCTCGCCCAGCAGCGCGCCATAGGGCGGCGCCCCGGCGCTCAGGCGCACGTGCAGGCGCCCGCGCGAAAGCACGTCCACCGTGGCCAGGTCCTCGGCCAGGCGGAAAGGGTTCTCGTAGCCCATCTGCACCACGGCCGTTCCCAGGCCGATGCGCAGCGTGCGCTGGCTCGCAGCAGCCAGGAAGGTCGCGGCCGAGGACACCCCGCGCTCCAGGTGGCGCTGGCGCACCCAGGCGCTGTGGGAGCCTGTTCAATGCCTTTTTGAAGCCGCGTTGGAGTGCAATCGGGATGAGTGGATGCTTCGGATGCGCCGCATGGGCTCATGCCCATGCAAGCAGCCGGGGCGTCCAATCGCCCGATTTCACTCCAACCCGAAGGGCAAGTGCCTTTTGCCTTCGGCGAAACCTTCGGTTTTCGGGCGGTCTGCGGCGTTGCGGCGCTTGTTGATAGCTGAGCTATCAACTGCGCACCGCGCCTAGCATCCCATCCCGAAAAGGGACTTGCGCGGCTTCAAAAAGGCATTGAACAGGCTCACGCCCAGAGCCTCGCCATAGGCGAACAGCTGCAGCGTGTGCTCCAGCCCGTCGAAGGGATCGGTGTCGGGGAAATTGCCGGGTGACAGAAAGGCGAGATGGCGGATGGGCATGGCTCAGAACTTCGGCAGGCCGGGCGGGTTGGTTTCCGAGCGCGGCAGCGCTTCTTCTGCCAGGCGCCAGCGCGCGAGTGTCTGCGTGTACTTGCCGCTCCGGATGATGGCGTTGCCTGCCAGCGTCAGCGCATCGGCCAGGCCGCTACCCTTGCGCGTGGTGATGGCCACGTCAGACTTGAGCGGCCAGCCCGCATTCACCGTACCCACGAGCCTGATCTTGCCGTCCTTGGCCGCATGGTAGGCCTGGGGGGCGTTGGGGTTGAAGTTGGCATCGGCCCGGCCCGAGACCACGCCCAGCAGGCGCGCGGCATCGTCGTCGAAGTAGACCAGCTCCGCAGGCTTGAGGCCTGCCGCCACGTTCTTGCGGTTCCATTCGAGCAGGATGCGCTCCTGGTTGGTGGCCGAGGCGGTGATGACCTTGAGGCCAGCCACGTCCTTGGGCTCCTTGATGGAGGCGATCTTGCTGTCGACGCGCACATAGAAGCCGTGCAGGCCCAGGCGGTAGGTGGAGAAATCGAACTTCTCCTTGCGCTGCTCGGTCACGCCCACATTCGAAATCACGGCGTCGTACTTGCCCGACGACAGGCCCAGTGGCCAGTCGGCCCAGGCGATGGGCTGCAGCTCGAGCTTCAGGCCCAGCGCATCGGCGATGAGCTGGGCGTAGTCGGGGTCGAAGCCCACCACGGTCTTGGCGTCGCTGGCATAGGTGGAGATGGGCGGCGCAAAGGGCGCGATGGCCACGGTGAACGTGCCCTCCTTGACGAACTTGAAGTCCTTGGGAATGGCGGCAATCGCCGCGGCATTGCGCTCGGTGCGCAGCCGGCCCTTTTGCTCGGGCGTGAAGTCGAAGGTCTGTGCGAGGGCGGCACTGCCCCATGCAACCAGGGCCACGGCGGCCAGCCCGCGCAGAAGGGGTGAAGAGATGGTGCGCATGCGATGCCTCACTTCTTGGGCAGGCCGGGCGGGTTGGTGCGCGAGACCTGGATGGCCTCGGACTGCAGGTTCCAGCGTTCCAGCGACTTGGCGTAGTTGCCGTTCTGGATCTGCGTGTTCAGCGCCGCAGTGATCGCCTCGGCAATGCCCGAGCCCTTGCGCGAGGTCACGGCGATCTCGGCGTTCTGCGGCCAGCCGCCCGAGAAGGTGCCGACCAGCTTGGTGCGGCCGTCGCGCGCGTTGTGCGCGGCAATGCCGTTGGGCGCGAGGTAGGCGTCGGCCCGGCCCGAGAGGATGGCCAGGTACAGCACCACATCGTCGTCGTAGTACTGGATTTCCACGGGCTTGAGGCCCGCGGCCACGTTCTGCTGGTTCCAGCGCAGCAGGATCTGCTCTTGGTTGGTGCTCGCGCCGACGATGATCTTCAGGCCCGCCACATCCTTGGGCTCCTTGATCGCGGCGATCTTGCTGTCGGCCTTCACGTAGATGCCCAGCTGGTCGTTGCGGTAGGTCGAGAAGTCGAACTTCTCCTTGCGCTCCTCGGTCACCGTGACGTTGGAGATCACCACGTCGAACTTGCCCGACTGCAGGCCCAGCGGCCAGTCGGCCCAGGCCACCGACACCAGTTCGAGCTTGCGGCCCAGGCTGTCGGCCACGAGCTGGGCGATGTCGGGCGCATTGCCCACGGGGGTCTTGTTGTCGGTGGCATAGGCGCCGAACGGCAGGCGTCCCGTGGTCGTGCCCACGGTGAGCACACCCTCCTTGGCGAACTTGAAGTCCTTGGACACGAGCCGGAGCGCCTCGTCGACCTTGGCCGAGCGCGGGCGCCCGGGTTGTTCGGGGCTCAGGTCCACGGCCTGGGCCGTGGCCTGCAGCGGGGCCATGGCCGCGGCGGCCAGCGCCAGGGCAAGGAAGGTGGAGCGGCGGGTGAAGTTCATCGGATGGTTCCTGAAAAAGGACAAGAGAAAAAGAAGCAATGCGCGCAGGCTGGCGCCCGGCCAGGCGCCGCGCATGCAGGTCGTAGAAAAGGTAAAAGAGAGCGGCTAGAGCACCTTGGCCAGGAACTCCGCGGTGCGCGGGTGCGCGGGACGGTTGAACACCTGTTCGGGCGTGCCGGTCTCCAGCACCCGGCCCTGCTCCATGAAGACCACGGTGTCGGCCACTTCGCGGGCAAAGCCGATCTCGTGCGTGACGATGACCAGCGTGGTGCCCGAGCGCGCCAGCGGATCCAGCGGGGTGGTGTAGACGAATCGTTCGCTCATGGTGTTGTCGCGTCCATCAAGGCAACAGAAAGAAAAGGGGGTCAGACGGCCGGAGCCAGAAAG
>NZ_JBKDTZ010000129.1:0-58601 GCF_046339755.1 Acidovorax sp. | reverse complement strand
CTGAGCGGCTGCGCCCTGATCGGCGGCGAAACGGCCGAGATGCCCGGCATGTACCCCGCCGGTGAATACGACCTGGCCGGCTTTGCCGTGGGCGCGGTGGAAAAGTCCAAGATCCTCACGGGCAAGGACGTGCAGGCCGGTGACGTGGTGCTGGGCCTGGCCAGCCACGGTGTGCATTCCAACGGCTTCAGCCTGGTGCGCAAGTGCATCGAGCGCGCCGGCGCCGACACGCCCGCCACGCTGGACGGCAAGCCCTTCAAGCAGGCCATCATGGAGCCCACACGCCTGTACGTGAAGAACGTGCTGGCCTCCCTGGCCGCCCATCCCATCAAGGCCCTGGCCCACATCACCGGCGGCGGCCTGCTGGAGAACATTCCCCGCGTGCTGCCCGAAGGCACGGCCGCCCACCTGACCAAGGGCAGCTGGCCCCAGACCGAGCTGTTCGCCTGGCTGCAGAAGACCGCCGGCATCGACGACATCGAGATGAACCGCACCTTCAACAACGGCATCGGCATGGTGGTGGTGGTGGATGCCGCCAACGCCGCCGCCACGGCCGCCACGCTGGCCGCCGCAGGCGAGACGGTGTACACCATTGGCGCCATTGCGCCACGCGGTGAAGGCGCCGCCGTGGTCGTCGCCTGAGCCCGCCGCGCGCCATGGCGCAGCCACCGGACGCCCCGCGTGACACGGGCACGGAAATCGTGCCCGCCTCCCCTCCCGACACGCCCGCCGTGCCGGCCGACCTGCCCGGCATCGGCAGCCCCCAGCCCTTTGGCCCGCTGCCGCGCGGCGTGGCCCTGGCCAGCTACCTGCTGATGGCCGGCGCGCTGCTGCTGGTGATGTGGCGCAACCTGCTCCCCGGCCTGCTGTGCGTGTGCCTGGGCTTCCTGGCCACGCGGGCCCTGGCGCGCTGGTTGGGGCGGCTGGCCCATCGGCGCGGTGCACCGGCCTCCACGGTGCTGCCGCGCATGGCCGAGATCACAGCCGCCGCCGTGGTCATGCTCTCGCCGCTGGCGCTGCTGGCCGTCGGCGTGACCCACTCGCGCGGCTACCTGGTGGAAGCCCCCCAGCAGTACCGCGAACTGCTGGACTACATGGCGCGCACGGTGCTGGAGCTGCGCCTGAAGCTGCCGCCCGACGTGGCCAGCCACTTGCCGGAAGGGGCGGCCGAGATCCAGCGCATCATCGCCAACTACCTGGGCGCCAAGGCCGGGGCCCTGGCCATGGCCGGGCGTGCCTGGCTGGGCGGCCTCCTGTTCGCGTACGTGGGCCTGCTGATCGGATCGCTCGCGGCCGTGCGCCCGCCGGCACCGCCGCGCGGCCCCCTGGCCATGGCGCTGCAGCGGCGCATCACGCTGCTGGGCGAGGCCTTCCGCCAGATCGTGGCGGCGCAGTTCTGGATCGCCAGCTTCAACACCCTGCTCACCGCCCTGTTCCTGCTGTTCGTGCTGCCCATCTGGCATCTGGAGCTGCCCTACACGCCGGTGCTGATCACGCTGACCTTCGTCGCGGGGCTGGTGCCCATCGTGGGCAACCTGCTGTGCAATGTGGTGATCACCATCGTGGGGCTGTCGGTCTCGCCGCTGGCGGCCGCCGCCTGCCTGGCCTTCCTGATCCTGATCCACAAGGCCGAGTACGTGATCAACGCCAAGGTGGTGGGCCGGCGCACGCAGATGGGCGTGTGGGAGCTGCTGAGCGTGATGTTCGTAGCCGAAGCCGTGTTCGGCCCGGCAGGCCTGGTGGCCGCGCCGCTGTTCTACGCCTATCTCAAAAAGGAACTGGTTGCCGCCCGGTTAGTGTGAGCAACCGCTCACTTTCTTGGTGACTGGCGTGATACGAAGGCCCAGACCAGGGCCGATGCATCCGGTCCGGCGGGGTCGCTGTAGGGCAGGCTGGCCGCGCCGCCGCTCCAGGCGTGGCCCAGGCCCAGGATCTCGCGCACGACCACCACGCTGCGCGAGCGCGCCCGGTACTCCGTCACCCGCATCGCATGGCGCTTGCCGCGCTGCAGCGTACGCGCCATGCCCTCGCGTGCCCCCAGGGAGCCAGCCCACAGCGCGGCCGTGGCCGTGGCATTGCGCAGCGAGACCACGTGGTCGGCATCGCCGTGCAGGATCATCAGCGGCGGCAGGGGCGGCAGCGGCGTGCCATCGATGCGCAGCCCGGGCACCAGGGCGCTGGCGCCAGGCAGATCGGGCAGGTGGGCCTCGCGCTTGCCGTGCATGGCGGCCATGGCCGTGGCGGCCGATTCGGCCGTGCCGGGCGCCACGCCCGAATGCATGACCACGGCGCAAAAGCGCTCCGGGTAGGTGGCCCCCAGCAAAGCCGCCATGCTGGCACCGGCCGACAGGCCCGCCACCGCCACGCGGGAGAGGTCCACCGGGTGGCGGCGCGCCACTTGGTCCACGGCGGCCAGCAGGGTGGCGGCCTCTGCCTGGGCCTTGCCGCTGCGCCGGTCGAACCAGTTCCAGCAGCCATGGGCATTGGCCACACGCTCCTGCTCGGGGTACAGCACCAGGAAGCGCTTGCGCGCCGCCAGCCGGTTCATGCGCGAGCTGGCCGCCAGGTCGCGCCCGGTCTGGCCGCAGCCGTGCAGCATGACCAGCAGCGGCAGGGTCTCACCCTTGCCGAGTGCCAGACCGGGCGGAATGTAGAGGTGAAAGCGCCGTGCACCGGCAGGCCCGGGTGCAATGCCGGCCAGCCATTCGCCAGCCACCGGCTGCGGCTTGCGCGGCCGGGGCGCAACCGTGCGCAGGCGTGGCGGCAGTGGCGGGGCCGCCGTGGCCAGCTTGGGCACGGCCCTGAGGGCCTTGGCAGCCTGCTTGCGCATGGGCTTGGCCGCCTTTTCGAAGGCCTTGAGGTTGCGCTGGTAGGCGCGGGTAAGCGCAGACAGCGAGAAGAGGCGGGAGCGGCGGGCCATGGGTAGATGTGCGGGTGCTATCCATATATAGGGAAAACCCTATACACCATAGCAGCTTATGACGCCAAGCGTCTTAAGCTATGCCATCAATAGCAAACAAGCGTTTCCAGCCTTGGCTGGACCGAGTTCAGCGCCCAGACCAAGGTTATTCGGCAAGCTCCGGCCCACCAAGCCGCCGCCCAAACCGAAAATCATGGCAGAAACTGATCGATAGATGTCCAGGGTTGGAGGGACTGGGCGATGCTGTAGAGCAAAGATAAGGCCATTGCAACCCAAACCCCAAGGCCACGACCATGAATACCTGTCTGATTGTGATTGACGTGCAGGAATCCTTCCGCCAGCGCCCCTATTTCACCGAACGCGACCTGCCGGCCTACCTGGCCGCGCAGAACGCCTTGATCGAGGGATGCGTGGCGCGCTGCATTCCCCTGGTGCGCATCTTCCACAGCGACGGCCCGGCCGAGGCCGGCAATGCGTTTGCCATCGAGTCCGGCCATGTGCGGCCCTTGGACGGCCTGGCCGCCTTCGACGCGGCCGCCACCTTCACCAAGTCGCGCCAAAGCGCACTGGTCGGCACGGCCCTGCCGGTCTGGCTTACCGAGAACGGCATCCGGCGCCTGATCGTGAGCGGCATCCGCACTGAGCAGTGCTGCGAGACCACCACGCGCCACGCCTCGGACCTGGGCTGGGAGGTGGACTTCGTGACCGAGGCGACACTGACCTGGGACATGGAGCAGCCGGATGGCCGCACCCTGAGCGCCGCCGACATCAAGGCCCGCACCGCCACCGTGCTGGCCGGCCGCTTTGCCACGCTGCGCACGGTGGACGAGGCCCTGGCCGCGGTCCGCTGAGACGGCAGGAGACCGCCATGCGCGCCACCGTCTGTGAACTGCCCTACCAGCCTGCGCTGCTCGAACCGGCCTGGGAAGCCTTGGCCACCCATGTTCGACATGAAGGTGCCGAACTGGTGCTGCTGCCCGAATTCGCCTTTGTCGAGCCTGTCTGGGAATCCACCCCCTTCGACCCGGGGCGATGGGCGGCGGCCGTGGCGCTGAGCGATGCCTGGATGGCGCGGCTGAACGAACTGGGCGCTGTGTGGGTGGTGGGCGCCCGCCCGGTCACCGTGGCGGGACGGCACTACAACCAAGGGTTCATCTGGTCTGCCGAGGGGGGCTACCAGCCGCTGCGGCGCAAGTTTTACCTGCCCCAGGAGCCCGGTGGCTGGGAGGCCACCTGGTTCGAGCGCGGCGACGCCCGATTTCCCCGCTTCCAGGCCGGCACCCTGGACTTCGGCCTGAGCATCTGCACAGAAATCTGGGCGCTGGACACGCATGCCGGCTATGCCGACCTGGGCGTTCAGGCCCTCCTCACACCGCGCGCCACCGCCGCCGCGACCACCGCCAAGTGGCTGGCAGTGGGCACTGTGGCCGCCGTGCGCACAGGTGCCTACAGCCTTTCGTCGAACCGGGTGGACACCGCCGCCGGCACCTACGGTGGCGCAGGCTGGGCGATCAGTCCCGATGGCGCCCTGCTCGCACGGACCACGGTGGAGCAGCCGTTCTGCACCGTGAACGTGGACCTGGAGCTTGCCGCTGCCGCCCGGAGCACCTACCCGCGCTACGTGTTCGCCGAGCGTGCTTCGGCGGGCTGACCCTTTCGTTCTCTTGTCTGGACCTTTCGCACCGATGACCACCGCTTCCCCCCTCCCACGCCCCTTGCAGGTCTCCATCCTGGTCTTCGACGATGTCGAGGCCCTGGACCTGGGCGGCCCCTACGAAGTCTTCACCACCGCCTGCCGCATGCAGCAGCGCCTGCAGCCCGGCGCGCCCGCTGCGTTTGCAGTGCAGTGCGTGGCGCGCAGCATGGCACCCGTGCAGGCACGCGCCGGCCTGCGGGTGCTGCCCGATGCCGACTTCGCCACGGCAGCCGCGCCGGACATCCTCGTCGTCCCCGGCGGCGTGGTCGATGCCGCGGCCGCCTGTTCCGAAACGCGCGCCTGGGTGGCCCGGGCCGCCGCGGGTGCACAGATCACGGCTTCGGTCTGCACGGGCGCCTTCATCCTGGCGGCGGCCGGCGTGCTGATCGAAGGACCGGCCACCACGCACTGGGAGGACATTGCCGACCTGCGTGCGCAGTTCCCGGCGCTCGAGGTGCGGGAGAATGTGCGCTGGGTGGACCGCGGTGCGCTGGTCACGTCGGCAGGCATCAGCGCCGGCATCGACATGAGCCTGCATCTGGTCACACGCCTGGCGGGCCGGGCGCTGTCCGAGCGCACCGCCCGCCAGATGGAAACGCCATGGAACCCCGAGCCCTGAACACTGCCGACCCCATCCACGTCTACTTCGCGCTGCTGCCCGGCAGCCTGGTGCTGGACTGGGCCGGCCCGGCCGAGGCATTGCGCATCGCCAACCAGCTGCTGCGTGCCCAGGGCCAGCCCGAGCGCTTCGTGCAGCACTTCACGGCCCCCACGCCCCAGGCGGTGACCTCGGTGGGCGCCATGCTCACCGGGCTGGAGCCCCTGCCCGCCTCCCTGCCCGAGCCGGCCTGGGTGGTGCTGGTGGGCCTGCCGGGCAAGGCCATCGCAGTGGACAACAGCGAGGCGCGCGACCTGCTGCACTGGCTGCGCGGCATGCGCCTGGTGGCAGGCCGGCTGGAACTGGTCACCATCTGCGCGGGCGCCGTGCTGGCGGCCCACGCCGGGCTGCTGGCCGGCCGGCGCGCCACCACCCACCACCAGCACCTGGACGAACTGGCCCAGGTAGACCGGCACTGCGACGTGGTGGCGAACCGGGTCTTCGTGCACGATGGTGCGCTGCACAGCAGCGCCGGCGTGACCACCGGCATCGACCTGATGCTCTACCGCATCGCCGACGCCTGCGGCCCGGCGATTGCCGCCCAGGTGGCCCAGACCATGGTGGTGGCCCTGCGCCGCGGCCCGCAGGACCCGGAGCTCTCGCCCTTCCTGCACCACCGCAACCACCTGCACGGGGCCCTGCACCGGGTGCAGGATGCCGTGGGCCAACAGCCCCAGGCCGCCTGGAACGTGACCGCCATGGCCGAGGTGGCGCACACCTCGCCCAGGCACCTGAACCGGCTGTTTCTGGAGCACGCGGGCATTGCGCCGCTCGAGTACCTGCGCCGCATCCGCCTGGCCGCCGCCGAGGCGGCCCTGCAGTCGGGCCACAACGTGACCCAGGCGGCAGCACTGGCGGGCTTCAGCTCGGATACGCAGCTGCGCCGCGCCTGGCACCAGTTCGGGCGACCCGGCACCCCGGCCCGGGACGCGGCAACCCGCCACTGAGCGCAGGCTTGCACCATCGCGGAACATAATGGCATTCCGTGCATTTGGATTGCCTGATCGACATGCAAGAGCCGCCCACCCCTGCCAACGAAGACGAGCGCCTGCAGGCCCTGCGCCAGCTGCTGATCCTCGACACGCCGCCCGAAGAACGCTTCGACCGCATCGTGGCCTTCGCGGCACAGGAATTCGACATGCCCATCGCGCTGATCTCGCTGATCGACGCCGAGCGCCAGTGGTTCAAGGCGAAGGTGGGACTGGATACGCGGGAAATGGCACGCGACATCTCGTTCTGCGCCCATGCCATCCTCAAGGACGAGACCATGGTGGTACCCGACGCTGCACAGGACCAGCGCTTTGCCGACAACCCGCTGGTAACCGGCGGCCCGGGCATCCAGTTCTACGCCGGCGCCCCGCTCAAGCTGCCCAGCGGCGAGAGCATCGGCACGCTGTGCATCATCGACCAGCAGCCACGCGAGCTGGACCGGGTGGACCTGGCCATCCTGGCCTCGCTGCGCGACCTGGCAGTGGACGAACTGGTGCGGCGCGCAGCCCCCGAAGGCCCTGCCAACGACGCGGCCGTCAGTGCATGAACAGCGCGCGCAGCATCCTCCTGGTCGAACCCAGCATGCTCACCGGCAGCATCATCGTCTCCACCGCACGCCAGCTGTCCCTGCCCGAGGTGCGCCAGGTGGCCAGCGTGCGCGTGGCACAGCAGCAACTGGCCCAGCGCGACTACGCGGGCCTGATCGTCTCGCTCGAAGAGCAAAAGGAGGCGATGGAGCTGCTGGAGCAGGTACGCAACGCGCAGCTGGCCGTGGCAGCCTCGGTGCCCGTGGCAGTGACCACCGCCCAGGTCGACGCCCACACCGCCGACCAGATGAAGGCCCTGCGCGTGCGCCGCGTGCTGCTCAAGCCCTTCAAGGTGAAGGACGTGATCTCCACCATTGAGCTACTGAAGAACACCTGAGATACGAGCGCGCAACCGTCGATAGCGCGCTGCCAAGGCCAGTGCTCCCGCGCAAGGGCCGCCCCGCCGCGCTGGGAGCGTCCCCCTCCCGAATCGCGCAGCGATTCCGGAGGGGGGTGAAGACGCGAAGCGTCTCAGGGGGTGCTTAGTAATTATCCGGGACGTACATGCTCGCCGGAACGGGCTGGCGCAGGTACTCGGGGTTGCGCACGCGCTCGGGCAGCACCACAGGCGGGTGCGGCACGTCTTCGTAAGGAAACTGCGACAGCAGGTGCGCAATGCAGTTCAGGCGGGCCTTCTTCTTGTCTACGGCCTGCACCACCCACCACGGGGCCTCGGGGATGTGGGTGCGCTCCAGCATGGTTTCCTTGGCCTTGGTATAGGCTTCCCAGCGGATGCGGCTTTGCAGGTCCATGGGGCTCAATTTCCACTGCTTGAGCGGATCATGGATGCGGCCCAGGAAGCGCAGGTGCTGCTCTTCGTCGGTGATGGAGAACCAGTACTTGACCAGCGTGATGCCCGAGCGCACGAGCATCTTCTCGAACTCGGGCACGGTGCGGAAGAACTCCTCGTACTCCTCGTCGGTGCAAAAGCCCATGACATGCTCGACGCCGGCGCGGTTGTACCAGCTGCGGTCGAACAGCACCATCTCACCGGCCGCGGGCAAATGCGCCACATAGCGCTGGAAGTACCACTGCGTGCGCTCGCGGTCGTTCGGTGCCGGCAGTGCGGCCACGCGGGCCACGCGCGGGTTCAGGCGCTGGGTGATGCGTTTGATCACGCCGCCCTTGCCGGCCGCATCGCGCCCCTCAAACAGGATCACCACCTTCTGGCGGCTGTGCTGCACCCAGTCCTGCAGCTTCACGAGCTCGCCCTGCAGGCGGAACAGTTCCTTGAAGTACTGCTGGCGCGCATGCTTGTCGGTGGGCATCGGGTCGCCGATGCCGTCCACGTTGCGGTCCTCGATCTCCAGCTCCAGCTCTTCGTCGTAGCTGTCGATCAGATCGTTGGCAATGCGCTGCATCAGGTCCTGGGCATCGATGGGGGCATTCTGGAACATGGCTTTGTACGAGGCAAATGAAGTCCTTCCATCATGCGTCCGCATGGTGACAGATGCATGACACCCACATGAAGTGTCACATCACTGTCATCTGGTAACTGCACCATTGCAGGCATGTTCCGGTACCTCGTGCTGCGGCTGCGTTCGCGGCCGGCGCAACGCCGCCTTTTTCCATGAATACACCCGTTGCCGGCGCAGCCGTCGGCCTGAACTACGGCGGCGATGCAGCAGGCCTGATCTGCGCTTACCGCATGGACGGCACGGGCCCGGCGCAGCCCATCGACTCGGTCCAGGCCGAGCAGTGGCTGCAAGCGCACGCACAGGAACCAGGCGGCTCATCCGCCGAATCGGCAGATGATGCGGCCCCCCATCCGTTTCTCTGGCTTCACTTCAACCTGAGCCAGACCCAGGCCATGCGCTGGATGGAACGCCACGCCGGCCTGCCCGATGCATTCTTCGAGGCGCTCAAGGAAGGCTCGCACTCCACCCGCATCGAGCGCGACGACGACACGCTGATCGCCGTGCTCAACGACGCGCATTTCGACTTCGCCTTCGAGCCCTTCGACATCGCCACGCTGTGGATCAGCGTGGCGCCGCACCTGGTGGTGACGGCCCGCGCCCACCCCCTGCGCTCGGTGGACGCGCTGCGCACGGCCGTGCGCAACGGCCACTCGCCGCGCTCCAGCGTGGCGCTGCTGGAACAGCTCATGCGCACCCAGGCCGGGGGGCTGGTGGACATCGTGCGCGGCGTGACGCAGCGCATCGACGATATCGAGGACGAGCTGCTCGCCGGCCGCCTGGACCACAAGCGTGCCCGCCTCGGGGTGCTGCGCCGGCTGCTGGTGCGCCTGCAGCGCCTGCTGGCACCCGAGCCGGCGGCCCTGTTCCGCCTGCTGCAGAACCCGCCGGCCTGGATGGGCGACGAGGACGCACAGGAGCTGCGCGACTCGACCGAGGAGTTTTCGGTGGTGCTGCGCGACATGCAGGGCCTGCAGGAACGCATCAAGCTGCTGCAGGAAGAAGTGGCCGCCAGTGTGCAGGAGGCCAACAGCCGCAGCCTGTTCGTGCTGACGGTGGTGACGGTGCTGGCCCTGCCCATCAACATCCTGACCGGCCTCTTGGGCATGAACGTGGGTGGCGTGCCGCTGGCGGACAGCCCGCACGGCTTCTGGATCATCGTGGGCCTGCTGGTGGTGTTCATGCCGGTAGCGGCCTGGATCGCCCTGCGTGGCCCCCGGGACCGGTAGGCCCGTGGAAAGGCGGGAAGAGGCAGCCCATTACAATCGCGCCCCTTGCCAAGCTGCCTTCCGGATTTCCGCGCGCCATGAACATCGTCGTCAACGAAGAACTCAAAGCCTATATCGATCCCCTGACCCGCGACGAGCACGATGCCCTGGAGCGCAGCCTGCTGGCCGAGGGTTGCCGCGATGCCCTGGTGCTGTGGGGTGACGTGCTGGTGGACGGCCACAACCGCTACGGCATCTGCCAGAAACACGGCCTGCCCTTCCAGACCGTGCAGAACACGCATTTCCAGAGCATGGAAGACGTGCACCTGTGGATGATCGACCAGCACCTGGGCCGGCGCAGCGTGTCGGACTTCCAGCGCGGCGTGCTGGCGCTGCGCAAGCGCGAGATCGTGGCCGCGCGCAAGGCCCGCGCTGCGGCCACGCCCCCGGAAACCGTGGACGAAGCCGACCTGCCCTGGTCCTCCGACGGCCCGGTGGCCGCACCGCCGCCGCCCGCGCCCGGGCCGGACCAACCCTCCGAAACCCTGAGCAGCCGCGAAGCCATTGCGCGCGCGGCCCGCCTAAGCGCCAGCCAGGTGGTGGCCATCGAGAAGATCCAGAAGCAGGCGGCGCCCGAGCTGGTGGCTGCTGTCAAATCGGGCACCATCTCGCTGGCCACGGCGGCCAACGTGGCCACCCTGCCTGCCGAGGAGCAGGTGGCGGCCGCCAAGGGCGGCAAGGACGAACTCAAGCAGGCGGCCAAGCGCGTGCGCGATGCCAAGCAGCGCAAGCCGCGCGAGGACAAGGAGGCGGAGAAAGACGCCCCCTCGCAGCAGGCACCGGCGGGCGGCGACGACGAAGTGCGGGCCCTGCGCCTGCGTGTGGCCGAGCTCACGGCCGAGAACGAGGCCCTGCGCGCCGAGCTGGCACGCCTGCAGGCCTGAGCCCCATGGCCCATCCATCCGGCTCGGCGCTGGATGGAGCGCCTATTCGTTGGCGCTGCGCAGAGCGACGAGGCGCTCGGTGATGTGGTCGAGGTCCAGACCATCCTCCGCGTGGTGCAGGTAGGTCTCCAGGTCGAAGATGGCCTCGGGCAGGTTGCCGCGCTCGGCGTGCGCGAGCCCGCGATCGCGCCACTCGCCCCAGGCCTCGGGCTGCAGCACGATCAGGCGGTCCTGCACCGCAATGAGGCGCTGCCAGTCCTGCTGGGTGCGGTGCACCTCCTTGAGGTTGCGCAGCATGCGCGCGATGATGTCGCGCGGCGTGGCGGCCTGCAGGTACAGGCCCAGCGGCACGTCGTAGTCGTCGATCAGGCCGTTGCGGCGCTTGTAGGGCTCGAGCCGCTCACCCAGCTCCTCGCGGCTCAGCGATTGGCCGGTGATCGGGTCCAGCACCACCTGACCCTTGGGCAGCAGCACCTTGACCATGAAATGCCCCGGAAAGGCGATGCCGCGCGCATGCAGGCCCAGGCCCTGGGCCAGCTCCATCCACAGCACGGCCAGGCTGATGGGAATGCCCCGGCGCGTGCGCAGCACGGCGTTGAGGTAGCTGTTCTCGGGGTCGTAGTAGTTGTTGACGTTGCCGCCAAAACCCATGTCGGCAAAGAAGAACTGGTTGAGCGTGCGCAGGCGCTGCAGTGCGGGCGCATCGGCCGGCAGGCGGCGCTTGATGCGCGCCTGCAGCTGGTCCATGTCGCCCAGCAGCAATTGCACGTCGAATTCGGGGTACTCGTCCTGCGCCAGGCTGGCCGCGGCCTCCAGCAGGGGGAAATGGTCATCGCTCTGCACCAGCGATGCGAAGTACTCCAGCGAGGTGGGTACGGTCAGACTCAGTGGCATGGCATGGTTGTACGGTTCCGCCCCCGCCGCGTCAAGCGGCAAAAGTCACGATGTACGGGCTTGTCACCGTCGGAGCATCCTGCGCAGCTTGAGCCCCGCCGCCCACAGGGCGCCGAAGTACAGCAGCGCGGAAGCCCCGATGATCGCAGCCAGCAGGCCTATGCGCTGCCATTTGGCACTGCGCATGGCCACCCAGTCGAAATGGTGCGACGACCACACCAGCAGCAACGCCAGCAAGGCCGTGGCGGCCACCACCTGCAGGATGAAGCGGCCCCAACCCGGTTGCGGTTGGTAACTGCCGCGGCGCAACAGGCCGATGAGCAGCCACAGGGCGTTGATCAGCGCGCCCAGGCCGATGGACAGGGCCAGGCCCGCATGGGCGATGAAGGGCACGAGCGCTATGTTGAGCAGTTGGGTGATGACCAGCACCGAGATGGCGATCTTCACCGGTGTGCGCACATCCTGGCTGGCATAGTAGCCCGGTGCCAGCACCTTGATGGCCACCAGGCCCAAGAGGCCCGCGCCGTAGCCGGACAGGGCCATCGCGATCTGGCCCACGTCGCTGTCGGCCAGCTTGCCGTAGTGGAACAGCGTGGCCACCAGCGGCTCGGAGAAGGTGAGCAGCGCCACCGCGCAGGGCACGGCCAGCAGCACCACGATGCGCAGGCCCCAGTCGAGCATGGCGGAGTATTTCTCGGCGTCGCCCGCAGCCTTGGCGGCCGTCAGCTGCGGGGTGAGTACCACGCCCAGGGCCACGCCCAGCAGCGCGGTCGGGAACTCCATCAGCCGGTCGGCATAGAACAGCCAGGTCACGCTGCCCGGCGCCAGGTAGGAGGCGATCTGGGTGTTGATCATGAGCGAGATCTGCGCCACGCCCACGCCCAGCAGAATGGGCCCCATGAGCGAGAGCACCTTGCGCACGCCCGGGTCGGCCCAGGCCGTGCGGATGGCGCGCCAGCCCAGGCCGATGCGCGGCAAGAGGCCCATGCGCGCCAGCACCGGGATCTGCACCGCCAGTTGCAGCACACCGCCCAGCAGCACGCCGCCGGCCATGGAGTAGATGGGCTCGATGCCGCGCGCTTCCAGCTGCGGCGCGCCGAGCAGCGCCGCGCCGATCATCGACAGGTTGAGCAGCACCGGCGAGGCCGCGGGCACGGTGAAGTGCTTCCAGGTGTTGAGGATGCCGGCCGACAGGGCCACCAGCGACATGAAGCCGATGTAGGGGAACATCCAGCGCGTCATGAGCACGGCCGCGTCGTAGGCCTCGGGGCTCTGGCGCATGCCGCTGGCCAGGGCCCAGACCAGCACCGGGGCGCCGACCACGCCGAGCACGCAGGTCAGCAGCAGCACCCAGGCCAGGGCCGTGGCCACGTTGCCGATGAGCACGCGCGTGGCGTCCTCGCCCTGCTGCGCCTTGCTGGTGGCCAGCACCGGAATGAAGGCCTGGCTGAAGGCCCCCTCGGCGAAGAAGCGGCGGAACAGGTTGGGAATGCGGAAGGCGACGTTGAAGGCGTCCGTCAGGGCATTGGCCCCGAAGAAGGAGGCCATCAGGAGGTCGCGCGCCAGGCCCGTCACGCGGGAGGCAAGGGTCAGCAGGGAGACGGTGGAAGCGGCTTTGAGCAAGGACACCGCCGGGAGTGTATGCGCTGGCACGGGCATGGCGCCGGCCGGCGGAGTGGACAAGGGGGGTGCCAAGGAACCTCCATGTGGAATGAAAGCTGCAGTCTGAGCCTCCCCTGTGAGCACAGGATGAAGTTTGCGAGGCGGCGGCGAAGCGGCGGCCTGTGTTGCACCCGCTTGCTTACCACCCCCCTCCGCAGATGGTGCAGAGACGGCCCTCTAGGCCAGCTTGGCCATCTGGGCTATAATCGTCGGCTTTGCTGGCAACATCCACAGACTCCAAGGAATACACACATGGCATCCGCTAAACCCAAGAAGAAGAACCCGCGCCTGGCGTCGGGCCGCAAGCGCGTCCGTCAGGACACGAAACTCAACGCCGCGAACACCTCGCTGCGCTCCAAATACCGTACCGCGGTCAAGAACGTCGAAAAGGCTGTTCTGACCGGCGACAAGACCAAGGCGACCGAACTGTTCGCCAAGATGCAAGCCGTGGTGGACTCCGTGGCCGACAAGGGCATCTTCCACAAGAACAAGGCTGCTCGCGACAAGAGCCGTCTGTCTGCCAAGGTGAAAGCCCTGGCACTGGCCGCCTGACCCTCTTCAGGCAAACAGCCCGGACGGCCCGCGCCGTTCGCCGTTTGTAACGGGTGCGCTGCCAGCAAAAAAGCAAAAAACCGCCTTCGGGCGGTTTTTTCGTTTCTGCCACTGTTCTTCAGGCACAAAAAAAGCCCCGAGGGGCCTTCATGCATTCTGGGTACTTGCCCCCGTCTCAGGGCTTGGCAGGCGGCGGCAGCACTGGCGCATCCGGCACCAGGCAGGCTTCGGCCACCTGCAGGTTGTTGTCGCGCGCGAAGTTCATGACGAAATCCCAGGCCATGGGTTCGTGGTCGCGCAGGTCGCGGTGCACGACCACGCACTTGACGCCATCGAAGGTGGTGGGAATGCACCAGGGCGAATAGCTCAGGTGGCTGCCCGGCCGCGCTCCGCCGGGGCGAAAGCTGCTCATCACCCCCGCCAGACGCTCGGCCCAGTCGCTGGGCCGGAAAGTCTTTCCGTCCTGGGTGACGCCTTGGATGAAGATCTCTTTGGAGGTGGGGGAAACCATCGGGTCGAAGTGTAATGGACAGTCTGCAACCGCAGGATCACTGCATGCTGCACTGCAACCACGAATTCTAACTCTTATATAAGAGCTACCTCTCTATTCCCTACCGCCGCACAAGGCCGCCAACCCGCATTGCAGTGATGCGCAATCGTCAACAGCGGGTCATCGCATGGCCCCTAGAATCGTGCTTCGTTTTTACACCGCACCGCCAGGAGATTTCTGCATGACCGCTTTCATTGAGGCCGCCTCGCCCCACGTGATGAACACCTATGGCCGCGTGCCCATCGCGCTGGCCCGCGGTCAGGGCTGCCGCGTGTGGGACGTCAACGGCAAGGAATACCTCGACGGCCTGGGCGGCATTGCCGTGAACACGCTGGGCCACAACCACCCCGAGCTGGTGCCCGCGCTGCAGCACCAGATCAGCCAGATCATCCATTCGTCCAACTACTACCACGTGCCCGGCCAGGAAGCCCTGGCGGCCAAGCTGGTGGAGCTGTCGGGCATGAGCAACGTGTTCTTCTGCAATTCGGGCCTGGAGGCCAACGAGGCGGCATTGAAGATCGCGCGCAAGTACGGCGTGGACAAGGGCATCGCCAAGCCCGAGATCGTGGTCTACGAAAAGGCCTTCCATGGCCGCTCCATCGCCACCATGTCGGCCACGGGCAACCCCAAGATCCACAACGGCTTCGGTCCGCTGGTGGAGGGATTCATCCGCGTGCCGCTCAACGACATCGAGGCCATCAAGCAGGCCACCGAGGGCAACCCCAACGTGGTGGCGGTGTTCTTCGAGACCATCCAGGGCGAAGGCGGCATCAACCCGATGCGGGTGGAGTACCTGCAGCAGCTGCGCAAGCTGTGCGACGAGCGCGGCTGGCTGATGATGATCGACGAAGTGCAGTGCGGCATGGGCCGCACCGGCAAGTGGTTCGCCCACCAGTGGGCCGGCATCGTGCCCGACGTGATGCCGCTGGCCAAGGGCCTGGGCTCGGGCGTGCCGATCGGCGCCGTGGTGGCCGGCCCCAAGGCCGCCAATGTGCTGCAGCCGGGCAACCATGGCACCACTTTCGGCGGCAACCCGCTGGCCATGCGTGCCGGCGTGGAAACCATCCGCATCATGGAGAAGGACGGACTGCTGCACAATGCGGCTACCGTGGGGGACCACCTGAAGGCCGCGCTGGTGCGCGAGTTGGGCAGCCTGCCCGGCGTGAAGGAAGTGCGCGGCCAGGGCCTGATGCTGGGCGTGGAGCTGGAAAAGCCCTGCGGCGTGCTGGTGGCCCAGGCGGCCGAGGCCGGCCTGCTGCTGAGCGTGACCGCCGACAAGGTGATCCGCCTGGTGCCTGCACTGATCCTGTCCACCGCCGAGGCCGACGAGATCGTCGCCAAGCTGGTCCCGCTGGTCAAAGCCCTGCTGGCCGAATGAAACCCAAGGCGCGCCCTGAGCGCGCCGCCGCATTGCCATGAAACACTACCTGCAGTTCAACGATCTCACCGCCGACGAGTACGCCTATCTGTTCGAGCGCGCCGCGCTCATCAAGAAGAAGTTCAAGTCCTACGAAAAGCACCACCCCCTGGTGGACCGCACGCTGGCCATGATCTTCGAGAAGGCGAGCACCCGAACGCGCGTGAGTTTCGAGGCCGGCATGTACCAGTTGGGCGGCAGTGTGGTGCACCTGACCACGGGCGACAGCCAGCTCGGCCGCGCCGAGCCCATCGAGGACAGCGCCAAGGTCATCAGCCGCATGGTGGACCTGGTGATGATCCGCACCTACGAGCAGAGCAAGATCGAGGGCTTTGCCGCCAACTCGCGCGTACCGGTGATCAACGGCCTGACCAACGAGTACCACCCCTGCCAGATCCTGGCCGATATCTTCACCTTCATCGAGCACCGTGGCTCGATTTCCGGCAAGACGGTGGCCTGGGTGGGCGATGGCAACAACATGGCCAACACCTGGCTGCAAGCGGCGGCGCTGCTGGGCTTCAAGGTGCATGTGAGCACGCCGCGCGGCTACGAGGTGGACCAGAAACTGGCCGGTGCCACCACCGGCAGCTGCCAGTTCTTCAGCGACCCGTTGGAAGCCTGCAAGGGCGCCGACCTGGTGACCACCGATGTGTGGACCAGCATGGGCTACGAGGCCGAGAACGAAGCACGCAAGAAGGCCTTTGCCGACTGGTGCGTGGACGCCGAGATGATGGCCGCTGCCAAGGCCGACGCGCTGTTCATGCACTGCCTGCCGGCGCACCGCGGTGAGGAAGTGGAAGCGGATGTCATCGATGGCCCGCAGTCGGTGGTCTGGGATGAAGCGGAGAACCGCATGCATGTCCAGAAGGCGCTGATGGAGTACCTGTTGCTTGGCAAGGTCGCCTGAGTTTCCTGCCCATGCCCTGGCGCCGCCAGCCCGCCCATTGCGCCGACCTGCTGGCGCAGTGGCAGGACTTGGGCCAGGCCCTGGGCCGCGACACGCCCGCCTGGCACAGCGAGGGCCGGCGCCTGGTGCTGGCCTGGGCGCTCTGGCCGCGCGCTTACCATGACACCACGCACCTGTGGGCCTGCCTGCGCCATCTGCAGGCGCTGCAGGCCGAACACCCCTGCGCGCTGCAGCAGCCGCATGCCGTGGCACTGGCGCTGTGGTTCCACGACGCGGTCTACCGCCCCTGGGGCCGCCTGAACGAGGAAAAGAGCGCCGACTGGGCCAGCCGCTTTTTGACGGCACAAGGCCTGCCGACCGCGCTGGTGCAGGCCGTGCACCAGTTCATCCTGGACACGCGCCACAACCCAGGCCCGCTCAGCGGCGACGCGCAGTGGGTCGTCGACATCGATCTGGCCGTGCTCGGGCAGAACGACGCGGTGTACCGCCAGTTCGAGCGCAATGTGCGGCGCGAGTATTTTTTCGTGCGCTGGCCGCGCTATGTGGCGGGCCGCAGCGCCGTGCTGCGGGGCTTTCTGGAACGCCCGCGCATCTATGGCACCGATTGGTTCCATGGGCGATTCGAGGCGCAGGCACGCACCAACCTGACCCATGCCCTGGATGCGCTGGCGCAAGGCAGGCTGTACGGCTGAATGCCCTGTGCGGATGATTGGCACGCTGCCTGCCTTACCATTCGAGCCCCCCGATCCGAATCCACCGCCGACCCAGGCGTGCTCTTGAATGTCCGACTCCGCCCACCCCTGCCTGACCTGTGGCGCCTGCTGCGCCAGCTTCCGCGTGGACTTTGCCGTCTACGAGATGCAGGAGATGGGCGGCACTGTGCCCAACGGCCTGGCCATGGAGGTCAATGGCAGCACCTGCCGCATGCGCGGCACGGACCACGTGCCCATCCGCTGCGCTGCGCTGACCGGCAAGGTGGGTGAAAAAGTGGCCTGCGGCATCTACGAATGGCGGCCCTCGCCCTGCCGCGAGTTCGAAGCCGGCGACTATGCCTGCAACAAGGCGCGCACACGCCACGGCCTGCCGCCTCTTGAAGAAGGTCTGATCTTCTGAAATTAGTTTAGGCTTCAACAAAAAATCCCCCTGCTGTTGGAATTAACCGACACCACGGGTTTGACGGGACATGCAAACTTTGTCCCATGCAAGCCAGCCACACTCCCAACGCACGCCAGCTCTGGGACATCTCGCCGCCCGTGCATGCGGGCAGCCCGGTGTTCCCCGGCGACACGGCCTACAGCCAGCAGTGGTGCGCCACCATCGGGCCCGGTTGCCCGGTGAACGTGAGCGCCATCACCCTCTCGCCCCATGTGGGCGCACATGCCGACGCGCCGCTGCACTACGACGCCAACGGCGCCGCCATCGGTGATGTCTCGCTGGAGGCCTTTCTCGGCCCCTGCCGCGTGATCCACTGCATCGGCCGCGGTCCGCTGATCGAGTGGGAGCACATTGCCCACGCGGTGGACGCCACCCTGCCCCAGCGCGTGCTGGTGCGCACCTACGACGCCATGCCGGTGGACCGCTGGGACGGAGCGCTGGCCGCCTACGCGCCGGCCACCATCGCGCGCCTGGCCGACCTGGGCGTGCTCCTGGTGGGCATCGACACCGCCAGCATCGACCCGGCCGACAGCAAGACGCTGGACAGCCACCAGGTGATCCGCCGGCGCGGCCTGCGCGTGCTCGAGAACCTGGTGCTCGACGGCGTGCCCGAGGGCGACTACGAGCTGATCGCCCTGCCGCTCAAGCTCGCCACGGCCGATGCCTCCCCGGTCCGGGCGGTACTGCGCGCCCTGCCCTGATTTCCACGACTTTCCCCCGCGACCCCCATGACCACACTGCAAGACTGCCGCGCGCTCGACGCGCAAGACCCCCTGGCCCCGCTGCGCGGGCCCTTCAGCCTGCCAGGCGGCGTGATCTACCTGGACGGCAACTCCCTGGGCGTGCTGCCCAAGGCGGCCGCCGCCCGCGTGGCCGACGTGGTCACGCGCGAATGGGGCACCGACCTCATCCGCTCGTGGAACACCGCGAACTGGTTCGACCTGCCCCAGCGCCTGGGCAACCAGCTTGCGCCCTTCATCGGCGCCGGCAAGGACGAGGTGGTCTGCACCGACAGCACCTCGGTCAACCTCTACAAGGTGCTCAGCGCCGCGCTCAACATCGCGCGCGAGGACAGCCCCGCGCGCAAGCGCGTGGTGAGCGAGCGCAGCAACTTCCCGACCGACCTGTACATCGCCGAGGGCCTGTGCAGGGAGCGCGGCCTCACGCTGGTGCTGGTGGAGCCCGAGGAGATCGCCGCCGCGCTGACGCAGGATGTCGCCGTGCTGATGCTCACCCATGTGAACTACCGCACCGGCGCCATGCACGACATGGCGGCCATCACCGCGGCCGCGCATGCAGCAGGCATCCTCACTGTGTGGGATCTGGCGCACAGCGCGGGCGCCGTGCCGGTGGACCTGAACGGCGCAGGCGCCGATTTCTCCATCGGCTGCGGCTACAAGTACCTCAACGGCGGCCCCGGCGCGCCGGCCTTCGCCTGGGTGCACCCGCGCCATGCCGACCGCGTCGGGCAACCGCTGTCGGGTTGGTGGGGCCATGCGGCACCCTTCCAGTTCACGCCGGACTACCGGCCGGCCCCGGGCATCACACGCTACCTGTGCGGCACGCAGCCGATCATCAGCCTGTCGGCCCTGCAGTGCGGGCTGGACGTGTTCGACGCGGCCCAGCCCCTGGGCGGCATGGCTGCGCTGCGCGCCAAGTCGCTGGCGCTGACCGATCTGTTCATCGCGCTGGTGGAAGAGCGCTGCGCGGGCCACGGCCTGGGCCTGGCCACGCCGCGCGAACACGCCCAGCGCGGCTCCCAGGTGTGCCTGACGCGCGACGAGGGCCAGGGCCTGGACGGCCAGGGCAGCGGTGCCTATGCCATCGTGCAGGCGCTGATCGCGCGCGGCGTGATCGGCGACTTCCGCAAGGGCGATGGCGGCCAGGGCCCGCACAAGGACATCCAGCGCTTCGGCTTCACGCCCCTGTACGTCGGTTACGAGGATGTGTGGAACGCCGTGGAGCACCTGCGCCAGGTGCTCGACACCGGCGAGTGGCGGCGCCCCGAGTTCAACCAGATCCATGCGGTGACCTGAGCCATGTGCCCCTTCTCCCACACCCCTGCAACGCCAGCCGAGGCCCCCGCCAGCGGCAAGCCTGAATCCATCGTGCACGAGGAGCGCGCCCAGCTCGACTTCAGCAAGAGCATGAGCTATGGCGACTACCTGCAGCTCGACGCCATCCTCACGGCGCAGAAGCCGCTGTCGCCGGCGCACGACGAGATGCTGTTCATCGTGCAGCACCAGACCAGCGAGCTGTGGATGAAGCTCATGCTGCACGAGCTGCGCGCCGCCATCGGCCACATCGCGCAGGATGAGTTGCAGATGGCCTTCAAGATGCTGGCGCGCGTCTCCAAGATCATGGAGCAGCTGGTGCACGCCTGGGACGTGCTGGCCACCATGACGCCGCCCGAGTACAGCGCCATGCGGCCCTACCTGGGCCAATCGAGCGGCTTCCAGAGTTACCAGTACCGCAGCATCGAGTTTGCGCTGGGCAACAAGAACCGCGCCATGCTCAAGCCGCACGAGCACCGCGCCGACCTGCTGGCCCAGGTCCAGGCCGCTTACGAAGCGCCCTCGCTCTACGACGAGGCGCTGCGCCTGCTGGCGCGCCGCGGCATTGCCGTACCCGCCAGCCACACCGAACGCGACTGGACCCAGCCCTATGTGGAGAGCGAGGGCGTGGAGCAGGCCTGGCTCACCGTGTACCGCGCGCCCGACAAGCACTGGGACCTGTACCAGCTGGGCGAGGAGCTCACCGACCTCGAAGACGCCTTCCGCCTGTGGCGCTTTCGCCATGTGACCACGGTGGAGCGCGTGATCGGCTTCAAGCGCGGCACCGGTGGCACGGGCGGCGTGAGCTACCTGCGCAAGATGCTGGACGTGGTGCTGTTCCCCGAGATCTGGAAGCTGCGCACGGACCTGTGACGGCAGGCGCGCATCCTCCGCATGGGGGACAGCGCATTGCCCGCGCAACGTGTACCCTCGATGGAGGCCACGCACCGTGCGTGCCCTCCCGGAGACCATTCCTTGCCGCCCCAGTCCGCAGACGCCGCCCCGCCCGCCCCCTTGCTTGCCCCCCGGGTTGCCTGGGCCATGCTGCTGGCCCTGGTCTCGGGCTTTGCGCTGAGCCAGGCCTTTCGCACCATCACGGCCATCATCGCCACCGGGCTGCGCGCGGAGTTCGGGCTCTCGGCGCAGGCGCTGGGCGCGTTCGCCGGGGCCTTTGCCTTTGCCTTCGGCGGCATGCAGCTGTTCATGGGCGTGGGGATCGATTTGTATGGTGTGCGGCGCACCTTGCTGATGGCGTTTCCACTCACCATCGCGGGCGCGCTGCTGTCGGCGCTGGCGCCGGGCTATGGCACCGTGCTGCTCGGGCAGGTGCTGATCGGCGTCGGCTGCGCACCGGCCTTTCTGGTGTGCACGGTGTTCATCGCGCGCTACTTTCCGCCAGCACGCTTTGCCATGGTGTCGGGCGTGGCCATGGGCATCGGCGGGCTGGGCATGCTGTTCACCGGCACGCCGCTGGCCTGGCTGGTGCAGCATTCCTCCTGGCGCATGAGCTTCGCGGTGCTGGCGGGCCTGGCGGCGCTGGCCTGGCTGCTGATCTGGTGGCAGGTGCACGAGCCCGCCCAGGCCCCGCACGCCGCTGGCGCACAGCGCGAATCCTGGGGTGCTGCCGTGCGCGGCTTCGGCGCCTTGTTCCTGCTGCCGCACACGGCCGGCATCATGCTGCTGGCGCTGACGACCTACGCCTCCTTCCTCACGCTGCGCGGGCTGTGGCTCGGGCCGCTCCTGATCGAGCGGCACGGCTACTCGCTGGTGGCCAGCGGCAATGTGGCCATGGTCACCTCGCTGGTGTCGCTGTTCACGCCGGCGTATTTCGGCCGCTTGGACCCGGGGCCAGCGCACCGCAGGCGCTGGATCACGGGCTTCACCGTGGTTCTCTGCGGCCTGTTCCTGCTCATCGGCTTGCTGCACCAGGAGTGGCTGGACGTGGGCGGCGCCATTGCGGTGGGCCTGCTCTCGGGCTACATGGTGCTGCAGTACTCGGATGTGCGCTCGGCCTACCCGGCCGCCATGACCGGGCGCGCCATGGCGGTGTTCACCATGGCGCTGTTCCTGGGCGTGGCGCTGATGCAGTGGCTCACGGGGCTGGCGGCATCCCTGGCCACGGCGCGTGGGGTGGATCCCTACGTGGTGGTGATGCTGACCATCTCGGCATTGCTGGCGGCTGGCGTGCTGTCGTTTCGGCTGCTGCCCGCGCCCGCGTCCACGTCCGTGCATTGACCTCGGGCGGGCAGGCATGCCAGGCGCCGCAATGCGCTCGGTGGAGCGGACCACCGCCGCCCCTGGGACAAAATGTCCAGGGCCACCTGTCCATTGGCTTGCTACGATCGCGGCAGATAGTGCCAACTCATGGCGAGGAAAAAATGGATTGGGTCCCCGTGGTCTTCATTGTGTTCAAGGTTCTCGTGTTCGGCACGGGCATGTTTTTCGCCATCAAGTGGCACTACGACCAAGGCAAGAAGGACAAGGAAAACGAGCGCGGCGGACGGTAAGAACCTGTTCCTGGCCATCGGCATGGCCCCGCTCAAGCGGCTGCCCGCACCCGGGCACTGAGTTTGGCCGGGCATGCGGCGCCGCCCGCGCCCGCCACGCGCCACCACTGCAGCACGCCAAAGAACAGCTCGAACACGGTGAACCCGAGCACGATGGCGCTGGCGCCGTGGGCCACGGCGTAGATCTGCCAGGCCGCGAACAGGAAGCGCGCCAGACCGTCGAGCCGGCCCAGCAGCACGCCGGGCGCCGCGATGCGCGCGATGGACCAGACCACCACCACCGAGCCCAGCAGGTTGGCCAGCAGCATGTGCGTGGCATCGAGCGGGTGCATGGTGCCCGGCAGCGCGAGCGCGGTGGATGCCGAGGCCAGCAGGCCGTAGAGCCAGGCAAAGGTCCACGGCAGGGCAAAGGGCCAGGTGACGAGCAGGTCGTACCAGGCGCTGGCGCGCACGGTGGCCCGGTAGCGGGCGGGGGTGAAGGCGGGAATGGGCATGGCAGCAGGGGGTATCGGGTGGAACAAGGCCCCAAGCTTCCACCTTGAAGTACGCTTCAGGGTCAAGCACTTTCTTTCTTCTTCGCGCTCCGCTCGCCGACAGCGCCAACCGGGAATCCCCTGCGCATGAACCTGATCCAGCTGGGCGAGCTGCAGCCTGCCGACATACGCCACATCTGGTCCCTGGTGGAGGCCCCAGCGCCGCGCCTGTCGGGCACGGTGGCCTGGTCCTTCGAGGGCAACGGCATCCGCACGCGCACCACCTTCATCGAGGCCTTCCGGCGCCTGGGGCTGGCGTTCACGGAGCTGCCCAACCTGCTCAAGACCGGCGAGCGCGTGGGCGACCTGGCCGGCTACCTGGACCCGTTCTATGCGCTGTATGTGGTGCGCGAGTCCGACCACGCGCGCCTGTCCGCCTTTGCGGCGGCGACGCGGCGGCCCGTGGTCAACGCGATGTCGGCCCAGGGCCACCCTTGCGAGGTGCTGACCGATGCCTGGCATGTGCAGACGCGCGTCAAACCACTGCAGGAAGCCCGCGTGTGCCTGTGGGGGCCAAGCACCAATGTGTTCCGCTCGTGGCACGATCTGGCGCAGGTACTGGGCTTCGGGCTGGTGCAGGTGTGCCACCGGCGCTTCCACGAGGTGCTGCCCCATGTGGCCTTCGTGGAGCCCTCGGCCCTGCGCGGCCCGGTGGACGTGGTGGTCACCGACAGCTGGCCCGCAAGCGCCCAGGCCGACGCCACCACACAGGCCGATCTGGTGCCATTGACCGAAGAGCATCTGGCGGCCCTGGGCCAGCCCGCCCTGCTGCCCACGCCGCCCTTCACCCTGGGGCGCGAGCTGGCGGTGGACCCGGTGGACTACCCGGGCTTCGTGGGCTACGCCCAGAAGGAGCTGCTGCTGCCGGTGCAGATGGCGGTGATCCGCTGGGCCCTGGGCGAGGAGGCGCACCATGCGGATCGGTGAACTCGCCGCGGCTGCGGGCCTGAGCCGCGAGGCCCTGCGCTTTTACGAGCAGCAAGGCCTGATACGCGCCCAGCGCCTGCCCAATGGCTACCGCGACTACCCGCCAGAGGCGCTGATGCTGTTGCAGTACATCCGCACGGCGCAGCAGCTGGGCTTTACGCTGGCCGAGATCGGCGACCGGCTGCCGGCCATCTGGGATGCACCGGACCCGGCACCGGCCATCACCGAGGTGCTGTCTGCCAAGCTGCTGGAGATCGACGCCCGTATTGCCGCACTGCAGGCGCTGCGACAGACGCTTGCCGAGCGGGTGTTGGCAGACTGCCCATTGGCTGCATCCTGAAGGGGTCAGAGCGAACTGGCCACCGAGCCATCGCCCCGGTAAAGCCAGGGCAGGTCCAGCAAGCGCTGGCCCAGCAGGCGCAGCGAGGCGTCGCGCCCCCAGCGCACGGGGCCCACGGCGTGGAAGATGCGGCCATTGCGCCGGGCGCGGGCCTGCACGCGGGCATTGCGCTGCCAGCGGTTGAGGGCATAGCGCGTGAGGCGCAGCGGCACTTCCAGGTCGTGCATGGACAGCGCCCGCTGCAGCTCGGCAGCGTCCTCGATGGCCATGCCGGCCCCCTGGGCCAGGTAGGGCACCATGGGGTGGGCCGCATCGCCGAGCAGCGCCACCAGGCCCTGGGCCATCTCGCCGGCATTGCGCACGGGCGGGCGGTCGGACAGCGGCCACAGGCGCCAGCCGGTGCCCGCTGCGGCGACGCCGTCCACCACATGCCGCAGCGCAGGGCAGGCATCCTGCAGGGCGCCCTCCAGGTCCGCGGCGTTGGCGGCATGGTCCCAGTGCTGCAGGTCGGCCGGAGCCGGCCCTTCGATGATGACCACCAGGTTCTGCAACTCGCCCCGGCGCACGGGGTACTGCACCACGTGCAGGCGCGGGCCCAGCCAGACGGTGACCTGCTGGGTGCGCAGGCTGCTGGGCAGCGCGCCTTGCGGCACCAGGGCGCGGTAGGCCAGGTGGCCGGTGGGGCGCGGTGGCACATCGCCCAGCAGTTGCAACCGGGTGCGGCTCCACAGCCCGTCGGCGCCGATGAGCGCGTCGCCCTCGACCTCCTTGCCCAGGCTGGTGCGCACGGTGATGGCGGTCTCGGCACCGGGGATGGCTGTGCGCGCGGTGCTGCCGTCGGCGAAGCCTTCGATGGCCTGGCCCAGGTTGAGTTGGGCATCGGTGTATTTGCCCACGGCGGCCAGCAGCAGGCCGTGCAGGTCGGCGCGGTGGATGGTGGCATAGGCGGCGCCGTAGCGCTCGATGGCCGTATTCCCCAGCGGCAGCTCGGCCAGTTCACGCCCACCAGTTGCGCTGCGCACTTGCAGCCGGGTGGGGAACGCGGCCACCTCCTGCAGGGCCTTTTGCAGGCCCCAGGCCTGCAGGCGGCGCACCACATTGGGCCCGAGCTGCACGCCCGCGCCCACCTCGCTGAAGGCGGCGGCACGCTCGTACAGCCGCACCTCCCACCCCGCGCGCGACGCGCCCAGCGCCGCCGCCATCCCACCGATGCCGCCACCGGCCACCAACCCCTGTTTTTTCATGGGCCGATTGTCGCCCGCACGCCAGGCCGGGGCTTTGTCATGGCGCAGGCAGCAGGGCCCGCTCCAGCATCTCGGCCGGCATGGGGCGGGCGAACAGGTAGCCCTGGAAGGCCTGGCAGCCGTGGCGCTGCAGGAATTCGAACTGGCCCGGCGTCTCCACGCCCTCGGCCACGACCGACAGATCCAGGCTGCGCGCCAGGGCCAGGATGGTGCGCACGATGGCGGCATCGTTGGGGTCGGTCTGCAGGTCGCGCACAAAGCCCTGGTCGATCTTGAGCTGGTCCAGCGGCAGGCGCTTGAGGTAGGACAGGGACGAGTAGCCGGTGCCGAAGTCGTCCATCGAAAAGCCCACGCCGTGGCGGCGCAACTGCTCCATGCGCGCGATGCTGTCCTCCACGTCGGTGAGCAGCAGGCTTTCGGTCAGCTCGAAGCGCAGGCGTTCGGGGTTGGCGCCGCTGGCCTGCAGCACGCCCAACACCTGGGTCACGAAATCGGGCTGGCGGAACTGGCGCACGCTCACGTTGACCGACAGGAAGAACGGGCGCGTGAGCGCGCTGCGCGACCACTGCACCAGCTGTGCGCAGGCAGCCTGCAGCACCCACTGGCCCAGCGGCAGGATGAGCCCGGTCTGCTCGGCCAGGGGAATGAACTCGCCGGGCAGCACCAGCCCGCGGCGTGGGTGGTTCCAGCGCACCAGGGCCTCGGCACCCAGCAGCTTGCCGGAGCCGTCCACCACGGGCTGGCAGTACAGCAGGAATTCCTGCTGGTTCAGGCCGCGGCGCAGGTCGGCCTCCAGCGCCGCGCGCATGCTCACGGCGGCCTGCATATCGGGGTCGAAGAAGCGTTGCGTATTGCGGCCCGCCGCCTTGGCCTGGTACATGGCCAGGTCGGCGTGCTTGAGCAATTCGTCCGGCGTGGACGGGCGCTGGCCGAACAGCGCAATGCCGATGCTGGGCGTGCTGTGGTGGCTGATGCCCTCCATGTCGTAGGGCTTGCCCAGGGCTGCCAGGATGTTCTGCGCAATGGCCGCGGCCTCGCTGCTGGCATGGGCCACATCGCTGTGCAGGCCGTCGAGCAGGACCACGAACTCATCGCCGCCAAAGCGGGCCACGGTGTCGCTGGCGCGCACGCAGGCCAGCAGGCGCCGGGCCACACGCACCAGCAGCTGGTCGCCGGTGTCGTGGCCCAGCGTGTCGTTCAGGTCCTTGAAGTTGTCCAGGTCAATGAACAGCAGCGCGCCATGGGCATGGCCGCGCCCGGCCGACACGGTCACGCGCTGCAGGCGGTCCATCAGCAGGCGCCGGTTGGGCAGGCCGGTGAGCGCATCGAAGAACGCGAGCCGTTCGATCTGCAGCTCGGCCTCCTTGCGCTCGGTGATGTCGCGGCCCACGCCGCGGTAGCCGCGCAGCACGCCCTCGGCGTCGAACACGGGCACGCCGCTCACCGAGATCCAATGCATGCTGCCATCGGGCCGCTGGCGCTGCAGTTCCAGGTCGCGAAACGGCTGCTCGGCCGCCAGCACTGCGCGGTGGGCGTCCCAGTCGGACTCGGCCATGTTGAGGGCTCCGATCTCCCAGCGGGTGCGGCCCATCACCGTGGACAGGGGGATGCCATTGACGCTCAGGTCGCCCGCCAATTGGTTGAAGCGCCCCTGTGCATCGTGCTCCCAGTACCAGTCGGAAGACAGGTCGCTGAGGCTGCGGAAACGCGCCTCGCTTTCGCGCAGCTCGTTTTGGACGCGCACGTAGTCGCTCACGTCGGTGAAGGTGCGCACCATGCCGCCGTCGGGTAGGCGGGTGGTGCGCACCTCGAACGTGCGGCCCTCGCGCGTGGTCCGCCAGTAGACCTCGGGCGCAGGGTCCACCGCGGAACGGGCCACATAGTCGCGCCCCCGGTGGTCCACCAGGTTGAAGGCGGCGCCGAAGTCGCCGCGCTGGGCCTGAAGCTGCGTCAGCTCGGCCAAAGTGGGGCGGGCCGCCATCAGCGATTCGGGCAAGTCCAGGAGTTCCAGTACACGCTGGTTGTAGATGGTGATGCGCCCGTCCGGCCCGGTCCTGAAGATGCCCTGGCTCATGCTGGCCAGCGTGACCTGCAGGCCGTGGCGCTGCTCCTGCAGCAGGCTCAGTGCCTCGTGCCAGATGCGCGCATCCACCGTGCGCATGGGCTGCGCGCCTGGCTGCGCCACCGGGCCGTGCCGGCCGGCCAGGGCCGTGAGCCGGTGCACCAGCTCGCCCAGGTGGCTGCAACCGTCGGGGGAGCGCAGGGCGTAGTCGCCCAGACCGGCGCGAAAGCCCCGCGCGGCCAGCGCCTCCTGCGCAGGGTCCAGGCACAGCAGCACCGGGCGGCCCGCGCACAGCTCCAGCAGGCTGGGCAACTCCAGCAGGCCCGGGTCCAGGCACAGCACCAGCGCATCCCAGGTCTGCGCGGCCAGCAGCAGCGAGGCCGCGTCCGCCGAGGGGCTGTGCACCACACGCCAGCCCGGGCAGCGCTGGGCCAGCATTTGCATGGCGGCCTGGGCATGGTGCGCGTCGCCGTCCACCCACAGCACGGCGGTGCTGGCGCCCGCAGGCGCCACCATGGCGGCGTGCTGTGCCTGGGGGCTGTTCATGGGGCTGCCTTTCCGGCAGGAGGCAAGACCTCATCGCCCAGGTGCTCGCGCTCGAACAGGTCCACCGGCACAGGCCTGCCAAACAGATAGCCCTGGAAGCCCTCGCAGCCATGCAAGCGCAGGAAGCCCAGCTGCCCTGTCGTCTCCACCCCCTCGGCCACCACCTGCAGGTCCAGGCTCTTGGCCAGCGCCAGGAGGGTGCGCACAATGGCCGCGTCGTTGGGGTCGCTCAGCACGTCGCGCACGAAGCTCTGGTCGATCTTGATCTGGTCCAGCGGCAGCCGCTTGAGGTAGGACAGGGAGGAGTAGCCGGTGCCGAAGTCATCGAGCGCAAAGCCCACGCCTTCGGCCTTGAGTTGCTCCATGCGCACGATGGTGTCTTCGATGTCGCCCAGGAGCAGGCTTTCGGTGAGTTCCAGCTTCAGGAGCTGGGGCTTTGCCTGGCAGTCCTTCAAGGTGCCCAGCACTTGGGCGACGAAGCCGGGCTGGCGGAACTGGCGGGCGCTGACGTTCACGGAGATGGACAGGTGGGCGGTGGCCGGGTTCTGGCCCCAGCGGTGCAGTTGCCTGCAGGCGGTTTCCAGCACGTATTGGCCCAGGGGGAGGATGAGGCCGGTCTGTTCGGCCAGGGGGATGAAGTCGCCGGGGCTGATCATGCCGCGCTGGGGGTGGCGCCAGCGCACCAGGGCTTCGGCGCCCACCAGGCGCGCCTGGTGGTCCACGACGGGCTGGTAGTGCACGAGCAACTCGTTTCTTGCCAGGCCCTGGCGCAGGTCGGCTTCCAGGTTGGAGCGGGCGTTGACGGCGGCCTGCATGTCCGGGTCGAAGAAGCGCTGGGTGTTGCGCCCTGCGGCCTTGGCCTGGTACATGGCGAGGTCGGCGCGCTTCAGGAGTTCGTCCACCGACAGGCGTTCGTCGCCAAACAGGGTGATGCCGATGCTGGGGGTGCTGTAGTGCTGTTGGCCCCCGAGGGCGAAGGGCTGGTTCAGGCTGGCCAGGAGTTTTTCGGCGACGGTTTCTGCCTGGGCGGCGGCGTCGGGCAGTTCGGGGTTCAGGTTGTCCAGCATGACGACGAATTCGTCGCCGCCAAATCGCGCCACGGTGTCGGCTTCGCGCACGCTGCCCACCAGGCGGGTGGCAACCTGGGACAGGAGCTGGTCACCCATGTCGTGGCCCAGGGTGTCGTTGAGATCCTTGAAGTTGTCCAGGTCGATGAACAAGAGGGCCCCCAGGTTGCGGCTTCTCTGGCAGGCGGCGATGGAGCGCTGCAGGCGGTCCAGCAGCAGGCGCCGGTTGGGCAGGCCGGTGAGCGCGTCGTAGAACGCCAGGCGTTCGATCTCCTGTTCTGCGCGCTTGCGGTCGGTGATGTCCATGGTGAAGCCATGCGATACCACCGAGCCATCGGCCTCGCGGTGGGGGATGGCGTTCGTCATGTGCCAGCGGATGCTGCCATCGGGCATGCGCACCCGGTACTCGCACTGCCAGGGCACGAGCCGGCGCACCGACTGCAGGGCCGAGCGCTGCAGTGCCGGCACATCCTCGGCCAGCACCCAGTTGGAGAGCACGCCGTGGTCGGCCGTCACCTCGTGCGGCTCCACCCCCATGAAGTCGCGCACCGCGTCGCTGATGTACTGCACGCTGGTGATGCCGTCCTGGTGCAGGCGGTACTGGTAGATGAAGCCCGGAATGCGGCTGGCAATGCGCTGGATGAACAGCAGCTGCTCGCGCAGTTGCTCGGCGGCGCGGCGCTCATCGGTCACGTCCTGCACCACGCCCATGTCCACCCGCATGCCGTCCTTGGCCGTGAGGCGGCGCACGCGCGAGCGCATCCAGCGGATCTCGCCGTCCGGGCGCTTCCAGCGGTACTCGACGTCGGCACCGGTGCCGCGCTCGCGCGCAGTCTCGAACACATGGCGGTCTTCGGCCAGGATGCCGCTGACGGCACGCTCGGGGCTCACCCATTCCTGGCGTTCCACGCCAGCGATGTCGCACAGGCCGGGCGACCACAGCAGCACCGTCTCGCCCGGGTCCTCGATGCGCCGCCAGTGCCCGGTCTGGGCCAGGCTTTCCATGGTGTTGAAGACGTCCGTCTGCTCGCGCAGCTCGCGCCGCACGTCCTGCAGTGCATGCTCGGCAGCGGCCAGGGCCGTGCGCAGGCTCTCGGCTTCGCTGGCATCGCGCACGGTGACGACGATGGAGCCGTTGTCGAGCCGGCGCGCCGACACGTCCCAGGCCACCAGCAGCCGCCCCGGTTCGCGCGCCACCTGGCGGCATTCGAGCAGCATGCCGGTGCGCGCCACGGTCTGCAGCTGGTCCACGAGGTTGGTATTGGCCAGCAGGTCGAACACATCCACCGCATCGGCGCCGCTGGCGCGCACGCCCCCCAGGCCCGGCATGCGCCGCGCCGCAGCGTTGGCCGCGCGCAGGAGCAGGCGCCCGTTCTGGGGGCGGAATTCCATCAGTGCCACGGGCACGGCATCGAGCAGGGCCTGCAGGCGCGCCTGCGCCGAAGACTCCACGAAGTCTTCGCTGGCACCCGCAAACAGATCGGTCAGGAGTTCGGCAGAAATCACAGTCGCTCTGAAACCTCTCGCAAACGATGGGCCGCACATGGCCATGGCGGCGGCAGCCACCAATGTACACCGCAAAGTATGTCAAAACGTAACAAATGGGACACCCATTTGGGCAGGGGGTGGCCCCGCAGGCACAGGCGCATGTTCCCACGTTCTGCCGCCATGGCGCGCTTATTTTGTGCACGCGCCCGCACACCGCCAGGCCGGTGCCCGGCAACGGGAGCAGGCTGTCCCCCACCTGCGCCCCCTGGAGCCCCTTTCGCGCCCCACCGGCGCCACTTCGTCGCATGCCGGTGGCCGCCTGGACAGGGCCTTCCTAGAGTGCGGGCACTGGAGACGCGGTGTCTCCACCCCACCCTGGAGATTTGTACATGACGATGGCTTTCCGGCCCTTGGCCGCCCCCTCCCTCCCGCGTGCGGCACGCACCCTGGCCCTGGCCGGCGCCTGCCTGGCGCTGGGCAGCGCCCATGCCCTGGACCTCACCGTGGAGGTGAAAAACACCAAGGCCGACAAGGGACCGGTGCTGGGCGCGCTCTACGGCGCGGCAGACGGCTGGCTGCAGTTCAGCAAGGCGGTGCAAAGCGGCGTGGCCCCCGTGTCGGGCGACAAGGCGGTGCTGGTGCTGCGCGACCTGCCCGCCGGCAGCTATGCCTTGTCGGTCTACCAGGACGAGAACGGCAACGGCAAGCTCGACACCAACCTGGTCGGCATGCCCCAGGAGCGCACCGGCTTCAGCCGCGACGCCCAGGGCAACATGGGCCCGCCGCGCTTCCAGGATGCGGCCATCGAGCTGCAGCAGGACACCACCATCACCCTCCAGCTGCGCTGAGCGCGCCGCGCCAAGGAGACATCACACCATGGAACGCCGCCTGTTTTGCCAATCCCTGGCCCTGGGAACCACCGGCAGTTCGCTCGCCGCCCTGCCCTTTGCCGCACACGCGGATGGCAGCCCCGAAGCCGGGGCCACGCTGGGCGCCTTCAACCAGCAGCGCAGCCGCGCGCCCTGGACCCTGGGCTTCGAGGGCCTGCAGGCCGACCTCGCGCCCCAGCCCATGCAACTGCGCGGCAAGCTGCCCCGGGACCTGCGCGGCACCCTGCTGCGCAACGGCCCGGCCCAGCACAGCCTGGGCGATGTGCGCTACCAGCACTGGTTCGATGGCGACGGCATGATCCAGCAGTACCGCTTCAGCGACCAGGGCCTGCAGCACCAGGGGCGCTTTTTGCGCACGCAGAAGTTCGTGGCCGAGAACGCCGCCGGCCGGCGCCTGCACCACAGCTTCGGCACCCAGGTGGCCGGGGGCAGCCCGATGGCGTCGGCCGATGCCGGCAATGTGGCCAACACCAGCGTGGTGCACCACGCGGGCGAGACCCTGGCCCTGTGGGAGGGCGGTTCGGCCACCCTGTTCGATGCCGGCACCCTGGAAACCGGCGGCCTCAAGACCTGGACGCCAGAACACGCGGGCATGCCGTTTTCGGCCCACCCCAAGATCGGTGCCGACGGCAGCCTGTGGAACTTCGGCGTGAGCAGCATGCATGGCCTGCTGTCCATCTACCAGGTCTCGGCCCGGGGCCAGGTGCGCACCGCCACGCTCCAGGTGCCGGACATGGCCATGGTGCACGACTTCGCGGTGACCGAACAGCACCTGGTGTTCCTGCTGCCCCCGCTCATCTTCGATCGGGACCGGGCCCAGGCGGGCAACACCTTCATGAACAGCCATGTCTGGAAGCCGGAGCTGGGCATGCGTGCGCTGGTGCTGCACAAGGACCGGCTCAACCAGCCGCAGTGGATGGAACTGCCCTCCGGCTTCCTGTTCCATACTGGCAACGCCTGGGAGGACGGCAAGGGCGTCATCCACCTGGACTACGTCCGCTCGGCGGATGCCTCCTCCGTCATCCAGGGCTTTCGCGCGCTGATGCGCGGAGAGTTCGGGGGCGAACCTGCGCATGCCGTGGCCCGGGTCGAACTGGACACGCGCAGCGGCCGCGCGCGGCAGACGCTGCAGGCGCACCACGCCGAGTTTCCCCGCATCGACCCGCGCTTCGTCGGCCGCCGCAACAAGCAACTCTTCATGGCCGAGCGCGTGGCGGTGTCGAACCGCCCGGGCTTCGACTGCATCACCCGGCTGGACCTGGACAGCGGCAAGGTGGACCGCTACCGCTACGGCGCCGACGTGATGGTCGAGGAGCATGTGTTCATCCCCGCCCGCAGCGGCAGCGGCAAGGAGGCAGAGGGCTGGCTGGTGGGCACGGCGCTGGACCTGCGCAGCCGGCGCACCCTGCTGTCGGTGTTCGACGCGCGCCTGCTGGCACAGGGCCCACTGGCCCAGGGCAGCATGGACCGGGCTGTGCCCCTGGGCTTTCACGGGACATTCATCCTGGCGTGACGGTGGGCCTGCATGTCACCGCCATCTTGGCGGGCCGGTCTGCGCGATAGACTCGGAGCCCCCCGCAGAACCCCGGGGTGCCCCTGTCCTGGACCCAGATGACACAGACCGAACTTTCCGCCCACACCCCCATGATGCAGCAGTACTTCACCCTGAAGGCTGCGCACCCGGACACGCTCGTGTTCTATCGCATGGGCGACTTCTACGAGTTGTTCTATGCCGATGCGGAAAAGGCCGCACGCCTGCTGGACATCACGCTGACCCAGCGCGGCCAGTCCGGCGGCCAGCCCGTCATCATGGCCGGCGTGCCGTTCCATGCGCTGGAGAACTACCTGGGCCGGCTGATCAAGATGGGCGAATCGGTCGCCATCTGCGAGCAGGTGGGCGACGTGGCCACGGCCAAGGGACCGGTGGAGCGCAAGGTGGTGCGTGTGGTCACGCCCGGCACGCTGACCGATACCGAACTGCTCTCGGACAAGGCCGAATCCATGCTGATGGCGGTGCACCAGGGCCCGCGCGCGCGCTGCGGCCTGGCCTGGCTGAGCGTGACGCAGGGCCGGGTCTACCTGGCCGAGTGCACCCAGGACGAGGTGGGCACCTGGCTGGCCCGCGTGGCGCCCAGCGAAGTCATCTACAGCGCGGGCGTGACCGAGCGCTTCGAGCAGCAGCTGCAGGTGCTGCGCCAGGGCGGCGCCTTCACCTGCCCCATGGGCCCGCGGCCGGACTGGCAATTCGATGCCACGCTGGGCGAGCGCAAGCTACTCGAGCACCTGGGCGCTGCCAGCCTGCAGGCCTGGGGCGCCCAGGACCTGGCCCAGGCCCATGCCGCCGCCGCCGGCCTGCTGGCCTATGCCGAGCACACCCAGGGCCGCACCCTGACCCATGTGCACAGCGTGCAGGTGCAGCGCGGCGACGACCTGATCGACCTGCCGGCGAGCACGCGGCGCAATCTGGAGATCACGCGCACCCTGCGCGGCGAGGATGCCCCCACCCTGTTCTCGCTGCTCGACACCTGCATGACCGGCATGGGCAGCCGCCTGCTCAAGACCTGGCTGCTGGAGCCCCCGCGTGACCGCACGGCCGCGCGCCGGCGCCTGGCCGCCACCGCCGCGCTGCGCGGTGCCGCAGGCGCGGGCGGCGGCAGCGGCCCCTGGGCGACGCTGCGCGGCGAGCTCAAGGGCGTGAGCGATGTGGAGCGCATCACCGCGCGCATCGCCCTGCGCCAGGTGCGCCCGCGCGAACTCGTGGCCCTGTGCAAGACCCTGCACAAGGCGGCCCTGCTGGCGCAGGCCGGCCAGGCGGCCGAGCCCTACCTGGCCGAAATCTTCGGCCAGTTGCACCCGCCGGTGGACTGCCCCGAGCTGCTGCTGCGCGCCATCACCGAAGAGCCCGCGGCCCTGGTGCGCGATGGCGGCGTGATCGCCACCGGCTTCGACAGCGAGCTCGACGAGCTGCGTGCCATCCAGACCAATTGCGACGACTTCCTGCTGGACCTGGAGACGCGCGAGAAGGCACGCACCGGCATCGCCAACCTGCGCGTGCAGTTCAACAAGGTGCATGGCTTCTACATCGAGGTGACCAGCAGCAACCTGGACAAGGTGCCCGATGACTACCGCCGCCGCCAGACGCTGAAGAACGCCGAGCGCTTCATCACGCCCGAGCTCAAGACCTTCGAGGACAAGGCCCTGTCCGCCAGCGAGCGCGCGCTGGCGCGCGAGAAATGGCTGTACGAGCAGGTGCTCGACCAGTTGCAGCCCCATGTGCCGGCCCTTACCCCCCTGGCCCAGGCCCTGGCCGCGCTGGACGTGCTGTGCACGCTGGCCGAGCGCTCGCTCACCTTGAACTGGTGCGCGCCGCAGTTCGTGGCCGAGCCCTGCATCGAGATCGAGGACGGCCGCCACCCGGTGGTGGAGGCACGGCTGGCCGAGGTATCGGCCGGCAGCTTCATCGCCAACCACACGCGGCTCAATGCCAACACGCGCATGCAGGTCATCACCGGCCCCAACATGGGCGGCAAGTCGACCTACATGCGCCAGGTGGCGCTGATCGTGCTGCTGGCCAGCATGGGCAGCCACGTGCCGGCCAGCGCCTGCCGCCTGGGGCCCATCGACGCCATCCATACCCGCATCGGCGCTGCGGACGACCTGGCCAATGCGCAGTCGACCTTCATGCTGGAGATGACCGAGGCCGCGCAGATCCTGCACGCCGCCACGCCGCACAGCCTGGTGCTGATGGACGAGATCGGCCGCGGCACCAGCACCTTCGACGGCCTGGCCCTGGCCAGCGGCATCGCCACGCACCTGCACGACAGGACGCGCGCCTTCACGCTGTTCGCCACCCACTATTTCGAGCTGACCGAGCTGCCCGCCAAGGCCAGGCATGCCGTCAACATGCATGTGAGTGCGGCCGAGGCGGGCGCTGACATCATCTTCCTGCACGAGATCCAGCCCGGCCCCGCCAGCCGCAGCTACGGCATCCAGGTGGCCAAGCTCGCGGGCGTGCCCGGCCCGGTGCTCAACCACGCGCGCCATGCCCTGGCCGCACTGGAAGAACGCGCGGGCGAGGACGAGCTGCAGGTGGACCTGTTCGCCGTGCCGGCCATGCCCGAGAGCGCGGGCGCGAGCCCGGTCGAGGCCCTGCTGTCCACCATCCACCCCGATGCGCTGAGCCCGCGCGAGGCGCTCGATGCGCTGTACCAGCTCAAGAAGCTGGCGGGCTGACCGTTTGGACCGGGGGCATCACTCGATCTTCAGGCCGATATCCTTGATGAGCTGACCCCAGCGGGCACGCTCGACCTTGGCGTAGGCGTTCATTTCCTCGGCGGTGCCGGGCACGGCCTCCACCCCCAGGGTCTGGAAGCGGGCCTTCACCGGCGTGGAGTTCAGGGCCTGCTGCAGGGCCGCATTCAAGCGCTGCACCTCGGGCGCGGGCATGGATGCGTTGACCGACAGGCCCTGCCAGGCAAAGGCCTCGAAATCCTTCACGCCCTGCTCCCTCAGCGTGGGCACCTCGGGCAGGGTCTCCATGCGCTTGGCGCTGGCCACGGCGATGGCGCGCAGGTTGCCGCCCGTGATGTTGGGCATGCCGCCGGCCGACTCGACGAACATGAAGGGCACCTGGCCACCCATGATGTCCTGGATGGCGGGGGTCACGCCGCGGTAGGGCACGTGGGTCATCTTCAGGCCCGTGCGCTGGCGCAGCAGCTCCATGGCCAGGTGGTGCGGCGTGCCGGCGCCGGGCGAGGCGAAGTTCACGCCGTCCGGCTGGGCCTTGGCCCAGGCCACGAACTCCTGGAAGTTGCGCACCGGCAGCTTGGGCGAGACCACCAGGATCAGCGGAAAGCGCACCAGCATGCCCACGGACGCCAGGTCCTTGTCCACGTTGTAGCTGAGCTTGCTGTACAGCCAGGGGTTGGTGGCCAGCACCGCATAGTCGCCCGTGAGCAGCAGGTTGCCCGGTGAGGACGACCGCGCTACGTAGTCCGCCGCGATGTTGTGCGCGGCACCGGGCTTGTTGACCACCACGATGGGCTGGCCCAGGGTCTTGGCCATCTGGTCGGCCACGGTGCGGGCCACGATGTCGGTGCCGCCGCCGGGCGCCATGCCCACCGCCCATTCGAGCGGACGCTTGTCCTGGGCGCTGGCGCCCGGGGCCAGGCAGGCGATGGCAAGCGCGGCGGCGGCGCACAGGGTGGACCGGCGGGTGAAACGGATCGTTGGCATGGCTTGTCTCCTCACGGGTGGTTGACTGAAAAGCACTATTCAAGTTAATTAATTAACTAGCTCATTGGCTAAATTGAAGTTGTGGCGATGGGCTGGCATGCGGCGCACTCAGTACGGGCTTGCCACGCCCGACACGGCCTGGAGGGCCGGGCCCCTGGCGAAATGCCCGGCCAGCTCGGTCGCGGCGCGCACCAGCAGCGTGGTGTCCACCCCCACGGCGACGAACAGGGCCCCGGCGTCCAGGTAGGTCTGCGCCAGCGCCCGGTCGGCCATGAGGATGCCGGCGGCCTTGCCGGCCCGCCGCACGGTGGCGATGCCGTCCAGGATGGCGCGCTGCACCGCGGGGTGCCCGGGCTGGCCCCGGTATCCCATGGAGGCGGACAGGTCGGCCGGGCCGAAGAAGACACCGTCCACCCCCTCGGTCTCGGCAATGGCCTGCAGGTTCTGCAGGGCCAGCGGTGTCTCGGCCTGCACGAGCAGGCACATCTGGCCGTTGGCGCGGTTCAGGTAGTCCTCCACCTGGTTCCAGCGCGAGGCGCGGGCCAGCGCGGCGCCCATGCCGCGCACGCCCTCCGGCGCATAGCGAATGGCGCGCACCATCAGCGCGGCGTGCTCGGGCGTGTCCACCATGGGGATGAGCAGGGTCTGCGCGCCCACATCCAGGTACTGCTTGACCAGGGCCACATCGCCCTGCACCGGGCGCACCACGGGCTGCACCGGGTACGGGGCCACGGCGCGCAGCTGGTCGAGCACGGTGCGCACGTCGTTGGGCGCGTGCTCGCCGTCGAGCAGCAGCCAGTCGAAGCCGCAGCCGGCCAGTGCCTCGGCGGCATTGGCATCGGCCAGGCCGACCCACAGGCCGATCTGCGGCCGGCCCGCGCGCAACGCGTTGCGGAAATGGTTCTCGGGGATCTGCTGCATGGTGCGCCCCTCACACGAAGCGGAACGAGACCGAACCCAAAGGCCCGTAGTCCACATGGAAGTTGTCGCCCTGCACAGCTGCCACGGGCCGCGTGAACGAGCCGGCCAGCACCACATCGCCCGCATTGAGCCGTTCGCCGTGCGGCGCGATCTTGTTGGCCAGCCAGGCCACGCCCGTGGCCGGGTGGTTGAGCACGGCGGCCGCCAGGCCCGTCTCTTCGATCACGCCGTTCTTGTAGAGCATGGCGCCCACCCAGCGCAGGTCCACGTCCATGGGTTTCACGGGCCGCCCGCCGAGCACGATGCCGGCATTGGCAGCAAAGTCCGAGATGGTGTCGAACACCTTGCGCATGGCTTTGGTGTCGCGGTCGAACTGCTCGATGCGCGCGTCGATGATCTCCACGGCCGGCACCACGTAGTCGGTGGCCGAGAGCACGTCGAACAGCGTCACGCCCGGGCCCTGGAGCGGCCGCGCCAGGATGAAGGCCAGCTCCACCTCGACGCGCGGGGCGATGAATCGCTCGAATGGGATGTCGCCGCCGGCGTCGAAGAACATGTCGTCCATCAGCGGCGCGTAGTCGGGCTCGGTGATCTGGCTGGCCTGCTGCATGGCGCGCGAGGTCAGGCCGATCTTGCGGCCCCGGATAGCGCGGCCGTTGGCCAGCTCCAGCTGCACCCAGGCGCGCTGGATGGCATAGCCGTCTTCGATCGTCATGCCGGGGTGCTGGGCCGAGAAGTGGCGCAGCTGTACGCGCTGCTTGCGCGCCTGGTAGAGCTGCTGCGCCAGGGCGGTGATGGTGTCGTTGGAAAGCATGGATGGTCAGCCCTGTGCAGGCTTGTTGAACAGGGGGTGGAGGGAGCTGTGCTTGGCGTCGAAGACTTCGGGGCCTTCGTCGATCTGCAGGGTGACGCCGACAGGGCGCGACGCGAGCAGTGGCGCGAAATGCGCCTTGGCCACGTCCGACAGGGCCTGCCCCACGGCCTGCTGCGTGGCGGCGCTGCGGCCCCGGCCCATGCGCAGGTTGAGGTAGACGAAGCCGTAGCCCGGCGATGGGCCGCCAGCGGGGGCGGCATCCCCATCGTCCGCCACCGCATGGTGGGCCGCCGGGTAGGCCAGCACGCGGATGCCACCGGTGGGGAACACCGGCTTGCCCGCCTCGTCCATCTGCCGGCGCATGGCGGTGGCCAGGGCCCGGCACAGCGCGCCCATGTCGCTGCCGCCCTGCTCCGCGGGCCGGTCCAGGTCGGGGGTGTACAGGATCACCAGGTGCGGCATGGCACGCTCCTCACAGCCGGCTGGCCGATGGCTGCCCGACCGAGGCCTGCGGCCCCGGCACGGCGGCACCCGTCTGCGGCGTGACCGGGAACACGGCATTGATCTGCCCCGTGCCCGAGGCGCCGAAGTACGGCGTGAGCACCTCGGCGCGGCCGGTGTAGTCCGACCAGCCCAGCGCGCCCATGAGCATGGCCGTGTCGTGCATGAAACCCTCGCCATGGCCCTTGGCCGCGTATTCCGGCAGCATGGCGCAGAAGGTGGCCCAGTCGCCCTGCTTCCACATCTCGACCACGCGGTGGTCCAGGGCTTCGAGGAAGGGGCTCCAGATCTTCGTGGCGAAGTCGGGCGCCGTTCCATTCTGCGCGAAGCGGTGGCTCAGGCTGCCGCTGGCCAGGATGGCCACGGTGCCCTCGTACTGCTGCTCGATGGCCTGGCGCATGGCCCAGCCCAGGCGCGCGCTGTCATTGAGGTAGTGCACCTGGCACAGGGCCGAGAACGAGACCACCTTGAAATGCTGGTCCGCGTTCATGTAGCGCATGGGCACCAGGGTGCCGTACTCGGGCGCCAGCGTGGTCGCAGGGTGGGCCAGCGTTTCCACGCCCTGGGCGCAGCAGGCCTGTGCCAGCAGCTGCCCCAGCGCCGGGTTGCCGGGGAAGGCATAGCCCATGTTGCTGATGAAGTGCGGCAGCTCGTTGCTGGTGTACACGCCCTCGAAGCGCGGCGCGCAGTTGATGTGGTAGTTGGCGTTGACCAGCCAGTGCGTGTCGAACACCACGATGGTGTCCACGCCCAGTGCGCGGCAGCGCCGGCCGATCTCCACATGGCCGTCGATGGCGGCCTGGCGAAAGCCCTTGCGCGGTCCGTCGAGCTCGCTCAGGTACATGGACGGCACATGCGTGATCTTGGCCGCGAGGGCAAGGGTGCCCATGTTCAGACTCCCCAGTGTGGAATGTGGTGGCCGCCCAGAGACACTGCCACGTTCTTGGGCTCGAGGAAGACCTCGTAGCTCCAGGTGCCACCCTCGCGCCCGGTGCCGCTGCCCTTGGTGCCGCCAAAGGGCTGGCGCAGGTCGCGCACGTTCTGGCTGTTGACGAAGCACATGCCGGCCTCGATGCCCGCGGCCACGCGGTGGGCGCGGCCGATGTTCTCGGTCCATACGTAGCTCGACAGGCCGTACTGCGTGTCATTGGCCAGGCGGATGGCCTCGGCCTCGTCGGCAAACGGGATCAGGCAGGCCACGGGGCCGAAGATCTCGTCCTGCGCAATCTTCATGCGGTTGTCCACGTCGGCGAACACGGTGGGGCGCACGAAGTTGCCCTTCTTCAGATGGGCCGGCAGGTCCGGCGCCTCCAGCCCGCCGCACAGCAGCGTGGCGCCCTCCTTGGGACCCAGCTCGATGTAGCTGCGCACCTTGGCCAGGTGGGCCGGGCTGATCATGGGGCCGATGGTGGTTTGGTCATCCATCGGGTCGCCCACGGTGATGCGCCGGGCGCGCGCCGCGAACTTCTCGGCAAAGTCGGCGTAGATCGATTTCTGCACCAGGATGCGCGAACCCGCCGTGCAGCGCTCGCCGTTGTTCGAGAAGATCATGAACACGGCGGCGTCGAGCGCGCGGTCCAGGTCGGCATCGTCGAAGATGACGAAGGGGCTCTTGCCGCCCAGTTCCATGCTGAACTTCTTCAGGCCCGCGGCCTGCACGATGCGGTTGCCCGTGGCCGTGGAGCCGGTGAACGAGATGGCGCGCACGTCGGGGTGGGCGCACAGCGGCTCGCCCGCCTCTTTGCCGAAGCCGTGCACCACGTTGAGCACGCCAACCGGGATGCCCGCTTCGAGCGCCAGTTCGCCTAGGCGCGCGGCCGTGAGCGGCGACAGCTCGCTCATCTTGAGCACCGCCGTGTTGCCGAAGGCCAGCGCCGGTGCCACCTTCCACGTCGAGGTCATGAAGGGCACGTTCCACGGCGAGATCAGCGCGCACACGCCCACGGGGTGGAACAGCGTGTAATTGAGGTGCGTGGGCGTGGGGTAGGTGTGGCCGTCCACGCGCGTGCACATCTCGGCAAAGTAGTAGAAATTGTCGGCCGCGCGCGGGATCAGCGCCTTGCCGGTCTGAGCGATGACCTGGCCGGTGTCGCGCGTTTCGGTGGCCGCGATCTGTGGCACCTCGGCCGCGATCAGGTCGCCGAGCCTGCGGATGAGCTTGGCGCGCTCGGGTGCGGGCAGGCCGGCCCAGGCGGGGAAGGCGTCCTTGGCGGCGGCCACGGCCGCGTTCACCTCGGCCGCGCCGCCGCTGGCCACCTCGGCCAGCACCTCTTGCGTGGCAGGATTGACGGTCTCGAAGTACTCGCGACCGGGCACGGGCTTGCCGGCGATCAGGTGGTCGATGCGCATGGGGTCAGGTCTCCAGGGTATTGATGTTGAAAGCCGCGTCGCCCACGATGGTGTTGACCAGGCGGCCGATGCCGTCGATCTCGGTCACCACCTCATCGCCCACATCGACGTTGACCACGCCTTCGGGCGTGCCGGTCAGGATCACGTCGCCCGCGCGCAAGGTCATGAAGCTGCTGAGGTACTCGATCAGCGCGGGGATGCCGTTCACCATGTTGCCGGTGTGGCCTTGCTGCTTCACCTGGCCGTTGACCAGGGTGCGCAGCGCCAGGTCGTGCGGATCGGGCACGTCGGCCGCGTCCACGAACCAGGGGCCGAGCACGGTGGCGCCATCGCGGTTCTTCACGCGCAGGTTGGGCCGGTACCAGTTCTCCAGGTAGTCGCGGGTCGCGTAGTCGTTGCACACGGTGTAGCCGGCCACATGCTGCAGGGCATAGGCCTGGCGCACCTTGCATGCGGTCTTGCCGATCACCACGGCCAGCTCGCATTCGTAGTGCATGAAGGCCACGCCCGCAGGGCGGCGCGTCTGGCCGCGGTGGCCGAGCAGCGTGCCCGGGCCCTTGAGGAAGACCAGCGGCTCGTCCTTGGCGGTGACGGTGAGCTCACCCGACAGTTCCTTGAGATGGTCGGCGTAGTTCAAACCCAGCGCGATGGTGGTGCCCACCTCGAAGGGCGGCAGCCAGACCACGGCGTCCTCGGCGACCACGCGGCCATCGGCCATGCGGATGTGCTGCGCATCGAAGGGCATGGCCTCATGGATCGCGCCTGCGTAGGCAACCCGTGCCCGCTTCATGGCGTGCCTCCTTCGGCGATGAAATGGTTGTCGAGCTGGCCCAGGCCATCGATCTCGATGCGCACCCTCTGACCAGCGCGCACGCGCGGCGCCCCAGCGGAGGCGCCGAGCAGGAGCACGTCGCCCGGCGAGAGGGTCATGAACTCGCTGACCTCGGCCAGCAGCCGGGCCACTGAACGCTGGCGCTCACCCGTGGTGGTGGCGTGCACCAGGGCGCCATCGACTTCCACGCGCACTGCGAGCGCATCGGGCTCCGCGATCTCACCGCGCGGTACCACGCGCGGGCCCATGGGACAAAAGCCGTCGCGCGCCTTGAAGCGGATCGAAGGGCGGTAGAACACTGTGTGCGGCATGCTGATGTCGCCCACGATGGTGTAGCCGGCCACGTGCGCCAGGGCATTCTGCTCGGCGACGCGGCAGGCCGTGCGCCCGATCACGATGCCCAGGCTGGCGCCGACTTCGAGTTCCGGCGCATCCTGCGGCACCACGATGGCGTCGCCATGCCCGGCCAGCGTGTTGCGCGGTTTCACATAGAGCACGGGCGCCGCGGCCGGTGCCTTGTAGGGCGGCTGGTGGACGGCATCTCCCAGCGCGGCGATGGCGGGCAGGTGGTTGAGCAAGGCGCCATAGACGATGCCGGACAGGCGAAAGGGTGCGGTGTCGAACTCCATCCGGCCTGGAGCACACTGCGGGGCCTGGTACATTGCTAACATGTGAGTAGTTTATTTACTAACATGCGAGTAAGTCAACGGCCAGCCCGCTTCTTTTTCTCCGGGTTTGCACCAGGGCTGCCGTGCCACCCGCCATCAAGGATGATTTCGCCCCATGGATTCCCCCTCACCGCAACTGGTCCACCGCAACCTGCCGCTCCTGTTTCTGCAGGCGCGCGAGAGCGTGTTTGCGCGCTTTAGGCCCATCCTGCATTCAGTGGGCCTCACCGAGCAGCAATGGCGTGTGGTACGCGCCCTGCTCGACCACGGCCCGCTGGAGCCGCGCCAGATCGGCGACATCTGCCGCCTGTCGAGCCCGAGCCTGGCCGGCATCCTGGCGCGCATGGCCGACCTGGGCTTGGTGCTGCGCGAGCGGCTCGAACACGACCAGCGCCGGGTGATGGTGTCGGTCACCCCTGAGGGCAAGGCGCTGGCGGCCAGGCTCGCGCCGACCATCGAGGCGACCTACCGTGCGCTGGAAGAGGAGATGGGGGTGGAGTTCATCACGCAGCTGTATGCCACGCTCGATGCGGTCATCGCGCGCCTGGGCGAAGCGCCCGGGGGCGAGGAAGGCTGAGAACGCCGCCCGCTCCCGGGGGCGGCGTTCGTGGAGGGATCAATCAGAGGTCTTGCGCCAGCGGGGCCAGCTGGCCAAGCATGTAGTTCATGAACGGCGGCACGCAGCCGATGTGGCTGGACGGCACGGCCGGGCAGTCGGTCAGGGTCACGAGGTCGCCCGCGCCCTGGGCGCGCATGGCCTGCAAGGTGGTGACGGAGCTGCCATAGGGCACGGTGACATCGTCGCGGCCGTGGTACAGGCGCACGGGCACCTGGGGCTTCCAGTCGTGCACGTTGCTCACGCGGGCCACGGCCTGGGTGTCGTCGGCCAGGAAGTTGTCGATGAACTGGTTGTCGAACGTGACGTCGGCATCGTCGGGTAGCAGGGCCTTGAGCAGGGCGCGGCGCACCTCGCGCTGCACGCTGCCACCCAGGTAGCGCAGGAAGCCGGGGTTGATCAGCGCGCCCAGCACGGGCTCGCGGTCGCGCACCACGTTGACCAGGCCATCGAGCGTGGCCTGCACGTTGTAGGGACCGGCCCCCACCACCACCATGCGCAGGGCCTGGCGTTCGGGCGCATTGCCGGCCTGCAGGGCGCGGTGCGCGGCCATGGTGGCATAGCCGCCTTCGGAATAGCCGGTGAGGAACAGTTGGCCGTTGTCGACCGCGTTGCCCTGGCCGCGCCAGGTGCGGGCGGCCGTCAGCATGTCCAGCGTGGCCGCGGCCGTGGGCGCCGACAACAGGTAAGGGTGGGGCGTGCCCTTGGAGACACCGTAGCCCACGTAGTCCGGCGCCACGACGATGTAGCCCAGCGAGGCCATCACCACCGCCACCTCGGATCCCACGGCGTTGTTGCTGGGCGCCTCGGCGCTCTTGAAGATGGTGCCGTGCTGGTAGCCCAGCACCGGGCTTCTGGCGCCCGCGGCCTTCACCGGCACGCTGACCAGGCCCGAGGCGCGCACCTCCTTGCCCTGGGCGTCGACGGTCATGTACTCGAGCCGATAGGAGGTGACGGAGTAGCGCGGCACGATGCCCTGGACCTTGGAGGCGTCCTTGCCCAGCGCCTCGATGATCTGCGCCGGCGTGATCGTGTTGAGCAGCGCGGCCGACTTGAGCTCGCCGGCCGTGGCCACCGGCGGCGGGGTGGTGCCGCCTGCGCCGCCCTCATCGTTCTTGCTGTCCCCGCCACCGCAGGCGGTCAGCGAAACGGCCGCAGCCAATACGACGCTGCGCGCCAGGAGCGCAGGGCTTGCAAGGGTAGGGATATGGAACAAGATGCTGCTTTCAGGTGTGAATTGTGAATGATAGTAAAGATCGCCCCGTCGGGCCCTGTCAGAAATCACGCCGTGGCGGCGTCGGAGATGGCCCCACGGAGGGCTGCTTCACCCGCCGAAATGCCCGGCCCGCAGGATTGGCCATAAAATCAGGCATTGCTGCGGCGCCGATTGGCGCGTTTGCTATGCTTTTTGAAACGCCAGGCGGCGCTGGCCGCAGCGCTCCTTGCGCCACCGAAGGCGCCCCACCATGCACTCCTTTTTGCCGACTTAAGCCTCCATGACGTACTGCGTCGCCATCAAACTCAATGCCGGGCTGGTTTTCCTGTCCGATTCCCGCACCAATGCGGGCCTGGACCAGATCAGCTCGTTCCGCAAGATGATGCTGTACGAGAAGGCGGGAGACCGCTTCATGGTGCTGCTGTCGGCCGGCAACCTGTCCATTTCGCAGTCGGTGCGCGAGATCCTGCAGACCGAGCAGATCATCGACCGCGACGAGGAAGAGCCGATCACCATATGGAACGCCAAGAGCATGTTCGATGCCGCGCGCGTGCTGGGCGCCGCGGTGCGCCACGTGCACGAGCGCGATGGCGCCGCCCTCAAGCGTTCCGGGGTGGACTTCAACGTGTCCATGGTCTTCGGCGGCCAGATCAAGGGCGAGGGCATGCGCCTGTTCCAGGTGTACTCGGCCGGCAACTTCATCGAGGCCACGTCCGAGACGCCCTATTTCCAGGTCGGCGAGTCCAAGTACGGCAAGCCCGTGCTCGACCGCGTGCTCACCCCCGAGACCCCCTTGGACGAGGCCGCCAAGTGCGCCCTGGTGTCCATGGACAGCACGCTCAAGTCCAACCTGTCGGTGGGCCTGCCGCTGGACCTGGTGGTCTATGAGGTGGACCGCTTCGCCACCGACAAGATCATCTGCATCGACGAGCACAACCCCTACTTCCGCATGCTGCACGACAGCTGGGGACAGAAGCTGCGCCAGGTGTTCGACAGCATCGAGGACCCGGCCTGGGGCGGCGGCGACACGGCCGTGCCCATCATGGTGAACCCGTCGCGCAGCAAGCCGCTCAAGAAGATCACCAACCACCTGGACAAGCTCATCTAGGAAGGTGGTGCCCACCGGGCAGACCTGCCGCCGCGCACCTTCCCCGTTCCCCGCCCATGCTCCCCATCGTCTTCTCGCACGCCAACAGCTTTCCCGCGGGTACCTACCGCCTTCTTTTCAAGCTGCTGCGCCAGCGCGGCTTCGACATCAGCGCCGTGGAGCGCTTCGGGCACGAGCCGGAGTACCCGGTGTCCAACAACTGGCCGCACCTTGTGCAGCACCTGGCGGATTTCGCGACGGAGCAGGTCCAGCGCCTTGGGGAGCCGGTGTTCCTGGTGGGGCATTCGCTGGGCGGATTCCTGAGCGTCATGGCCGCGGCGCGCCACCCGCATCTGGTGCGCGGCGTGCTGCTGATCGACTCGCCGCTGATCGGTGGTTGGCGCGCCAATGCCCTGGATGTGGCCAAGCGCACGCAGGTGGTGGGCTCCATCTCGCCCGGCAAGATCAGCCGGCAGCGCCGCAACACCTGGGCGAGCAACGACGAGGCGCTGGAACACTTTCGCCGCAAGAAGGCATTTGCGCGCTGGCACCCCGAGGTGTTGCTCGATTACATCACCCATGGCCTGGCCGATCAGGACGGCAAGCGCGTGCTGGGCTTCGACCGCGCGGTGGAAACCGCCATCTACAACACCCTGCCCCACAACCTGGGCCGGCTGCTGGCCAGGCACCCGCTGCAATGCCCTGCCGCATTCATCGGCGGGCGCGACTCCGAAGAAATGAAGCAGGTGGGCATGGCCATGACGCTGCGCATCACCGAAGGGCGCACCATGATGCTCGATGGCAGCCACCTGTTTCCCATGGAGCAGCCCCAGGCCACGGCCGCGGCCATCGAGGCCTCGCTGCTGAACCTGACCGCGGTGGCGGCGCGCGGCTAGGACCTCCTGCAACCGGAGGGGCCTTTTACACATGGAGCGCCCCCTGAATGGGCGCATCCTAATCCTTCCTGTCTATTCACGGGTCCACGCAGTTGGCACCACAATGCGTGAACCGTTAAATAGAGGGGGAAAAGCGCGCTGTTGGCGGATTCTCAGGTCAAAAAAAGCGGGGGATGTGTCGCAACAATCCCCTACACTGGGGGTTTGTAACAGCGTGTACATGATTCATGCCTGCTTCCAATTTGCTGACTGTCCGCCTGCCGGTGCTGATCTTCGGGCTGGTATCCGCCGGGCTGATCTACACCTCCATCGGCCCGGGTAAAGCCGTCACCCTGGCCGTCGCCATTGCCTCGGTGCTGATGTTCGCCGCCACCTGGGTCAGTGCCACGCGGCTACTTGGGGCGTCCGCCGCGCTGCGCTTCCTGGCGATATCGGTCTCCCTTGGCTGGTTCGCCGAGCAGATGGGCAGCACCCACGGCTGGTTCTTTGGCAGCTACACCTATACCGAGGTGCTGGGCCTGCGCTTCGTCGGCGTGCCGGTGGTCATCCCGATGATGTGGTTCGCGCTGACCTATGCGGGCTATGTGATCAGCAACCTCATCGTCTGGCAGGCGCCGGTCGATGGGGCTCCCGGGGTGGGCAATGCCGTGTTCCTCTCGTTCCTGGCAGCGATGATCGTCACCGCCTTTGATCTGGGGGCTGATCCCTACCTGGTGTACGTGCTCAAGGCCTGGATCATGACCAAGACCGATGGTGCCTGGTTCGGTGAGACGGTACAGGGCTTCTTCGGCTGGGTCTTCGTCAGCTTCTGCATCCTGTGCGCATTCCGCTTCGCCACGCGCAAGATGCCGCTCAAGGCCGGTTCGGTCAACTTCCTGCCGCGCCACGCCACCGTGCCGCTGGGCATCTACAGCGCCGGTCTGGTGTTCCAGGTGTTCCTGGGCCACCCGGTGGAAATCAAGTCCATCGCCCCGTTTGCCATGGGCATCCCGCTGCGGTGCGCCCTGGCCGGCCTGCAGCGCTGGCGCAACCAGTTGAAGGCCGTCCGATGAGCACGACACCCCCACCTGCCATTTCCGATGCGGCCCTGGCCTCCATGCAGCAGCATGCCGATCCGCTGGCCGACGAGACCATCGCCGCCATCCTGGGCCCCTGGCCTGCGGGCATGCCGCCGGTCGATGCCCCGCAATGGGAGCGCATAGCCACCGTCAACCGCCTGTTCGGCGAGTGGACCACCAATGCCAGCATCGACGGCTGGACGGCCACCGGCCCCGGTGTGGACGACTCCCTGGCCCAGGCTCTGCAGGACTACCTGGCTGCCGGGCAGGTGCTGCCCGACTGGGCGGACGCCAGGAAGATTGAGCGCGCCGAGAAGATCTTCTTCGACCATGGCGCGCTCTCGTGCATTCTGCTGTTCTGCGCCAGCCTGCCCGAGTGCTATGTGATCCCAGACCTCTCCAGCGTGCTGCACACCGCGGGCCAGCTGGAGCAGCACACCGAGTACCGCATCCGCTCCACGGCGGCGATGATCTTCCCCGTGATGATGCACGGCGGGCTGACCCGCCCGGACGGCGCGGGGGTGGCGCAGATCCTCAAGGTGCGCCTGATCCATGCGACCATCCGCAACCTGATCCTGCGAGGTACGCCCGAAGCCGCCATCCATGACCTGCAGGCGCAGGGCGACATGGTGGGCGCGGGCCAACTGGGGGCGCTCAAGGGCCTGCCCGGCCGGCCGACCATGTACCAGATGCTGTTCGCCCGTGGCTGGGACGTGAAGCGCCATGGCCTGCCCTGCAACCAGGAAGAGCTGGCCTACACGCTGCTCACCTTTGGCTATGTGTTCCTGCGCAGCATGCGCCGCCTGGGCATCGGCCTGCCGCAGCACGATGAAGAGGCCTACCTGCACGCATGGAACGTGGTGGGCCACATCCTTGGCATCAAGCGTGAGCTGATGGTCGAGACCATGGACCAGGGCAAGGAATTGATGGCCCGCATGCAGGCGCGCGGCCGCGCCGAGCCGGTGACGCCCGACCCGCGCCCCGGCCTGGGCCAGGCACTCATGGCCACCATGGCCAACTCCATCCCCTGGAACATCGCCAAGCCCTTTCCGCAGCTGATGACACGCTTCCTGTGCGGCAAGGCCACGGCGGGCGACCTGGGCCTGACCCAGCCCGTGCCCTGGTCCTCGGCCCTGCTGTTCTGGGGGGTGTTGCTGGTGGCCCGCGCCATCGACTGGGTGCTGCGCCTGGTGCTGCCGCGCTTTTCCATCGTGCGCACGCTCACGCGCATCCTGGGCTACCACTTCATGAGCCGTGTGTTGATGAGCCAGACCCGGCCACTGCAGTTGCCCAGCGAACTGCTCAACCAGGTGGACGGGGTGGTGCACAGCTGGAGCGACGACCCCGATATGCCCCAATGGATCAACCGCGTCGAGGACCGCCTGACCACGCACGGCACCTGGAGCCTGAAGCTGGCCACCAGCGCCCGCCCGGCGGCCACGGCCTCCCAGCCTGCAGCCACCGCGCAGGAGACAGCGTAGCCCCATGGCCCGCCGCCCCACTGCCACCGGCCGCGTGCCGGCACGACGCGCAAGCCGACCGCCTGCGTGGTGCGGCGCATGGCGGCGGTGGATGGCATGGCTGGGCCTGGTCCTGATCTGGCCGGCGCTGGCCGCAGCGGCAGCGCCGGCCGCTCAGCCGCTGGTGCTGGACGAGCAACAGCCCTCGGTGAACGCATGGCCCCATGTGCGCATGCTGCCCGACGCCAGCCGGCAGCTCACGGTACAGCACATGCTGGCGCGCCTGCCCGAGTTCACCAGCCCCACCGGGGCGGAAGGCACCCTGGGCGTGCGCCAGGATGCGGTGTGGCTGCGCGTGCCGCTGTCGGTGGCCCAGGCGCCGGCCCACCCCTGGATCCTGAGCATCGACTACCCTGTGCTCAACGAGGTCGATGTCTACCTCACATCGCAGGGCATGGTGGTCCAGCAGGCCCTGATGGGCAATCTGCGCCCCTTCTCCGACCGGCCGCTGCGCGGACGCACGCCGTCGATGATGCTGAACCTGCAGCCCGGCCAGCAGTACGAGCTGCTGGTGCGCGTGCGCACCGGAGGCGCGATGATCGTGCCGCTGGTGGTCAGCAAGGCCCCGGTGCTCCTGCCGCTGGCCCTGCGCGAGCAGATGCTGCAGGGCCTGCTGGCCGGCCTGGCCCTGTGCCTGGTGGTCTACAGCCTGACCCAATGGGCCAGCCAGCGCGAGAAGCTATTCCTCTTCTATGCCCTGCTGGTGACCGGCAGCGCCGGCTTTTCGATCCAGTTCTTCGGCATCGGCAGCCAGTTCCTTTGGAGCAACAACCACTGGATGGAGGTCCACGCCGCCAGCGCCGCCGGGCTGCTGGCCCTGGGGGCTTCGTTCCTGTTCATGGGCTATGCGCTCGTGGGAGACGACACGCGCAGCCGCTTTCTGGCCATCATGCGCGGCGGGGCCGTGTTGTGCGGCCTGGTGGGCCTGGCCTTCCTCACCGACCTGATCGACACCCGGCAGGCCACGGCCTTCCTGAGCATCTTCGGCCCGCTGCCCTCGCTCCTGAGCCTGCCGCTGGCGTTGAAGCGGGTGCGCCAGGGCGACACCGTGAGCACCACGCTGCTGGCCGCCTGGATCGCCTACTTCGTGGCCGCGGCCGTGATGGTGGGCCTGGTGCAGGGTTGGGCCCCGCTGTCGTTCTGGACCCTGCACTCCTTCCAGATCGGCGCCACGGTGGACATGCTGCTGTTCCTGCGCGTGCTGGCCCTGCGCACCGACGCGCTGCGCGCCGCCGCCGACGACGCGCTGCGCGAGCGCGACGCCATGCGGGCCCTGGCCTATACCGATGCGCTCACGGGACTGCCTAACCGGCGCGGCCTGCAGCTGGCGCTGAACTCGGCCATCTCGCTGTGCGCGCCCAACCGCCTGGTGGCGGTGTACCTGCTGGACCTCGACGGCTTCAAGCCCATCAACGACCTGCACGGCCACGACGTGGGCGACGACCTGCTGGTGGCCGTGAGCCACCGGCTGCAGGACCATGTGCGCCGCAAGACCGACGTGGTGGCGCGCCTCGGGGGTGACGAATTCATCATCATGGCTGCCGACCTGGTCCGCGCCGAGCAGGCCGAGGACCTGGGCAACGCGCTGCTGCATGCGTTCCGGGAAACGTTCGTGATGAGCCACCTGCAGATGCACGTGGGCCTGACCATCGGCTATGCCCTGGCCCCCATCGATGCCGCCGAGCCCCGCGAACTGATCCGCCTGGCCGACGCCGCCATGTACCAGGGCAAGCAACGCGGCAAGCACTGCCTGGTCCGCAACGATGCCAGCGTGGCACTGCCGGCCTGATGCCCATGCGCCTCACGAGCCCCGCCCCCCTGGTTGGCACGCTGTGTGCCCGGGGATCCCGTTCCAGAGGCATACTGGTCAGCCCAAGCCACCAAGGCCTGCCGCCACCGACCTTGCGCTCAGCCCTCTGACCACCATGTCCAGCGCTCCGCTCCTTTGCATTGCCGATGCCTGGCACCGGCTGCCAGCGCCACCCCGATGGTGCAAGGCAGGCCCTGGGCGGCTGGCCAGCCCTGTGGACACCCCATGAGCGTGCTGCACGGGTTCATGCGTTCGATGGCGGCCGTGGCGGTGCTGTGCCTGCTCATGCTCCCGGGGCTGCCGGCGCGTGCCGCCACGCCGCTGGTGCTCAGCCCCGACACCCAGAGCCTGGACGCCTGGAGCGTGGCCACCCTGCAGGCCGATCCCTCGCGCGAGCTCACAGCCAGCGACATGCTCCAAAGGCTCGACCGGTTCGAAGCGCCGGCCCGCCGCGGCGGCTCGATCGGAGCGCACAAGGAGGCCATCTGGCTGCGCATTCCGCTGGCCGTGCCAGAGACCCCGACGAACCAGTGGATCGTCAACCTCGACTACGGCTCCCTGCAGGAGGTCGACATCTACCTGACCAGCAATGGACAGGTGCTGCAACAGGCGCTGCTGGGCTACCTGCGCACGCCCGGCAAGGCCGCGGGCGCCAGCAGGACGCCGGGCCTGGCCCTGAACCTGCATGCCGGGCAGGCGTACGAGGTGCTGATCCGTGTGCGCACGCCAGGGCCGATGATCCTGCCGATCACGGTCAGCGAAGCCCCCTACCGCCTGAAGATGGCGCTGCGCGAGCAGATGCTGCAGGGCCTGCTCAACGGCCTGGCCTTCTGGCTGCTGTTGTACAGCCTGCTCCAGTGGGTGGGCCAGCGCGACCGCCTGTTCGCCTGCTATGCGCTGGTGGTGCTGGGCAGTGCCGGCTTTTCCCTGCAGTTCTTCGGTATCGGCGTGCAGTTCCTCTGGCCGGGCAGTGTGTGGATGGAATTGCACGGGGCCATCATCTTCGGTCTGGTGGCGCTGGCAGGTTCTTTCCTCTTTCTCCGGCACGCCATGGCGGGCGACGCCCCGCACGGCCGCTATGCCCGCACCATGCAGGGCGGCGCCGTACTCACAGCCGTCGTGTGCCTGGCCTTCGCGTTCGACCTGCTGAGCGTCAAGGCAGCCACCATTTTCATGAGTGTGTTCGGCATGGCGCCGACCTTGCTGAGCCTGCCCGCCGCGCTGCGCCTGGCACGCCGTAAGGATCCCATCGGTACGACGCTGCTGGTGGCGTGGACCGTCTACGGTATCGCGGCCCTCGTGATGGCGGCCCTGGTACAGGGCTGGGTGCCGGTGAATTTCTGGACCCAGCATGCCTTCCAGTTCGGTGCAGCGGTGGACATGCTGCTCTTCCTGCGCGTGCTGGGACTGCGCTCGGAAGAGCTGCGCCGGGCCACGCTGGATGCCCTGCGCGAGCGCGATGCCATGCGCTCGCTGGCCCACACCGACCCGCTCACGGGCCTGCCCAACCGCCGCGGCATGCAGATCGCGCTGAACTCGGCCCTGCAGCAGTGCGCGCCCGAGCGCATGGTGGCGGTGTTCCTGCTGGACCTGGACGGCTTCAAGCCCGTCAACGACACGCACGGCCACGATATGGGCGATGAACTGCTGGTGGCGGTGGGGCAGCGCCTGTCGGCCAACGTACGGCACCAGACCGACCTGGTGGCCCGCCCGGGCGGCGACGAATTCATCATCCTGGCCCCCCAGCTCACGCGGCCCGAGCAGGCCCGGGAGATCGGTGAAGGCCTGCTGCATGCGTTCAGCGAGCCGTTCGCGCTGCGCAACCTGCGCCTGCATGTGGGCCTGACCATCGGCTACGTGCTGGCCCCCTTCGATGGCAAGGATGTGCGCGAGCTCATCGGCAAGGCCGACGCCGCCATGTACAAGGGCAAGCAGACCGGCAAGCACTGCCTGCTGCGTGGCGATGGCGCCGTTGCCCTCGCCTCCTGACGACCATGCGAGCCCTGCTGCACCACACCCCTACCCACACCCACCCGCTGCCCGCACTGCGCAGCTGGTGGAGGGCCGCTGCATGCCTGGTGCTGCTGCTGGGCCTGCTGGCCGGCGCAGGCAAGGCCCATTCGACGCAGCCCCTGGTGCTGCACGACAGCGCTGCGTCGATCGAGGTATGGCCGGCGGTGCGCATGCTCTCCGACCCCACGCTCAAGCTCGGCCTGGAGGAGGTGCAGGCCCGTGCCGATGACTTCGTGCCCCCGCCCTCCCGGGGCGCCACGCTGGGCGTGCGCTCGGACGCCATCTGGCTGCGCGCGCCGCTGGCGGTGCACCTGACCTCCGACGGCCGCTGGACGCTGGACATCAACCACCCCGACCTGAACCGGGTCGATATCTACGTTCTCAGCGCTGGCCACGTGACCAGGCACGTCGTGCTGGGCAGCCTGCAGCCGTACTCGCAGCGGCCGCTGCAAAGCCGCTCGCACGCCGTGGCGCTCGAGTTCCTGCCCGGCCAGACCTACGAGCTGCTGATGCGCGTGGAAACCCGGGCGGCCATGATCCTGCCCATCACGCTCAACAAGTCGTCGGCCATGCTTGCCACGGCAGTGGACGAACAGATGCTGCAGGGCGTGCTCACGGGCCTGGCGCTGTGCCTTTTGATCTACAGCCTGGCCCAGTGGACCAGCCTGCGCGAGCCGCTGTTCATCTTCTATGCGATGCTGATCACGGGCAGCCTGATGTTCTCGCTGCACCTGTTCGGCATTGGCCGGCAGTACCTGTGGAGCAACAGCCTGTGGTTCACCGAGCATGCGGCAGGCCTGTCGGCGCTGCTGGCCACCTGCGGGTCCTTCCTGTTCATCAGCCAGGCCCTGGCGGGGGACCGGCCCAAGAGCCGCTTCCTGCGCGCCATGCGCTGCGGCGCCGTGCTGTGCGTGGTGCTGGGCATTGCCTACAGCCTGGACGTGCTGAGCACCCGCGCCATTGCCGCCATCGTCAGCATCCTGGGCCTGGTGCCCGCGCTCATGGGCATCCCGGGCGCGGTGCGCAAGGCCCTCGCAGGCGACGGCGTGGGCACCAGCCTGCTGGCGGCGTGGCTGATCTACTTCGTGACCACCGCGGTGATGATCGGCGTCATCAACGGCTGGGTACCGGTCAACTTCTGGACGCTGCACTCCTTCCAGTTCGGTGCCACCATCGACATGCTGCTGTTCATGCGCGTGCTGGGACTGCGCACCCATGCCCTGCATCTGGAGGCGCTGCACGCCAACCGCGAGCGCGACGCCATGCACTCGCTGGCGCACACCGATCCCCTTACCGGCCTGCCCAACCGCCGGGGCCTGAACATGGCCCTCGCGGCCGCCCTGCAGCGCAGCGGCCCGGACGACCTGCTGGCCGTCTACATGATGGACCTCGACGGCTTCAAGCCCGTGAACGACCAGCATGGCCACGATGTCGGTGACGAGTTGCTGGTGGCCGTCACGCGCCGCCTGCAGGGCCATGTGCGGCAAAGCGATGTGGTCGCACGCCTGGGCGGCGACGAGTTCGTGGTGATGGCCGGCCACCTGGGCAGTGCGCAGCAGGCGCAGGAGCTGGGGCTCAAGCTGCTCGACGCCTTCCGCCTGCCGTTCTCGCTCGGCAGCATCCAGGTCCACGTGGGCCTGACCGTGGGCTATGCCATCGCGCCCGACGACAGCAGCGATGCCGCCGGCCTGCTCAAGCTGGCCGATGCCGCCATGTACAACGGCAAGCAAAGCGGCAAGTTCTGCCTGCGCCGCAATACCGGCGACCTGGCCCTGTCTTCGGCGTAGCCGGGTGCGCGCCATCCCGTGGCGCCTGGGGACATCCATTGCTGGTCAAAAGGCAGGCCTTCAGTTACACAGAAGGTCTCGCAACTCCCCAACGGACCCTGTGCCATGGCCCATCGCAAAAGCCCCGCCCGCATCGCCAAAGCTGCGCGCATCGCGCAATTCCACGCCCTTGCGGCCTCTGTGGCCGACCCGTCCTGCGCGGCCGAAGAAGGCCCGGCGGACCCGGCCGTCGCGCTGCATGCGCTGGCCGAGCTCGAGCACGCGCTGGTCGGCAGGGTGGTGCTGCCGACCAGCCCCGACTACAACGCGGCGCGCCAGGAATCCAACCCGGCTTTCCAGTCGTTTCCCAAGATCATCGTCTACTGCGCGGTCGAAAACGACGTGCTCGAATGCCTGGCCGTGGCGCGCAAGTACAAGGTGGCCGTGGCCGTGCGCTGTGGCGGCCACAGCACGGCCGGCTACTCGGTCAACAACGGCATGGTGGTGGACCTGAGCGACATGAAGGGCGTGGTGCTCGACCCGCCGAACGCGCGCGTGCACGTGCTGCCTGGCACCGACTTCGACCATTTCAATGGCGCCATGAACCACACCGGCTGGCACGTGCCCACGGGCGCATGCGGCAGTGTCTGCGTGGGTGGCTTCGTGCAGGGTGGCGGCTACGGCTACACCTCGCGGCGCTTCGGCATCCAGAGCGACCTGGTGGAGTCTCTGCGGGTGGCCCTGGCCGATGGAAGCATCGTCACGGCCAGCGAAACCGAGAACCCCCTGCTGTACTGGTCCATGCGCGGGGGCACGGGCGGCAACTTCGGCGTGCTGCTGCAGGTGACCTACAGCATGGCGCCACTGGACACGGTCTGGGCCTGGTCCATCGGCTGGGACATCAGCCAGGGTGCGAATGTGCTCACCATGATGCAGCAGGCCTACATGCAGAGCGGCGCGCCCGACGCCCTCGGCTACATGATGAACCTGGGCTACCACAACGGGCAGCCGGTGGCCATGGTGCAGGGCATGTTCTGCGGTACGCGCGAGGCCGGGCTTCAGGCCATCGCGCCGCTGATGGCCATACCCAGCGCCCAGCTGCTGGTGGACCAGACCGGCACCTACCCGGACATGAACGTCTGGCTAGAGGACCACCCTTACTCGCTGCCCGAGAACCTGCCCGACGGCATCGCAGAGAGCAAGGCCTCGGGTTACATCGCGAGCCCGCTGGCCACCGCCGACTGGCAGGCCATCATCGACTACTTCCTCACCTCGCCCAACCAGTGGTCGCTGGCCTATCTGGAACCCTACGGTGGCGCGATCAACCGCTATCCCGTCGAGGCCAGCGCCTTCATCCACCGCCGCGTGGATGCCGACCTGGTGGTCGACGTGTTCTGGCGCAACCCGGCCGAGCGCGCGCAGACCGAGGCCTGGCTGGCCGGGTTCATGCAGCTGGTGCAACCCTTCCTCAACGGGCACGTGTACCAGAACTACCCCGACGCCAGCCTGCAGGACTTCGAGAATGCCTACTGGGGCCCGGCCTACCCGAACCTGCAGCAGGCCAAGCAGGAGTACGACCCGAGCAATTTCTTCAAGTTCCAGCAGAGCATCCGCCTGCCAAAGCAGGGGTAAGGCGGGGTGCGGGCGCTCACTGCAGCGCCGGCTGGGCGTAGTGCAGGCGCCCCTTGCCGGCACGCTTGGCGGCGTACATGGCCTGGTCGGCGCGGTTCATGAGGGCGTCGGTCTCGCCTTCCAGCGGAGGGTGCATTGCCACGCCGATGCTGGCGCCGATGTGCAGCGCGCGCCCATCCACCCACATGGGTTCGTGCAGCGCATTGATGATGCGCTGGCCGATGCCATCGGTCACGTCGCGCGTGACCTCGCGGTCGAGCATGACCAGGAACTCGTCGCCGCCCAGCCGTGCCATGGTGTCCTCGCCGCGCACCGTGGCGGCCAGCCGCCGGGCGACGATGCGCAGCACCTCGTCGCCCGCACGGTGGCCTTCCGTGTCGTTCACGCGCTGGAAGCCATCGAGGTCGATGAACAGCAGCGCCACCGAGCCTGCGGCGTTGTGGCGCACCCGGGCCAGCGCCTGGTCGAGGCGGCTGTGGAAGGCGGCGCGGTTGTATAACCCTGTCAGTGAATCGTGGTTGGCCAGGTACTGCTGCTGGCGCGCGATCTGGATCTTGGCCGAGACATCCTGCACCAGGGCCATGATGGAGGTCACGCGCCCCTCGGCGTCGGTCAGCGCGGAGTTGAACCACTCGCAGTGCACCTCGGCACCATCCTGGCGCGTGAAGGAGGTCTCCGCCCGGTTCTGCGCTTCCTGGCCTTCCTGCAGGCGCTGCAGTGCCTCGTGCAGGCCTTCGTCCGCAGTGTGGCCCAGCAGTTGCGTGAGCGACCGCCCCTCCAGGTGTGCCAGGGGGAGCCAGCCCATCAGTTGCACCGCGCGCTGCGAGCAATGCAGCAGGCGCAGATCCTGGTCCATTTCGAGCACCGCAAGGGGGCTGTTTTCCATGTGCGAGGACAGCCGCTGGTTGGCGGCGCGCAACGCGTTCATGGTCACCTGCAGTTCGTGCACATCGAGCGCGGTCGTGATGAAGCCGTCGATGACGCCATTGCGTGCAGGCCAGGGCGTCAGGCAGATGGTGCGCCATTCGTCGAAGCCGTAGGGGGTGCGCAGCAGCCGCTGGTACTGCACCCGCTCACCGCTGAGCACGCGCTCGACGAAGGGCATGAAACGCGCCGCATCGCTTTCGCCATACAGGTCGATGATGGTCTTGCCCACCAGGAGTTCGGGTGTGCTGCCGAACCAGCGCGCATACTCCTCGTTCACGTAGACCATCTGCAGGTTCCGGTCCACGGCGGCCAGGGTAGCACCCGCACTCTTCGTGATCAGTTCGAGCAACTCTTCCTTGGACCAGTCGGTGTGCCTGGCACGGCGGCGCAATCTTTCTGGCTCATCTGGCGTCATGTAGCGAAAGTCCCGGGGCAAGGATCATCTGGTGGCCAAGCGAAAGCGCGGTCGGCGCTGCACGACAGCGCAACCGCTATGGCGCGCCAACATTCATTTCACCCCCCGCGGAAGGAGTGTTGGCACGCCCTCATCATTACAGCTTATCACCTTCCCGGCCTCGGCATGGTCACGGCATGACCACCAGCATCTCTACTCGGCCCAGCGCACCCACCCACCCCAGGCAGTGATCAGCACCACCATGCCGAACACGATGCGGTAGTAGGCAAACGGCACGAAGCTGTGGCTGCTGATGTAGCGCAGCAGCCAGCGCACGCACAGCCAGGCGCTGATGAAGGAGAACACCAGCCCGGTGGCGAACATCGGGATGTCGGCCGCCGACAGCAGCGCGCGCTCCTTGTACAGGCTGTACACCCCGGCCCCGATCAGCGTGGGCATGGCCAGGAAGAACGAGAAGTCCGTGGCCGCCTTGCGCGACAGCCCGAGCAGCATGCCGCCGATGATGGTTGCGCCGCTGCGGCTGGTGCCGGGCACCATGGCCAGGCATTGCACCAGACCGACCTTGAGCGCATCGAGCGGCGTCATGTCGTCCACCTCGTGGACGCGGGTTGCCGTGGCCGGGCGCTTTTCGGCCCACAGGATGATGAAACCGCCCAGGATGAAGGTGCTGGCCACCACCACCGGGATGAACAGGTGCGCCTTGATCGCCTTGCCCAGCAGCAGGCCCAGCACCACCGCGGGCAGGAAGCCGATGAGCACGTTGAGCACCAGGCGCTGCGCGCTGCGCTCGCGCGGCAGGGCCACCAGGGTGGCGCGGATCTTCTGCCAGTACACCAGGATGACGGCAAAGATGGCGCCGGTCTGGATGGCGATGTCGAAGACCTTGGCCTTGGCATCGTCGAAACCAAGCAGGGAGCCCGCCAGGATCAGGTGGCCGGTGGAGGAGATGGGGAGAAATTCGGTCAGGCCTTCGACCACGCCCATGAGGGCGGCCTTGGCCAGCAAAACGAGGTCCACGCGTGCGTCCTTTTGGCCCACAGGGCCGTCAAAAGCTGCCGATTATACCAGGCCCCCCCCCCCCGCCCCGCGCCCAAAAAACCGCCATAACCAAC